>JAFPWV010000213.1 GCA_017412675.1 Clostridia bacterium
CCGAGGGGAGACGATTCCCGTTCCGTCAGTCACAGAAAGATCTTCTTTATTATACCGGAAATCTCCCGTTTCGTCAAGGAGGAGAAAGGAAAAAATGCGGCGGCGGGAGCAGGTTTTTTTGTCGGTTTTTCGGCAGAGCGGGAAAAGGGGATCCTCGTCTCGGAAGCGCGGCGTCCGTTTTCTCCGGCGTCAGTCCACAAAAAATAGCTAAAATATTACATGGACTCATGCAATAATCGCAGCTATTGACAAGGAAGAAAAAATGTGGTATAATAGTCCTGTAAGGTACGATCTGCCCCGTTGTGTCTTGCAGCAGCCCATCACAACACGAACCTGAGACGACCGAGATGAAAAGGAGGAATGGAATGGCGATTGCCTATTTTCCGATGTACGGTTCCTATGAAGAGATCTTTTCGACCCTCTCCGACGCGCAGATCGGCGCGCTCGTGCGGGGGAGCCTGCACTATTTCAATTCCGGCGAGCGCGAGCCGATGAAGAAGCCCGCCCTCATCCCGCTCTATACAATGCTCTGCCGCGACATCGATCTGAGCGGCGAGGCTTACGAGGAGAAATGCGAGAAAAGCCGGGCATCCGCGCGCAAACGCTGGCAGAGGGACCGCAGCGACCAGATTACCTCGTTATGCGAACGCATGCCGACGGATGCGAACGCATACGAACGCATGCCGATGGATGCGGACGCATGCGAACGGATGCCAAATAAAGACAAAGACAAAGTAAAGACAAATGCGATTACGAATGCGAGTGCGAGGGAAAATAACTCGCCCGCGCGCGCAGAAGAGCGTGAGGATCGCTTCGCAGAGGAGGACGCAGCTGCGCTGTTCGGCGTAACGGTCCCCGGGGGAGAGGACGTCACCCTCCGCGGCAGCTTCTCGAACGTCCCCCTGACGGACGCTCAGCTCGAGCGGCTGCGGCGCGAACTGCCGGAAGCGGACGAATACATCGAGCGCCTGTCCGAGCACATCGCGTCGACGGGGAAGACCTATGCCGACTGCTGCGCCACGATCTTCAAGTGGGTGCATGAGGACCGCCGGAGATCCCCGCCGAAGCCATCCGCACCGTCCGACGGCGGCTCCTTCGACACCGACGAATTCTTCGAGGCGGCCCTGAAAAGGAGCTATGAGATGCTGGACAAGAGGAAGGGAGACGTATCGTAAAGTGAGGCCATGTTGTGCTTGACATCTTCTCCCCTTCGTGCTAAAATAAGACAGAACGACGAACTCCACCGAAAGGAACCGGTCATGTTTTATCTCAGCGAACAGGGGCTGACGGACGACAGCCTTCGGCAGGCCATTTCAGAGACCATCCTCACATACGCGGCGGACGCGGAGCGCATCCTCATCCTGCCGCCGGACTTCACCCGGATGTATTCCGGCGCCGGCAAGATCACCGCGATGATCATCGACGAGATCGGGGAGCGCGCGAAGATCGACGTCATGCCCGCGCTCGGCACCCACGCCCCGATGACGAGGGAGGAGTGCGAGGCCTTCTTCCTCGGACGCGTGAACTACGAGGACCTGATCGTGCACAACTGGCGCACGGACGTCGTGAAGATCGGCGAGGTCCCGGCCTCCTTCGTGCGCGAGGTGTCCGAAGGGCTGGTCGACACGGCGATCGACGTCGAGGTCAACCGGCGCATCGTCTCCGGGGAATACGACCGCATCTTCTCCGTCGGACAGGTCGTCCCGCACGAGGTCGTCGGCATGGCGAACTACTCGAAGAACATCTTCGTCGGCTGCGGCGGCTCGTCGATGATCAACTCCTCCCACATGCTCGGCGCGTTCTACGGGCTCGAGCGCATCATGGGCCGCGATTTCTCCCCCGTGCGCCGCGTCTTCGACTATGCCGAGGAGCATTTTCTGAGGGACGTCCCGCTCACCTATCTGCTCACCTGCACGACGAACACCGGGGACAAAACGAACATCCACGGCCTCTATGTGGGCAGGGAGCGCGCGAACTTCGAGGCGGCGGTCGAGCACAGCCAGAAGATCAACCTCATCAAGACGGACGAGCCCTTCCGGAAGGTGGTCGTCTATCTCGATCCGCGGGAATTCAAGTCCACATGGCTCGGCAACAAGGCGGTCTACCGCACGCGCATGGCGATCGCCGACGGCGGGGAACTCATCGTGCTCGCGCCGGGCGTTGTGAAATTCGGCGAGGACGCGGAAAACGACTGCCTGATCCGCAAGTACGGCTATGTCGGGCGGGAAAACGTCTTGAAGCTCGTCGCCGATCCGAAAAACGCTGATCTTGCCGAGAACCTCTCCGTCGCGGCGCACCTCATCCACGGCTCCTCCGACGGGCGGTTTTCGATCACCTACTGCACGAAGGGCCTCTCGAAGGAAGAAATCGAGGGCGCGAACTTCCTCTACCGTCCGTATGACGAGGCGGCGGCGGAATACGATCCCGCGGTGCTGACGGACGGCTGGAACGAGGTCAATGGCGAGCGGATCTATTACATCAGCAACCCCGCGCTCGGGCTCTGGTCGAGGACATGACATGGAAAAGCTGATCGATCTGCACACCCATTCGACGGCGTCGGACGGCTCGATGAAGCCCGCCGAGCTCGTGCGGCACGCCAAGGCTGCGGGGCTCTCGGCCGTCGCCGTCTCCGACCACGATACGACGGACGGGCTCGCGGAGGCGATGCGGGCCGGGGAGGACTGCGGGATCGAGGTGATCCCGGCGATCGAATTCTCCGCGGCGTCCGACACCGAGACGCACATCCTCGGCTATTTCATCGACCCCGACGCGAAGGTCCTGAAGGAAGCCGTCGGGTACATCCGAAAGGTCCGCTGCGAGCGGATCGCCGAGACCTGCGACATGCTCCGCGAGCACGGCATGGACGTGACGCTCGACGAGGTGAAGGCCCTCTCCGGCGGGATCCTCTGCCGCGCGCACATCGCCCGCATCATGACGGACAAAGGGTATTCGAAGAGCCCGTCGGACGCCTTCCGCGAATGGCTCAACGTCGGGCGGCCCTGCTATTCCGACGCGCAGGCGCTGACCGACACCGAAGCCGTACAGCTCGTGAGAGACGCGGGCGGGGAGGCGTATCTCGCGCACCTGCACCTGACGAAAAAGCCCCCGGACGTCCTCGACGCCTTCGTCGCGCGGCTCGCGTCGGAGGGACTATCGGGGATCGAAGGGTACTACACGGACTACACGCCGGACATGGAGCGCGAATACCGGGGACTGGCCGCGAAATACGGTCTGAAGATCTCCGGCGGCACGGACTTCCACGGCACGTTCAAGCCGCACATTGCGATCGGCCGGGGCCTTGGGAATCTGAGGATCCCGTGCCGTGTGCTGGAGCAAATGAGGAATTAATAATTCAGAATTCAGAATTCAGAATTAAGAATTGGAATGTCGGTTCTGACAAAAGGAGATGCTCATGAAAAACAAAGCGGATATCGGCATGATCGGCATGGCGGTCATGGGGGAAAATCTGTCCATGAACATGGAGCGGCACGGCTATACGGTCGCGGTGTTCGACGTATGGGACGGCGTGGTCGACAAGTTCATCGCGGGGCGCGGCGCGGGTCACGCTTTCATCCCGGCGCACTCCTTTGAGGAGCTCGTCGGCGCGCTCTCGACGCCGCGTGTGGTCATGATGATGATCCGCGCGGGCTCCCCGGTCGACGAGACCATCGACAAGCTCCTGCCGCTGCTCGATCCCGGCGACATTCTCATCGACGGCGGCAACTCGCACTTCCCGGACACCCAGCGGCGGTGCAAAAAGGTCGAGGAGGCCGGGATGCTCTACATCGGAACGGGCGTGTCCGGCGGCGCGGAAGGCGCGTTCATCGGCCCGTCCATGATGCCCGGCGGCTCCCCGGCAGCGTGGCCGCGCGTCAAGCCGATCCTACAGGACATCTGCGCCAAGGTCGAGGACGGCACGCCCTGCTGCGACTGGGTCGGAGAGGACGGCGCGGGCCACTACGTGAAGATGGTGCACAACGGCATCGAATACGGCGACATGCAGCTGATCTGCGAGGCCTACCAGCTCATGCGCGACTACCTCGGCATGACGGCGGACGAGATGGCCGAGGTCTTCGCCGAATGGAACCGCGGCGAGCTCGACAGCTACCTCATCGGGATCACGGCGGACATCCTCACGCGCAAGGACGACGACGGGGCTCCCCTTGTCGACAAGATCCTCGACACGGCGGGACAGAAGGGCACCGGCAAGTGGACCGCGATCTCCGCGCTCGACGAGGGGATCCCGCTCACGCTGATCGGCGAGGCCGTCTTCGCCCGCTGCCTCTCCGCGGTCAAGGAAGAGCGCACCGCGGCGTCGAAGATCCTCACGGGTCCGGCGAAGAAGTTCGAGGGCGACCGCGCGGCATTCCTCGAGGACATGAAGGCGGCGCTCTACGCCTCGAAGATCGTCTCCTACGCGCAGGGGTACTCCCTCATGCGGGCGGCGGCGAAGGAATACGGCTGGAACCTCAATTACGGCGGGATCGCCCTGATGTGGCGCGGCGGGTGCATCATCCGCTCCGTCTTCCTCGGCCGCATCAAGGACGCCTTCGACCGCGATCCGTCCATCGCCAACCTCATGCTCGACGACTACTTCCGCGAGGCCCTGACGAAAGCGGAGGACGGCTGGCGCAGAGTGGCGGCGGCGGGGATCCTCTCCGGCGTTCCGATGCCCGCGACGACGTCGGCCCTCTCCTATTTCGACGGCTACCGGACCGAGCGTCTCCCGGCGAACCTGCTGCAGGCCCAGCGCGATTATTTCGGCGCGCACACCTACGAGCGGATCGACGCCGAACGCGGGACGTTCTTCCACACGGACTGGAACCACGGCGAGGTCGGCACCACCGCCTCGACGCAGTATAATGTGTGATTTCAGTGTCATCTGCAAGCAACTCATGTGAGGAAGGGCTGCCGCAAAAGCAAACTTGGTGCCGGTTGTCTGACTTGCTCAACTTCAGCTTGTCATTGCGAGGAGCGATCCCTGAGGATCACGACGTGGCAATCTCTCCGAAATTGGTGAGCACGACGGAAACCGGGGGCCATGACGGATCTGCTGTGAATGACATTGTCACCAATGCTCTGCCTACATTCTCCGGTTTGGAGAGATTCCCACGTCAGGCGTCTCGGGACGCCTTCCTCGGAATGACAATGTGAAGTTTATCAATCGCAACATCCGGAACCCGGTTTCAGATTATTTGCATTGTAAGACTTTGATGAAGTCGGGTGGACCGTCACACCGGATGAGGTGTCCTAATTTTGCAAAAAAAACGGAGGTTTCCACATGATTCCCATGAAAAAGATCATTTCCCTCCTTCTTGCCGCGCTCCTGCTCCTCGCCGCCCTTACCGGATGCTCCGAGAAAGGCGGGACCAACAGCGACGCGCCCGCGGATACCCCGGCACAGACAGTCGACGCCGAACCCGCCGCAGAGGACGACGAGCCGGAAGCCGTCGCCGGGGAAGAGCGCATCGATCCCGATCTCCCGGCGGATCTCGACTTCGGCGGCCACGCCTTCCAGATCCTCAACAACGACCACACGATCCCGCTCTGGACGCAGCGCGACATCGGCGCGGAGGAGCTGACGGGCGAGGCGATCAACGACGCCGTCTTCAACCGCAACGGCACGGTCTCCGAAAAATACAACTGCGAGGTCGTCTCCCGCAAGACCCTCAACCTCTCCGGCGAGCTCTCGACCGCGATCAAATCCGGCGACCAGAGCGCGGACCTCGCGACGGTCCAGCTCCGCACGTTCTCCTCGAAGGCGCAGGACGGCTCCTTCGTCGAGCTCCATTCGGTATCGAGCCTCGATCTCACGAAGCCGTGGTACGACCAGAACTCCGTCGCCGAGGTCTCGATCAAGCACAAGCTCTACGGCGCGGCGACCGACATCACCTTGATGGACAAGCAGGCGACGACCGCGATGGTGTTCTCGAAGCCCGTCTATGAGGACTACGGCTTCCTCGGCACCTACGGCAGCTTCTACGACCTTGTCCGCGAGGGGAAGTGGACCTACGATGTCCTCTACGCGATGGCGACGTCCGTTTCCGCCGATCTCGACGGCGACGGCAAGCGCACGAAGGAGGACCTCTACGGCCTGCTCTTCCAGCGCGACACCCTGACGAGCTTCTTCAACGGCTTCGGACAGGCCGTCATGACGAAGAACGCCGACGACATCCCCGAGCCGACGCTCATGACGGAGCAGGGTTCCGACACGCTCGACCGCATCTTCGACCTCCTCTACCAGGAGGACTACTGCATGAACGTCATGATCACCTTCGGCGAGGACTACACCGACAACATGGTGAAGATGTTCGAGCAGAAGCAGTCCCTCTTCCTCTGGATCCGGTTCGCGGACGTCGAGAACCTGCGCGCGATGGACATCGACTTCGGCATCTCGCCGGTCCCGCTGCGCGACGAGAGCCAGAGCCGGTATTACAGCTCCGTCAACCCGTACGTCGGGACGCTGACCTGCATCCCGCAGTGCGCGTACGACGTGGAGATGACCGGGTATTTCGTCGAGGCGCTGGCGTCCGAATCGCACTACCGCGTCCTGCCGGAATACTATGAGATCAACCTCAAGGGCAAGGTCGCGCGCGATCAGGAGAGCCGGGACATGATGGACACGATCTTCTCGAGCCGCATCTACGACCTCGGGCAGATCTACGACCCGGGCGACTTCGCCAACACCCTCATCTATATGACGATGAACCACGACCGCGACGTCGCGTCGAAGTGGGCGAAGACCTCAAAGGTCGTGAATAAAACCCTCGAAAAGATGCTCGCAAAGTTTGACGACTGATGCATCCCGAAATCAACATTCTACATTGAACGGAGCTTACGATCATGAAACTGAAAGAAAACTGCAAGTACGCCATCGTCGTTCCGACCTCCATGGGCGTGCGGATCTGCCCGATGAACGGACAGCCCGTGCAGTCCTCGGACACCTTCTTCATGCAGGCGACGAGCGCGGAATCGAACGTCGTCTCGATCGCATCCTACCTCGGCATGAGAACCAAGGTCCTCACCACCTTCGTGAAGGACAGCCCCATCGCCGACTTCATCAAGCGCAATCTGCGGTCCCGCGGGATCGAGTCTGAGGGCGCCGAGGTCGAGCAGGGCGGCCCGTGGGGTTACCGCCATCAGTTCAACATCGGCGACAGCGGCTCCGGCGCGAGAGGTCCCCGCGTGGCGAACGACCGTGCGGGCGAAGTGGGCCGGACGCTCAATGTGAAGGACTTCGACACCGACCGCATCTTCGGTGAGGAAGGGGTCGAGATCCTGCACCTCTCCGGCCTGATCGGCGCGCTGTCCCCGGAGACCAGCGAATTCTGCCTCGCGCTCGCCCGTGCCGCGAAGAAGTACGGGACCCTCGTCTCGTTCGACCTCAACTACCGCGCGTCGTTCTGGAAGGGCCGGGAGGAAGAGCTGCGCCGCACGTTCACCGAGATCGCGTCGGCCGCGGACATCCTCGTCGGGAATGAAGAGGACTTCCAGCTCGCGCTCGGCATCGAAGGACCGGAGGCGGGCGGCAAGGATCTCGCGTCGAAGATCGAGAGCTTCAAGGGCATGATCGGCTGCGCGCGGGAGCGGTTCCCGAACGCGGAGGTCTTCGCGACGACCCTGAGACAGGTGAAGGACGCGAATACCCATCTCTGGGGCGCGATCCTCTGGGCGCCGGACGGCTGGCACATCGCCGAACCCCGCGAGATCCATGTCCTCGACCGGATCGGCGGCGGCGACGGCTTCGTCGGAGGGCTGCTCTACGCGATGCTCAAGGGCTGGGAGCGGGAGAAGTGGGTCCAGTTCGGCTGGGCGACCGGCGCGCTGGCCACGACCTTCCTCACGGACTACGCGCAGCCCGCGGACGAGGAACAGGTCTGGAGCGTCTGGGGCGGCAATGCGAGAGTGAAGAGATAAAACCGCCCTCGCGGGAGGACCTCTCATCTATCAAACCGGATGCCGGTTGGCTTTCCTATCCAACTTCAGCTTGTCATTGCTGAGGAGTGAATTTCCGCGATGCGGAAACTCTTCGACGTGGCAATCTCTCCGTTATTGGTGAGAACAGCAGAAACCGGGGACCATGAAGGATACGCTGTGAATGACATTGTCACCAATACTCTGCCTCCGTCTTCCGGTTCGGAGAGATTCCCACGTCAGGCGTCCCCGACGCCTTCCTCGGAATGACGATGTGCAGCGGGATCGTTTCCGCATCCGGAACCCGGTTGCCAAGTACTCCATGATTCTTTACGCAGTGACGTGTGAAACGCAGCCTAAATTCTTAATTCTGAATTCTGAATTCTGAATTCCGAATTCGCAATCCCCTCCCGGAGGCCTTCGTATGGACTATCTGCTTCTGTTCGGCGCGTGCGTGTTCTTCGCCCTGCAGTTCGTCTTTCAGAAATGGTTCGAGCAGCGCGCGAAGGCCGGGATGGCCGTCTGTCTCTGGAACATCCTCGTCTCCGGCGGCGTGGCGGTCCTGTTCCTGCTCGTCAAAGCCGGCATGCCGCGGGAGATCAATCCGACCGCCTTCGGGATCGCCGTGCTCTACGCCGCGTCGGGGCTCTTCTGCTCCATCGCCACGATCTCGGCCATGGCGGCGGGACCCGTCTCCGGGATCGGCGTGTGGTGCCTCGCGGGCGGCATGATCCTGCCGTTCCTCTACGGCGTCTTTTTCCTCGGAGAACCGGCGAATGTTTGGAAGTGGCTCGGCATGGCGATTTTGACCCTCTCCCTCGTCCCCGCGGTGATCCGAAGGGATCGGAAGGCGAAGGAGCGCGCGAACCTGCGCTATGTCCTCTGGTGCGCCGTGATCTTTCTCACGAACGGCTTTGTCAGCATTTTCTCGAAGATGTATCAGATCTCCCCGGCGGCGGTCGGCGAGGATGCCTTCGTCCTCACGGGCTCCCTCCTGCGGTGCGGGGCTGCGCTCTTCTTGATCCTCGTCTCGGCATGGACCGTGGGACGGCGCGGGGAGAAGAAGCCGCTCTCTGCCGCGTTCTATGACATCGGACGGACGGGGACGACGGGGAAGCTCTTCCTGTTGCTCTTCGCCTGCGCCGCGGCCTATTCGATCCTCAACACGCTCGGCAATCTGCTCTCCCTGCGCTGCATGAACACGCTCGACGCGTCGGTGCAGTTCCCGCTGCTCTCGGCGACCGTGACGGTCCTGACGGCGCTCTTCGGGGCTCTCTTCTTCCGGGAAAAGCTCGGCGGGATGACGATTTTGTCCCTGATCCTCACCGTCGTCGGCGCGGGGCTCATCGCGGCCTCGGCGCAGATCGGCTTCACACTTTGATCCTTCCATCCATATGGAGGCATTATGACTGACCATCGCATCCTCCCCGTCGATCCGGTGAACGGCGATTCACCGGTGGCCTTTGCCGAAACGATCGGCCTGCCCGCGGACTATTTGCGTGCGGCGGAACCCCTCATCGAACGCATCGCGGAATCCGCGCCCTGCCAGCTTGCCCTGATCGCCGACGATCCCGGGGATCCCCGACCCATCGGGCGGCTCGCGGACATGCTCGGTGAGGAGCATGACCTCACGATGCTCGCCGTCGGGATCCTGCTCGGCATGAACGCACACGCGCTGTACCGGGAACGCGGGATCGCCGACGAGATCTACATCGCCTCGATGCGGGAGCTGACCGTCTGGTCGAAGACCTGCATGCGGGAGCGCGGACACATCGGCTTTTATGAATGGGGCTGGTTCTGCAACTTCCTCCGGGCCGAGATCGTTCGCCTCGGACGCCTCGAATTCCACCGCGTCCCCTTCCATCCCGACGGCGAATCCTGGACGAAGAACGGGATCACCGTGAAGAAGGGAGACAGCGTCGTCAACATCCACATCCCGGAGGACGGCCCGCTCGATCCGGCGCTCGTGCAGGACGCATTCCGCCGCGCGTACCGGTATTTCGGGTGCTCCGGTGTGCAGGCGTTCGTCTGCGATTCGTGGCTCCTCTGGCCGGGCAACTACGGCTTCCTCCCCGCGGACTCGAACATCCGCGCGTTCATGGACTGCTTCGAGATCATCGCGCATGAGGACCGGAAGTGGGCCGGGGATCTCTGGCGCGTCTTCGGACATCGGGCGGATTACGATCCGGCATCGCTCCCCCGCGACACGAAGCTGCGCCGCGCCATGGCCGATCATCTCGCAGAGAACGGCGGCGTCACCGGCACGGGCTACGGCGTCTTCCTGTATGACGGAGAAAGGATTATCTAAACGATGAAAACAGTCATTACCGACGGATTTGCCGTCAATCCGGGCGATCTCTCCTGGGACTGGCTCCGGCAGTTCGGCGAGGTCGAGGTCCACGACAAGATCACGGACGACATGGCCCCCGCCGTCATCGGGGACGCGGAGATCGTCTTCACCAACCGCGTGAAGATCGGCCCCGCCGTGCTTTCCGCCTGCCCGAATCTCCGGTATGTCTCCGCGCTCGGCACGGGGTATGACATGATCGACGTGGCGGCCTGCCGTGCCAAGGGCATCGAGGTCTGCAACGTACCAGGGTATTCGACGGCCTCGGTCGCGCAGGTGGCGTTCTCGCTGCTTCTGGCGCTGGCGTTCGACCTCCCGGCGTATGCCGCGATGGTGCGCGAGGGGCATTGGACGGGCATCCCGGGCTTCCATTACGAGCTGGCGCGCTTCACCGAGCTCGACGGCAAAACGGCCGGTGTCTACGGCTGCGGCGCGATCGGGATGCGGTTTGCGAACATCTGCGCGGCGTTCGGGATGCGGGTCCTTGCGACGCGGCGCTCGAAGACCGACGGGGAGTGCGGCGGCATCCGGTTCGTCACGCCCGACGAGCTGCTCCGGGAGAGCGACTACGTCTCCTTCCATTGCCCGCTGACGGACGAGACGCGCGGGATGGTGAACGCCGCATTCCTCTCTAAGATGAAGGACGGCGCGGCGATCATCAACACCTCGCGCGGCGCGGTTCTGAACGAAGCGGACGTCGCCGACGCCCTCCGATCCGGGAAGCTCTCCGGCGCGGGCCTCGACGTCCTTGCCAAGGAACCCGCCGACCCGTCGAACCCGCTGCTTTCCGCGCCGAACTGCATCATCACGCCGCATTGCGCCTGGACGTCGAAGGAAGCGCGCACGAGGCTGATGAAGGTGCTGGAGGAGAACCTCGCGTCGTTCGTCAGCGCAGGGAAGGGGATCAACCGGGTAGGAGCGAATTAAGAATTAAGAATGCAGAATTATGAATGAGGAAGGGATCGGAAGCGGTCTCTTCCTCAATTCACAGATCCTGTGATAATGGGGAGTCCGGATCGCCATGCCGAGGTCACCTGAGAGGTTCCTCGCAATGACACATGATGTACAGCGTCAGTAAGGGTCGTAAAGCGGGGAACGCTTGTGCGTAAACGGCTCGAAGGTTTTCAGCCATCCAAACAAGGTGTCATTGCGAGGAAGGACCGCAAGGTCCTGACGTGGCAATCCGTTCCCCATCATAAACGG
Source organism: Clostridia bacterium (assembly GCA_017412675.1). Classification (GTDB taxonomy): domain Bacteria; phylum Bacillota; class Clostridia; order Oscillospirales; family CAG-272; genus UMGS1696. Next base: position 11,465 of record JAFPWV010000213.1, read on the forward strand.
GCAGAATCACGGAGGAGATGACATGATTCCAATCGACGACGAGCGGTTCGCGGAGCTGACGGCGTACTGCAATGCCTCGAACAACGCGGCGGACGACAAAAGACGCGCCGAAGCGCTCGGACTCGGCGGGAGGGACATCCTCGTCGCACCCGGCGCCATCATCCGCATCCCGAAGGAGAAGATCGGACGGGACGTTTACATCGGGCTCTATTCCTACCTCAACGGCGACGTGACCATCGGCGATCACGCGCTGATCGGGCCGCATTGCTCCGTCGCCGCCGGGAACCACAAGTTCGATCCCGCGACCGGTTATTTCTCCGCGCGGACGGAGCGGGACGGGGACGATTCCATCGTCATCGGCGAGGGGACGTGGCTCGCGTCGAATGTGACCGTGACGGCGGGCGTTAAGCTCGGGCGGGCGAACCTCGTCTGCGCAGGCGCGGTCGTCACGAAATCCACGCCGGACTACGCCATCCTCGCGGGCATTCCGGCAAAGATCGTCGGGCACATCGACCCGGAGACGGGCGTCTATCACTGGAACTCCCGGGAGGCGCGCGATGCGGAGGATTGAAGAACGGCGGACCTCGCCCGGACAGCTCTTTCCGTTCCCGGAGGACGGCCGCCTCGTCGAGGAGAATCCGCCCTGCCTCTCGTGGCTGCGGGTCCCGGACGCAGCGGAATACACGGCGGTGATTTACCGGGACGGCCATGAGATCTGGCGCGGATCGACGCGGGAGAACTGGATCGTCCCCGACCCGCTGCCCGGACCCGGCGTCTATACCTGGAATCTCTTCACCGCCGATGCCGAGCGCGGGGAGCGGACCTTCACGCTGGCCGAAAAGCACGCCGTGATCCGCCGGGCATCGGCCTCCGCCTTTTACGACGCGATCCCGGACGAACGCCCGCGGCATCTGTTCTCGGCCTCCGATCTCGGAGAGCTGCGGGAGCGGACGGATATCATCGCGGTGCTCAGGCGCAACATCGACGAGGCGTATCGGGACGGCATTCCCGAGAGGCCGCTGTTTCACCGCGATCCCGACGCCCTGCCGTACCGCGAGTACTTCGGGCGCTTCCGCGATTTCTGCGACCGCGACCTCATCGCCTGCGCGCTCGGATATGCCGTGCTCGGGGACGGGGATGCCGGGGCGCACGCGAAGGAGCTCTTTCTGACCTTCTGCGACTGGAATCCCGCGGGGCCGTGCTCGCTCGTCGGGCGATGGGGGGATGAGGTCGGGCTCTCGATGGCGCGCTGCCTGCCGTCCGTCCTCGATCTGCTCTGGCCCCTCCTCGATCCGAAGGAACGCGATTACGCCGCGCGGACGGTGCGGGCCTATGGCGAGCAGTGCTTCGAGAGGCTCGAGAGGCTCGATTTTCCGGAGAATCCGGGGAACTCCCACGCCGGACGCATCCCCGCGTATCTCGGCGAGGCGGCGGCGGTGCTCAAGGGGACGGGGGTCCAGAGCCGGGAGGAGGCCGTCCGATGGCTGGACTGCGCGCTCGGCATCTACGGCGGGATCTTCCCGTATTACGGGACCCCGGACGGCGGCTGGGCGGAGGGACCGTTCTACTGCACGTCCTACGTCAAGTGGTTCCTGCCGTTCTTCTCGCTCGCGGAGCGCTGTGCCGGCGTCAATTTCCTCGAGCGGCCGTTCTATCAGCGGCTGACGCAGTTCCTGTTGCATTTCGCCGACCCGGCCTTCGAGAATCATCCGTTCGGCGACGGCTACTGGTGCGCGCCGGAGGATGCGGAGTGGCCCGGCTTCTTCGCGCAGGATCCCATGCGGGTGTACGCCGACCGGTTCGGACCGGCACTTGCCCGGGAACGGGAGCGCGATACCCCGAAGCCGGCGCTCTGGCAGCTGCACCTGCTCGATCTCTTCCTCCCGAGCGGAAAACCGCCGGAGGTCTCCCTCACCGGGGACGCCGGGAACATCGCCGTCTTTCCGGACGCGGGATTTGCCGCGCTGCACACCGATCTCGCACACCCGGAGCGCGATTTCGCCATTCTCATGCGGGCGTCGAAGTTCGGCTCGGACAGCCACCGCCACCCGGATCAGGGCTCGTTCGCGCTGTTTCTCTGCGGCATTGCGCTCGTTTCGCCGTCCGGCTACTTCGGGCGGGAATACGGCTCGGCGCATCACCGGCTGTGGTGCAATTCGACCCGCGCGCACAACGCGATCCTCGTCGACGGGGAAGGGCAGGCGCCGTTTTCGATGACCTCCGTCGGCAAAATCGTCGAGGTGCGGGACGACGGGGAGACGAAGCGGGCGGTCCTCGATCTCACCGAGGCCTATCCGATGCTGACGCTTTGGCGGCGGACGCTGATCCTCGGGAACGGCTCGCTCAACGTGATCGACGAGATCGAAGCGGATCATCCGGTCGCCGTCACCTGGCCCCTTCACACGCTGTCGCGCCCGGTCCCGGACGGGAATGCCGTCACGGTGGAGCGTCGGGGCGCGCGGATGATGGTCACGCCGCAGGAGGGCGATCTCACGCTCGAGGAGATCCTCGACCGATTCCCCGTCGATCTCAACGAAGGGGTCCCGGAGGCATACCGCGTGACGATGCCGGAGCAGTTCCATCTGTACTGGAAAACGCCGCGCCGGGCCGTTCACCGGATCGAGGTCGAGCTGGCCGTCTCCTGCGTGAAGATGCACAAAATAAATGAGCGTGACTTGTAAAATCTGACGAATTCCGAAACGCCGTTTGATTTTGTCGCCGTTATTCACACAAATGAAACAAATCTCTGTTATAATATATTATTAACAAATCGGAAAGGGGTGTTTCCATCCGAACATGAAAACGATGAAAAAAACGCTCTGCTTCTTCCTCGCAGCGCTGCTTATCACCCTCTCGTTCGCAGGGTGCAGCGAGAGCGGGGAGACCAACACCGACACCGGGACCCCGGATGCCGCCGAAAATCAGACCGCCCAGCCCGGCACGGAACCGGAGCCCGAGGAGACGGCGGAATCCTTCGATCCCGGCCTGCCCGAGAAGGATTTCGACGGACGCACGTTCACCTTCTTCACGAAGGCGAATTCCTCCTGGAGCGACTGGCTCGAATCGAGCATCTGGACCGAGGGCATGACCGGCGAGGTCCTCAACGACGCGGTGTTCGAGCGCAACGACTACGTCTCCGACCTCTACAACGTCCTCTTTGAGGAATACGCCCCCAACTCCGGCTCCTTCACCGGGGAAGCCGAAGCGGTCATCAAGGCGGGCGACACGACGTACGACGTCCTGATGCCCCCTCTCAACCTCGCGGGCGGGCTCCTCAAGAAGGGCTATCTCGTCAAGCTCGACAACGTGGACTTCCTCGATATGTCGAAGCCGTGGTGGGACAGCCGTTCGGTGGAGGACCTCAGCATCGCCAAGGTGCATTACATGCTCTCCGGCGACCTCTCGACCCTGAACAACGACGCGACCTGGTGCACGATGATCAACCTCCAGCTGATCGACGACTTCGGTCTCGAAAAGCCGTACACCTTCGTCGCAAACGACACCTGGACCTTCGATACCTACAAGTCCCTCTGCGAGACGGCCTCGGTCGACCTTGACGGCGACGGGGACTACGACTCCGACGACTGCATCGCCAACCTGACGCAGAACGAGAACGCGACGGCGATGCTCGTGACCTTCGGGTATCACCTGATCGACAAGGACGAGGACGACATCCCCGTCTTCAACCTCGGCTCGAACGAGCGCGTCGATTCGATTCTGCGCGACATCTCCGAATTCATGCGCGACAAGCGGCTCTCGCTGAACTACCATCAGTACGGCAGCCTCGGCTATCACCTCCTGACGACGAAGATGTTCCAGGAGAACCACGGCCTCTTCTGGATCACCAACCTCCAGATGGTCATCCGCCTGCGCGAGATGGAGACGGACTTCGGCATCGCGCCGTGCCCGAAATACGACGAGCAGCAGAAGAACTACCAGAACGTCGTGTGGTTCGTCGGCTCCTACGCCACGATCCCGATCTCCGCGAAGAGCGTCGACGAATCCGGCTTTCTGCTCGAGGCGCTCGCCGCGAAGTCCCGCGAGATCCTGCGCCCGGCCTACTATGAGGTCGCGCTCTCGATGAAGTACCTCAGAGACCGGGAATCCGTGGAAATGCTCGACCTCGTCATCGACAACCGCGCGTATGAGCTCGAGCACGCGTTCTCCTTCGGCGCATCCTCCGCGGTCGAGGGGATCGTCCTCAACGGCACCGATCCGGCCTCCACGCTCGCCAAGCAGAACAAGATGATCCAGAAGATGATCGACAAGGCCGTCGAAAACGTGACGGCGGAACCGTAACAAAATGGATCGCATGGGATCCAGAAAGGGATTTCGGATCATGAAAACGAAAAAAATCCTCTCGCTCCTCCTCGCGGCGCTGATGCTCTGCCTCTCCTTCGCCGCGTGCTCCGAATCGAAGGAGAACACGGATGCAGAGACCCCGTCCGCCGGCAGCGAAGTGGCGACGCCCGCCCCGGAGACCGAAGCGGAGACCGAAAAGGTCACGGCTGAATCCACGCTCACGATCGAAGACTTCGGCGGCCGGGAATACCGGATGATCTCGACGAACCAGGACAACCGCCAGGTCGACATCATCGCCGAGGAAATGACGGGCGCGACCCTGAACGACCTCGTCTTCGGCCGCAACTCCCGCGTCTCCGACCTCTACAACATCACGATGACCGCGGAGCAGGCGGACTACAGCGCGATCAACACGATGGTGCAGAAGGACGCGAAGTCCGGCGACATGTCCTATGACCTCTACCTCACCAACTACACCGCGAACGGCCTCGCCTCGAACGGCGTGCTCTACGACTTCTACCAGCTCCCCTCCGTCCAGCTCGACATGGCGTGGTGGGACCAGAACGAAAAGAATGACCTCACCATCATGGGCAAGCTCTTCATGGCGATCGGCGACATCTCCCCGACCGAGCTCTTGACGTCCGAGTGCATGCTCTTCAACAAGCGCCTCTTCGACAACCACAACATCGCGTATCCGTATCCGGACGCGCTCGAAGGGACCTGGACCCTCGACAAGTGCTTCGGGATCGCCAACGGCCTGACCGAGGACCTCAACGGCGACGGGGAGATCAAGGTCGACGACGACCTCTTCTCGCTCACCTGCTGGTATGACTACGGCACGGCCTGCCTCTACGGCGCGGGCGGCGATTTCAGCCACGTCGACGAGAACGGCCAGGTGGTGCTCGACATCGACCTCGAGAAGATCGTCAACATCTACGAAAAGCTCTGGAAGCTCTTCATCGACGCCGAGGCGAACTACGAGACCGCGCAGCACGAGCGCTCCTTCAAGGTCTTCAACGAGGGCCGCGCGTACTTCTGCGGCATCACGTTCCAGAAGATCGAGACCTTCTTACGCGACATGGAAGACGACTACGGCGTGCTGCCGAACCCGAAGTACGATGAGAACCAGGCGAACTACTCCACCTGCGTCTCCGGCGCGGGCTCCATGGTGGTCGTGCCCGTCTCCTGCACCGATCCCCACTTCGTCGGCACGATGATGGAAGCCATGGCGGCGGTCTCCTATGACATGATCACGCCCGACCTCATCCACGTCCTCGCATCCACGAAGAATGTCCGCGACGAGGAATCGTCCCAGATCGTGCAGATGATCATCCGGAACCGGAACCACGACACCGCCCGGAACCACGACATCCAGTGCGACCGGTACGTCGAAAACATGATCCCGAAGAAGGACAAGGAAGTCGCTTCGTTCTTCGCCAAGAACGAAAAGCTCTGGAACAAGAACGTCGAGAAGCTCAACAACAGCTACGCCAAGCTCGCCGAGGGCGGGAACTGATCCCCCGGAGGCTCATCCATTTCATCTTTCCATCAGGAGGGTTTTATGAACAAGAAAATCACGGCAATCCTGCTGGCGATCCTCATGATCGTCCCGGCGATGTTCACCGCGTGCTCGCAATCGACGGAAAACGCGTCGAACGGCGACACCGGCACCGCGACCGATGCGCAGACCCCCACCGCTGGCGGGGAAGAGATCGCCGAGACCGAACCGGAGCGTCTCTTCGCGGACGTCCCGGATTCCGATTTCGGCGGCGAAGACTTTTTGATCCTCTGCTCCTCGAACGCGGAGTACGGCGGCGTCAAGGATGACTTCTTCGCGGAAGAGCTCACCGGCGAAGCCATCAACGACGCGCGCTTCAACCGCAACGCCACCGTCGGCGACAAGCTGAACATCAAGATCGTCACCGATCCCGTCTCGACCGGTTCCGACGTCGGCAAGAACGCGATCACGACCGACGTGAAGAGCGGCACGGGCACCTACGACCTCGCGTTCTGCTGCGGCTACGCGACCTCTTCGCTCTCGACGAACGGCTACCTTTATAACCTGAAGAACGTCCCGTACATCGACCTCGAGAAGCCGTGGTGGGATCAGGTGGCGAATCAGGATCTCCAGATCCTCGGCCAGCTCTTCTACACGACGGGCGACATCTCCACCGCCGACAACGACGCGACGTACTGCATCATGTTCAACAAGCAGCTCATCAAGGACTATAACATGCAGAGTCCTTACGATCTTGTCAGCGACGACAAGTGGACGATGGACAACTTCATCAACATGGCGGAGCAGGTGCACGAGGACACGAACGGCAACGGCAAGGTCGACCGCGACGACCTCTTCGGCGTCATGATCTGGGACGACTCCATGATGGGCGTCGTCAACTGCACGGGCGAGAAGTGCTGCACGGTCGGCGACGACGGACTCCTGACGCTGACGATCTACTCCGAGAAGACGGTCGACGCCGTCACGAAGTTCCTCGACTTCGCGCTCCAGAAGGACATCGCGGACGCATACCAGCGGACCAACTGGGACGATACATGGCTCGTGACGAAGTTCTCGCAGAACGAGACCCTCTTCCTCATGCAGCTCATCCAGATCGTTCCGAAGATGCGTGAGATGGAGAACGACTTCGGCATCCTCCCGTACTTCAAGTACGAGGAAGGCCAGAAGAACTACTACACGACGATCGGCTCCTGGCACTCTGTGTTCATGTGCGTTCCGAACAACGGCTGCGACCTGAACCGGACGGGCATCGTCACCGAATCCCTTGCGAACGAAGGTCTGTACGATCTGACGGTCGCGTACTATGAAAAGACCCTGGTCGGCAAGATGAGCCGCGACGAAGAGTCCGAAGCGATGCTCGACATCATCTTTGCGAACCGCGTCTTCGACATGGGCTGGTACTACGCGATCGGCGGGTACAACGAATCCGTCATGAACCTTCTCCGCAACTACAAGAACGACTTCACGTCGATGTACACCTCCGCGCAGAAGATGGCGAACAAGGTGCTGCAGAAGACGAACGACGCGTTCCTCGAAGCCTATCAGGAAACAAATCCGTAAACGAAAAAAGAGCGTGCGGTATCCAAGCTGCACGCTTTTTTGCGTAATCGGAAGATCAACAGAGGCAGGGTCCCGTCCGTCGGTTCCTGCCTCTTTTCTTCACTTTTTCCCGAAGAGCTTATATTTCCACGTCCCGAAATAGAACACCGGCAGCTTCATCATACGCTTGAAACGCCACGGCTCCTTCATGAGACGGTAGAACCACTCGAGCCCGAGCTTGATGAAGATCTTCGGCGCGCGCTTCACGATCCCGGCGTACCCGTCGAGCGAGCCGCCCAGACCGAGCAGCAGCGTCACGTCCGGCAGCTTCGCGCGGTTTTTGTAGATCCATTTCTCCTGCGTCGGCGCGCCGAGACACACGAAGAGCACGTCTGCACGGGATTCGTTCACCCGCCGGATTGCCGCCTCGTTCTCTTCGCCGTCCTTCTTGAAGTACCCGTCGGCGCAGCCAGCGAAGGTCACGTCCGGGAACTCGGCGAGGATCGCCGCCTGTGCCGCCTCCGCCACGCCGGGCTTGCCGCCGAGGAAATAAACGCGGTACGGGCTGCCGTCCGGCTTTTTCATCCCGCCGATCTTTTCGAGGAGCGCGCGCCCGAGGTCGAACCCCGCCACGCGTCCGCCGGGGAAGGGCGTTCCGAGAATGCGTCCGGCCTTCACGACGCCGATCCCGTCCGGCGTGATGAGCTCGGCGGAATTCACGATCTCCGAGAGCGCCGGATCCTCGACGCACGCCTGCACGATCTCGGAGTTCGGCGTGTAGAGCGCGGTCTGCGTCCCCGTGACGAGCGCGTCCGTCAGGCGGCTCAGGGCTTCCTCGAAGGTCACGGCGTCGAACTCCACGCCGCGGATGTTGATTCGTTTTCTCATGCTTCCTCCCGGTTCGTCAAAAAAACGTGCCAAAGCGACACGTTTTTGCGCGGATATGAGCGCGGCGCAGACTCATTCGTCGTCGTCTTCGTCTTCTTCGTCGTCTTCCTCGTCTTCGGATTCCTCTTCGTTCTCCGCTTCCGAGGCGTAGTCCGTCGCTTTTTCGAGGTATTCGACGACGTCGCCGACGGTCAGAAACGTCGTGACATCATCATCGGCGATCTCGATGCCGAATTTCTCTTCGCAGATCAGAACGAGGTCCGCGAGCTCGAGGGAATTGATCCCGAGATCGCTCACCAGCTCCGCTTCTTCGGTAATATCGTCTTCGTTGACGGACAGCTCGGTGACGAGCAGATTTTTGACGGTCTCAAACATGGGGGCACACACTCCTTCCGGAAATTGATGAAAAATCGCGTAATATAGACAACTCAGTACCTTATTATAAGCCCTCCGGCCTCCCGTGTCAAGATATTTCGGAAACAAAAATAAAAATAATCTATAAACAAGTCTTGAAAACCGCGCGCCTTTCCGCTATAATAGAGGGAGAAAAATACAGCTTCGGCTGAAAACCCCGACAAGGAGAGATCAACATGAAAACAAGCGTTACTTCCTACAGCTTCGGCGGCTATTTCGCACCCGAGAAGCTCGGCTACCTCGGCATCATCGACAAGGCGAAGGAATTCGGCTTCGACGGCATCGAATATGTCGACGGCGGCTACATGGGCGAGCCCGACGCGGCCAAGAAGATCAAGGAGCGCGCAGCGGAGCAGGGCATCGAAGTCGCCACCTTTGCCGTCGGCGCAAATTTCCTGCAGACCGATCCCGCGAAGATGAAGGACGAGATCGCCCGCGTCTGCAAGCTCGTCGATTTCGCGGCAGAGGCCGGCGCGAAGCTCCTCCGTCACGACGTGACCGGCGGCTTCGGTTCGTCCCGCAAGCACTCCCGCGGCTATGACAACGCCATCGCGATCGTCGCCGACGGCATCCGCGAGGTCACGAAGTACGCGGAGCAGAAGGGCGTCAGGACGATGACCGAGAACCACGGCTACTTCTCCCAGGATGCGGCCCGCGTGGAAAAGCTCATCAATACCGTTGCGCACGATAACTTCGGCGCGCTCGTCGACCTCGGCAACTTCATGTGCGCGGACGAGGATCCGTCCCTCTCCGTCTCCATCATGGCTCCCTACGCCTTCCATGTCCACGCGAAGGACTTCCACTGGAAATCCGGCATGGACGTCAACCCCGGCGCGGGCTGGTTCCAGACGAGAGCGGGCAACTACCTCCGCGGCGCGATCATCGGCCACGGCGAAGCGAAGATCTATCAGAGCATCCAGACCCTCAAGCGCAATGGCTACGACGGCTTCGTCACGGTCGAATTCGAGGGCATGGAGGACAATCTCAAGGGCATCCAGCTCGGTCTTCAGAACCTGAAGCGCTTCATCGGCTGAGGAGCATGACGTCATGACGGAGATAACGCCGGATGCGGCGAAGAAAAAGAAGAAAAAGAGGCTCATCATCGTGCTCTGCGCCGTGACGCTGCTCGCGGCCGTGAGCTGGGTGCTGACCTCCTTCCCGGACCTGTTTGCCGGCGGAAAAAAGAACTCCGGTGTGACCACGATGTATTCCGACCGCAACATCAGCTATATCTTCTACGAGTCCGACTACGACCTCGACCCGACGACGGACGGGGACTACATGCAGATGGACCGGCAGCTCTGGTATAAGGAAGGCAATCTGGCGATCGGCGGAGAGCTCGACGAGAGCGCGTGGATCGACTATAATGCCGCCGTCCGGTTCTTCGTGCGGTACTTTTCCGCCGCCATCGCCGGGGACGCCGAAACGTACAACACGTTCTTCACCGAGCGGTATTACCGCGACAACAAGCCCTACGACCGGTTCGCGCCGCAGCGGATCTACGACATGCACGTCGAAGAGCTGTCCGAAACGGTGAACGGCGACGGATCGACGGTCTGGACGTTCAACGTGGAATACCGGATCATGAAGAACGACGGCTCGTTCCGCAACGACATCCCGTCGGACGGCTCGAAGAAGCTCCGGTTCACGCTGATCGGCGACACGGCCGGGAACGTCAAAATCGACGCAATCGATTATTACAAAAGGGCGAATTAAACAAGCCGTGCTGTTGAAAACAGTAGTAAAGTTTTGGTCGAGCTTTTTCAAAAGCTCGCAGGGTGTCGGGGCAGCGCCCTGACCCGCACTCCGCAGAGTGCGGAACACCCGGGACTTGCAATGAGTTCCTCTTTTGGTACTTTTCTCCTCGATAAAGGAGAAAAGTACAGCGATATGGAAAGATAAACCGAATGGCTGTCGCTTTTCTCCCGATATGAGTGAATGCGGCAGCCCCGTTTTTGAAAGGAGTCCGCCATGCCCCCGCTCTCCGTCCTCATCAAGCCCGCGTCGGGCCTGTGCAACATGCGCTGCCGCTACTGCTTTTACGCGGACGTGACGGAGCACCGTCAGATTCCCTCCTACGGCATCATGACCGCGGAGACGACGGACGCGCTCGTCAGGCAGGCGTTTGCATTTGCCTCCGGGAGCGCGGCCTTTGCGTTTCAGGGCGGGGAACCGACGCTCGCGGGCGCGGACTATTACCGCCATTTCATCGACGCGGTCGAGCGGTACAACAAGAAGCACATCCCCGTGCGCTACGCGATGCAGACCAACGGCTATGACCTTCCGGATGAGCTGCTCGAGATCCTCCGATCGCATCATTTCCTCGTCGGCGTTTCCCTCGACGGGACCGGCGCGATCCACGATGCCGCGCGCGTCGACGCATCCGGCGAAGGGACCTTCCGGCGCGTCACGAAGAACATCGCCAGGCTCCGGGACGCGGGTATCGAATACAACATCCTCACCGTCGTGACGAACAGAACGGCAAAGGAGATCTCCACCGTCTATAACTTCCTCCGGAGCCGCGGGTACCGGTACGTCCAGTTCATCCGCCACGTCGACGGCTTCGGGGACACGGAGGAGCCTTCCGTCTGGTCGCTGACGCCGGAGCGGTATCTGAATTTCCTCAAAACGGCGTTCGGCTATTATTATGACGACATCCTCGCCGGGAAGTACATGAGTGTGCGCGAATTCGATAATTTCGTCATGCTCGCGGCGGGGAGGCCGGCCGAGTGCTGCGGGATGAACGGCGTCTGCCCGGCGAACCTCGTCGTTGAAGCGGACGGCGGCGCGTATCCGTGCGATTTCTACGTCCTCGACGAATGGAAACTCGGGAATGTGCGCGACACCGGCATCCGGGAGCTGCTCGAATCGGACACGGCGAAGCGGTTCCGCGCGCGGTCGCACAAGATCGACGAAAAGTGCCGCTCGTGCCGGTGGTTCCGGCTGTGCTACGGCGGATGCGCGCGCTACCGGGAGCCCGCCGGGGAGGACGGACTGCGGCTTAGCAAATACTGCGAGAGCTGGCAGGCGTTCTTCGAGTGGGCCGCCCCGAAGCTCATGACGCTCGCGCGGATGGCGCAGGAGGGACGAATTAGATGAAAGAGCGGGGGAGGAACTTTTTGAAAAATGTTTCCTCCCCCGCGCCCCCTCTTCAAAAACTTTAAATGGGTTATGCGGCAGGCTGCGGCGGTCGTGCAGTTTGGGCCCATTTTCTTTTTTACGGAAATTCGTAAATTCGTATTGACAAAGTCCTCTACACGAAAAAGACCTACTGCATCCCCGCTCACCGTGTGCAGGGCATCGTCATGCTCCTCGCCGGGATCAACGACCTGATGGACGGGACATGGGGATAAAAAGAGAAGGCTGACCCCCTTACCGCACAGCACGATATTGGGACAGCTTTGCTCATTCCATCAAGTTTTTTGAAGAGGGGGTCCGGGGGAGGAAGCTTTTTTCCAAAAAAGTTCCTCCCCCGTCTTATCAACCCCCAACTCACATATCCTCCGTCCAGTTCCGTGCCTCGTCGGCGATGGCCTCGTACAGCCAGGTCATGACCTCGGCCGGGAGGGCGCCTTCGATGTACGCCGACTCGATATGCCAGCGCAGATAGGTGATGTACGGCATCATGATTTTGAGATAGTGCCAGTCGAGCTGGCCTTCGATCACCTTCGAGAAGAGGGTGGTCTTTGATTTTTCGTCGAGCAGCGGGATGAGGTGCTCCATCAGCCCGAATGCCGCGCTGTTCTCCAGATTGTCGAAGGATGCGTTCGCCAGCGCCTCCGCCGTCAGCCGGTCGTTGAGATACGCGGAGAGGTCCACGATCTTCGAGATGTCCACGCCCTGTTCCTTCAGCTGCTCGGAAATCCGCTCCAGAGAGGCGGTCGAGAACACGCCCTCCTGCTTGTTCTGATCCCGGTCCATTCTTCACACCTCGCGTTTTGATAGAATTCTACCGTTATTATAAACCGGATCGCGGGCGAAGTCAAGAGGGAAACGCGCGGATTCAACACAAAACGCCCGGCGGATGACCGTCAGGCGTCGTTGTGACTATGAAACAGGGGACCAGCTTGTCCGGCGCTGCGCTTATTCCGCGTAGACGCTGACCTGTCTTCTGCCGTTCGCAATGTTCTCGAACTTGACCTTGCCGTCGATGAGGGCGAACAGGGTGTCGTCAGAACCGCGGCCGACATTGTTGCCGGGATGGATGTGCGTGCCTCTCTGGCGGATGATGATGTTGCCTGCGAGAACGGCAGTGCCGTCCGCTTTCTTCACACCGAGTCTCTGCGCGCGGGAATCGCGGCCGTTCTTGGTGGAACCAACGCCTTTCTTGTGGGCGAAGAACTGTAAACCGATACGGATCATTTGTTATTTCCTCCATTCATTCTGCCGTCATTCTTCGGCGGTATCCACTTCGAGATAATCGTAATACTCTTCCACGAGGTCGTTCAGCTGGTAGAAATACCCCTGAATGAGCCCTGACGCCGCGAAACGCTTCTTCTCGTCGCTCTCGTATTCCGGGAGGGCGGAGCGGCATTTCACCGTCACATAGGTGGTCTCGTCGTCGATCGTGTAATCGACGGGGCAGTCGTACGCGAGCTCGAGGGTGTTCATGATCAGCATGGTCATGGCGGAGACGGCGGAGCAGAGGATATCGTCTCCCTCCTCGCCGAAGCCCGTATGACCGGATTCACGGAACCCCCAGAACACACCGTTCCTGCGGAGAAATGTGATTTTCGTCATGGAATGCACCTGCCGGCGGCGGCTTGTCAATTAAAACGCGATTTTTTCAATCTGAACCTTGGTATAAGGCTGTCTGTGACCGATCTTCTTCTTCTCGTTTTTCTTGGACTTGTAGGTCATAACGTAGATCTTCTTGTTTTTACCGTTCTTCACTACGTTCGCCGATACGGTCGCTCCGTCCAGGGTGGGCTTTCCGGTCTTGAAACCGTCGTCCGCGGAAATCGCGAGGACCTTGTCGAAGGTGATCTTGTCTCCCTCGGCTGCATCGAGCTTCTCAACGAAGATGACGTCTCCTTCGCTGACCTTGTACTGCTTTCCGCCTGTTTCGATAATGGCAAACATGTTCGAAAAGCACCTCACTTTCTTTTGTGAACTCGCTGAATCAGGCAGGAGAAGGACCACAGCCCTTCCACCGTTTGAGAGCCTGACATCATGCGGCATTTTGTATTATAACACAGCTTTGGTCCTATGTCAAGAAAGAAAAAATCCCGGAAGAGAAAATTTTCCGGGATAAGAAGAGGGATTTCGGTGTAAAATGACGAAGAGATGCGCCGGGCAGCGTTTCAATGAACCGTTTCGTGCGATTCCGCCGCGCGGAGCGTGTTTTCGAGCAGCATCGTGATCGTCATGACGCCGACGCCGCCGGGAACGGGCGTGATGTAGGACGCCTTCTGCGAAACCGCTTCAAAATCGACGTCGCCGCAGAGCTTGCCTTCTGCATTTCGGTTCATCCCGACGTCGATGACGACCGCGCCCTCCTTCACCATGTCCGCCGTGAGGAAGCCGGCCCGGCCGACCGCACAGACGAGGATGTCCGCCCGTCGCGCGATCTCTTCGGTGTTCTTCGTCCGGCTGTGGCAGACCGTGACGGTCCCGTTTGCCTGCATCAGCAGCATCGCCATCGGCTTGCCGACGATGTTCGAGCGCCCGATCACGACGCAGTCCTTCCCCTCGACCGGGATCCCTTCGAGCTCGAGCATCTTCATGATCCCCGCCGGAGTGCAGGGCAGGAAGCGGGGTTCGCCGAGCATCATGCGGCCGACGTTCTCCGGGTGGAACGCGTCGACGTCCTTGTCCGGCGGGATGGCCGCGATGACGGCGCGCTCGTCGATCTGGGGCGGCAGCGGGAGCTGGACGAGGATGCCGTGGATCTTCGGGTCCTCGGTGAGCTCTTCGATTTTGTCGAGCAGCGCGTTCTGAGGGGTGTCGCCTGGCATCTCGATCACGACGGAATAAAAGCCCGCCTCCTCGCACGCCCTCTTCTTGTTGCGGACGTACACCTGCGACGCCGGATTCTCGCCGACGATGACGACCGCGAGTCCCGGGACGATCCCGGAGCGTTCCGTCAGGGCTGCCGCGCGGGTCCTGATCTCCTCCCGCACCGCCGCCGCGATTCGTTTGCCGTCAATGATTTTCGCCGCCATCCTCATATTCTCCTTCCGGTTCGGTTTCGTCAGTTTCTTTTGATTCCGCGGGCTCCGACGCATCATTCGGTTCGCCGTCCGCGCCTTCGTAGACGGGCTTGTAATCGCCCCCGTCCGGTTGATCCGTTTGTTCGGCCCTGTGCTTCTTCGAGAGGATCGTGAAGATCAGGATGCCGAGCACGAGCGAGAGGAATCCGACGCCCTGCGAGACGCGGAGATTGCCCAGCATGAGGCTGTCCGTGCGGAGCCCTTCGATGAGCATCCGGCCGAAGCCGTACCAGACGAGATAGAAGCAGAAGATCTGCCCGTCGAATTTCTTTCTGCGGTAGAGGACGGCGAGGACGAGGATCAGCCCGACGAGGTTCCAGAGGGATTCATAGAGGAAGGTCGGATGGACGTACCGCTCGGAAATGAGCATGGCCTCGCCGGATCCGGACATCGCGGAGGAATATTGCAGAATGCCCATGCGCCACGGGAGCGTCGTCTCGGAGCCGTACGCCTCGATGTTGATGAAGTTGCCCCAGCGCCCGATGACCTGACCGATCAGGACGCATGGCGCGAGGATGTCGAAGATCTTGAGAAACGGGATCTTCCGCTTCTTCGAGAAGAGATAGCCGCAGAGAAGTCCCGCGAGGACGCCGCCGTAGATCGCGAGCCCGCCTTCCCACACGGCGATGCAGTTGTACAGGGTCCGCGCGAGATTGTGCAGAAACGAGCCGTTCGTCACGAGGTAGCCGTATTTGTTCCAGGTGAAGATCACATAGTAGGCCCGCGCGCCGATCACGCCGGCGAGGATGACATAGAAGGCGAAGTCCGTGATGTCGTCGAGGGAGATGCCCTCGCGCTTTGCCAGCCGCACGGCACAGAGGACCGCGAGGATCATGCCGCATGTGATGAGGACCCCGTACCACGCCACGGTGAGAGGCCCGATGCGGAAGGCGACCCGGTCGATGTGGAAGGGCGGGATGCCGAGCCCGGGAAACGAGAGATACTGCATGGCTTTTCCTTTCCGGATCTGCCCGATCCGAAGGGGATTTCGTGTTTTCCTCTATTATAACACAAATCGCTCCGCATTGCAAGAGAGCACGCCGCATCGGGGCACCGGCTTGCAGATTTTTCCGCCCGCGCGCCCAATTCCGGCATGAAATGCTGGCCGATCTGCGCACATAATCGGACGGGATCGGGCGCATATTAGGAGACAGCGCGTGAAGAAATGGAGTGGAGAAAACATGAAACGACTGAACAGAATCATCGCGGCGGTGGCGATCCTTGTCCTCCTCGCCGTTCCGGTCGGCGCCGCATATCCGAAGAGCGTCGGGGTCGGCGGAATGCCGTTCGGTGTCCGGTTTACCGCGGAGGGCGTCGTCATCGTCGGTTTTTCGGAAGTGGTGACGGAGAACGGCGTCGTGAATCCCGCCAGGGACGCGGGCCTCTCGGCGGGGGACGTGATCGTCGCCGTCAACGGGGAAGAGATCGCGTCGGCGGAGGAAATGACCGAGAAGATCGAGGCGGGAGGCGGGCCGCTCACCCTCTCGTATCTGCGGGACGGCGAGCGCAAAACAGCAGTCATCGTCCCGGCGGAATCGGTGGCGGACGGCAGGCGGCGCGCCGGGCTCTGGGTCCGGGACACGATGGCCGGGATCGGGACCGTGACGTACTTTTTGCCGGAGACGGGCGAGTTCGCGGGCCTCGGCCACGGGATCTGCGATCCGGAGGACGGCGGGCTGGTGACGATGGAATCGGGAACGGTGACGGACGTCATCATCACGGGCGTCGAAAAAGGCGCGCCGGGTACGCCCGGGGAACTGAAGGGCGCCTTCACCGGGAACCGGACCGGGACGATCACCTCGAATACGGCCTGCGGGGTCTATGGGGTCTTTGAGAAGCTCCCGAAGGGCGAACGCATGGAGATCGGCGGACGGGAGACGGTCCATGCCGGGCGGGCGTCGATCCTCTGCACGGTCGACGGCGACGGACCGCGGGAATACGCCGTGTGCATCACCGAGATCGACCGCGAGAGCCGGGACAACCGGAGCTTCTCGGTGGTCGTGACGGACAAGGCGCTGCTCGAGAGGACCGGCGGGATCGTGCAGGGGATGAGCGGGTCCCCGGTGATCCAGGACGGGCGGCTCATCGGCGCCGTCACGCATGTCCTCGTCGGCGATCCGGCGGAGGGCTACGGCATCTTCATCGAGAATATGTTCACCGGGCAGCGCCCGTAGACACATGACGAACTCTCTAAAGGCAAGTCCGTTCACCGAATCGCCGCGGATGCTGACAAAAATCTCTGCAATTTGCAGAAAAGTCTTGAAAAAATCCCCGTCTCGTGCTATGATGGTATGGGCAGAGAATGCCCGGACATCCGAACACAACAGGCACCGCCTGATTCACGAAAGGGGACACATCATGAAAAAGTGGAAGGTAGCCGTCATCGGCTGCGGAAGCATCGCGGGGTACGCCCATTTTCCGTCCTACGACAGAATGAAGGACCGGGCTGAGGTCGTCGCCTGCGCGGACATCGTGCCGGAGAAAGCGAAGGCCGCCACCGAGAAGTGGGGCATCCCGCATTGGTACGCCTCCGTGGAAGAGCTCCTTGCGAACGAACCCGAGGTCGATTACGTGGACGTCTGCACCTGGACCGCCGCGCACGCCCCGGTGACCATCGCCGCAGCCAAGGCGGGCAAGCACGTCCTCTGCGAGAAGCCGCTCGCCGCGAACCTCGAACAGGGGCTGGCCATGGAGAAAGCCATCCGCGAGGCGGGCGTCACCTTCATGCTCGCCGTCTGCACCCGCTACGGCAACGAGCAGCAGAAGTTCATCGAGCTGCGCGACGCGGGCACCTTCGGCGACATCTACCTCGCCAAGACCGCTTATGTCCGCCGCCGCGGCGTTCCGGGAAGCTGGTTCACCAACAAGGCCATCGCGGGCGGCGGTCCCGTGCTCGACATCGGCGTCCATGCCATCGACCGCACCTGGTATCTGATGGGCAAGCCGGTCCCGGTGTCCGTCTCCGCCGAAGTGTCCTACCGCATCGGCAAGAACAACGCGGAAGCCTCCTTCACCTGGGGCGAGGGCCTTGCGGAGCGTCCGGACGCCCAGATCTTCGACGTCGAGGATTCCGCCGCCGTGTTCTTCCGCTTTGAGGGCGGCAAGGCGATGATCGCGGAAGCCTCCTGGACGATCAACGGCCGCGAAGAGTTCTATTCCAAGCTCTACGGCACGAAGGCGGGCGCGTCGTTCGATCCGCTGACGGTCTACGGCACGGACGAGAACGGCAAGCTCACCGACACGAAGGTCGAGGTCCCCGGCAACGACTTCTACGAAGACGAGATCCGTCACTTCATCAACTGCCTCGACGAGGGCAAGGAGCCGATTTCCCCGATCTCCGACGCGCTCGTCATCCAGAAGATGCTCGACGGCATCTACCGTTCCGCGGAAGCCCATGCTGAAGTGAAGATCTGAACCAACGGGAGTCTTCGGACTCCCTTTTCGGTTTCGTTGAGCGGGAAGAGACGTGAATTCTCAATTCTTAATTCTGAATTCTTAATTCTGAATTCTCTTGACTTTTCTCTCAAAATCGGTTATACTATAGACGATCGGTACCTGACAGAAAGACGTTTCTGACTGAAAGGTGACGCACATCCATGATGAAGAAGCCGCAGGGCTTTTTCCATGCTGTCGTACGCCTTTGGGTACGGCAGTTTTTTGTTGCCCGGCCGCCGCCGGAGAAAGAGGGAATCATGGAGACGAGAGTCGCCGTTATGAGCATCATCGTGGAGGACAAGGAGGCCGCGGAGCGCATCAACACGCTTTTGCACGAGGCGGGTGAGTATATCATCGGACGCATGGGCATCCCGTACCGAAAGCGCGGTATCAGCATCATCTCGATCGCCCTCGACGCCCCGCAGGACAAGATCGCCGCCCTCTCCGGAAAGATCGGCAAGCTCCCCGGCGTGAGCGTCAAGACCGCCTATTCCGCCGTCGTGGGATCGGAGGATCGCGCATGAGAGGAGAAAAACGCGGGATCCTCGCGCGCCGCGTGCTCCTGCCGCTCTTTCCCGTCCTCTGCGGGATCGCCGCGCTCTGTGTCGGCCGGATGGGCGTGACGCCGGCGGATCTCGGGCGCTCGGTCCTCGGTCATCTCACGGGCGGGGAACTGCCGTCCGGGCTGATCGAGCTGACGCTCTGGCGGGTGCGGCTGCCGCGGATCCTGCTCGCCATGCTGACCGGCGCGGGACTGTCGGTCTCCGGATGCGCCTTCCAGAGCCTGTTCTCGAATCCCCTCGCCACCCCGGACACCCTCGGCGTCGCGTCCGGCGCGTCATTCGGCGCAGCGCTCGGTATCCTCATCGGTCTGCCCCTCATCGGGGTGGAGGGCATGGCGATGCTCTTCGGCGTGGCGGCGGTCCTTCTCACCACACTCGCGGGACAGGGACGGGGCGGACTCTCCGGCGTGGTGCTCGCGGGCATCATGATGGGCTCGCTCTTCAACGCGCTGGTCTCCCTCGTGAAATACACGGCGGACACGGAGACCCAGCTCCCGGCGATCACCTACTGGCTCATGGGCAGCCTTGGCTCGGCCAACTGGTCCGAACTTGCGCTCGGCGCCCCGCCCATCCTCATCGGCGTCACGGTCCTGCTGCTACTGCGCTGGCGGCTGAATCTGCTGCCGCTCACGGACGAGGAAGCGAAAGCGGCGGGCGTCAACATCCGGCTGCTGCGGACTGTGACCGTCATCGCGGCGACGCTCTGCACGGCTTCCTGCGTCTCGATGTGCGGGCAGGTCGGCTGGGTCGGGCTCCTCATTCCGCATATCTGCCGGATGCAGTTCGGCTCGAACCATCTGCGCCTTCTCCCGGCATCGGTCTTCCTCGGCGCGGGCTTCCTCGTGATCGTCGACACCGCCGCCCGGACCGTAACGGCGTCCGAGATCCCGATCTCGATCCTCACGGCGATGATCGGCGCGCCGTTCTTCATCTTCCTCATGCGCAGATCGGAGGGGTGGCAGCTATGAAACTCACGGCGGAACAAGCGTCCTTTTCATACCGAAACGGCGAGCCGGTCATCCGCGATCTGAATTTTACGGCGGAGAGCGGCGAGGTCACGGCGATCCTCGGACCGAACGGCGCGGGCAAGACCACGCTCATCAAATGCCTCATGGGCTTTCTCCGCTGGACGACGGGGCGGTCCCTGCTCGACGGACGGGACGTGCGCACGATCCCGGAAAAGGAATTCCTCTCGCGGGTCTCCTATGTCCCGCAGGCGAAGGGAAGCCGTCTGTCCATCACGGCGGAGGAGATGATCCTGCTCGGCGTCACCGGACGGATCGGGGTCTTCTCGACGCCTGGAAAAGCGGAGCGGGAATTCGTCCGTTCGCTTGCGGACAGCCTCGGCATCGCGGGGCTTCTCCCGAAGAAATGCACCGAGATGAGCGGCGGCGAGGGTCAGATGGTCCTGATCGCCCGGGCGCTTGCGGCGAAGCCGGCGCTGTTGGTCCTCGACGAGCCCGAATCGAACCTCGACTTCCGCAACCAGCTCATCGTCCTCGAAACCCTCACGCGGCTCGCGAAGGAGGGGATGGCGGTGATTTTCAACACGCATTACCCCGAACACGCCCTCACCCGCGCCTCGAAAGCCCTCCTCCTCGCAAAGAACGGGGAAACGGTGTGCGGCCCGGTCGATGAGGTCGTGACGGAGGACAACATCCGGAGCGCGTTCGGCGTGGAAGCGTCGATCCGGGAATTTGACGGCGGCCAGAAGGGCATTCTGCCGCTCAGACTGACAAAGGAATCATCGATATGATCAAAATCGCAGTTTACGGAAAGGGCGGCATCGGAAAATCGACGACCGTCTCGAATCTCTCGGCGGCTCTCGCGGACCGCGGCGTCCGGGTGATGCAGATCGGATGCGATCCGAAGGCGGACTCGACGGCGCTGCTCCGAGGGCCGGAGCCGATGAAAACGGTGCTCGACCTCGTGCGCGAGAGAAAGAACGATTTCGCGCTCGGGGACATGGTGAAGATCGGGTACGGCGGCGTGGTCTGCTGTGAGGCGGGCGGGCCGTCTCCCGGAACCGGATGCGCCGGACGCGGGATCATCGCCGCGCTCGAAAAGCTCTCGGAGAAAGGCGCTTTCGAGGAATTCCGGCCGGACGTCGTCTTCTATGACGTGCTCGGCGACGTGGTGTGCGGCGGATTCACCATGCCCATGCGGCCGGGATATGCCGAGAAGGTCTTCGTCGTCACCTCCGGCGAAAACATGTCGATCCACGCGGCGGCCAACATCGCCGTGGCGGTCGAAGGCTTCCGGAACCGCGGGTACGCCGCATTCGCCGGGCTGATCCTCAACCGCCGCAACGTCAAAAACGAAGAGGAAAAAGTCGCCGAGCTCGCCGCGGACATCCATTCTCACGTGATCGGCTCCCTGTCCCGCTCCGATACGGTCCTCGAGGCCGAGGCGCTCGGCAAGACCGTGATCGAGGCGTTCCCGGAGAGCGGGATGGCCGCGGAATACCGCAATCTTGCCGATGCCGTGATGCGCGCGGCGGGAGGGGCGTCATGATCCGTCGGCTCGGCGGGGATATCCCCGTCAAGGATGTCCGGATCGCCGACGCGGCCTGTCCCGCGCCGTTTGCCCCGGGCCTGGAATTCTCGCCGCCCGCCCGCGGAACGTGGAACATCGTCCACACCGGAATGCTCATCCCGGAGGCGCACGAGATCTTCGTCTGTGCCGAGGGTTGCCTCCGTGGCGTGGTCCTGACCGCCGCCGAAATGGGAGCCTCGGACCGCTTCTCGACCGTCGCCGTGCGTGAGAACAACGTCACCGACGGCGATCTGGAGGACTCCCTCATCGAAGGCGTCACGGACATCCTCGAAAAGCTGCCGAAAAAGCCCCCGGCGGTCCTCGTCTATACGAGCTGCATCCATCACTTCATGGGTGCCGACCTCCCGCACATCTACAAAACGCTCCGGGAGCGGTTCCCGGACATCGATTTCACGGACTGCTACATGAATCCGATCATGCGCAAGTCCGGGCTGACCCCCGATCAGCTCATGCGCCGCCAGCTCTACAGCCTGCTTCACGGCGCGCCGAGGCGGGAGAAGACCGTTCTCATCGCGGGGAACGACTTCATGACCGACGACGGCGGCGATTTTCCGGCCCATCTGAGAGAGCACGGCTGGGAGCTCTGCGAGATCCAGCGGTGCAAAACCTACGCCGAATATCAGGCGCTCGCCGGAGCCGCGCTGTGTGTGACGAATCAGCCCGCCGCGATCCCCGGGGGAAAACTCCTCTCAGAGCGCTTCGGGATGACGCATCACCACCTGCCGATCTCCTTCGATTACGGGGAGATCGAGGCGAACTGGAAGACCTTCTGCGCCGCGGCCGGGATCCCGGAACCGGACTTCGATTCGCTGGCGGAGAGGTGCGAGGATATGCTCACGGAGGCGAAGCGGGAGATCGGGGACGCGCCCATCGAGATCGATTACACGGTGACGTCACGTCCGCTCTCCCTCGCGCTCATGCTGATCCGGCACGGGTTTTGCGTCACGCGGATCTACCTCGACGGCGTCAGCGGGGAAGAGGCGGAAGACTTCGCGGCATTGCAGAAGCGCGCCCCCGATCTGCTCCTCTCGCCGACCGTCGATCCCGTGATGCGCGTGCGGCCCCGCGAGACCCGGGAAAAGACCCTCGCCGTCGGGCAGAAGGCCGCGTGGTTCACCGGAAGCGGGTACTTCGTCAACCTTGTCGAGAACGGCGGCCTTTACGGATATGAAGCCGTGCGCGGGATGGCCGTGTTGATGCGCGACGCGTGGCGGACCCCGAAGGACGCGCGTCGGCTCATCCAGATCAAAGGAATGGGGTGTGCGTCATGTCTCTGAAACAGACCGCAAGGATCCTCTCGACATACGCGGGGGACACCTCTGGCGTCTGCTCCGCGCTATTCGAGCTCGGCGGGATGACCGTGATGCACGATGCGTCCGGGTGCAATTCGACTTACAACACGCACGACGAGCCGCGCTGGTACGATATGGATTCGCTCGTCTTCATCTCGGCGCTCTCCGAGACCGAAGCGATCCTCGGCGACGATCAGAAGCTCATCGACGATACCGTGCGCGCGGTCCGCGATCTGTCCCCGGCCTTCGTCGCGCTCGCCGGAACGCCGATTCCCATGATGACGGGCGTCGATCTCGAAGCCGTCGCGCGGCAGATCGAGGACGAATGCGGCATCCCGGCGTTCGGCTTTGACACGGACGGGATGCACTCGTACACCTCCGGCGCCTCGAAAGCCTTTGCCGCCCTCGCCAAAAGGATCGTCCGCGAACCGAAGAAAAAGACCGACAGGCTTTCCGTCAACCTCCTCGGGGTCACCCCCCTCGACTTTTCCGTCACGGGGACGGAGCGCACGATGAAGAACCTCTTGGAGGAGAGCGGGATCGGCGTCGTCTCCTCCTGGGCGATGAGCGCGTCGCTCGAGGAGATCGCGGAATGTGCAAAGGCCTGCGTGAACCTCGTCGTCTCCTCCTCCGGGCTCGGCGCGGCAGCCGTCATGCGCGCGCGATTCGGCATCCCGTTTGTTGTCGGCACCCCGTGCGGGGGAAAGATGCGGGAGGAGATCGTCACCGCGCTCCGTCAGTCAGCCGAGGACGGCGCTGACCGCATCCTGCCCGAAAGCGACCCGGACGCCCGGTGCGTCGTGATCGGAGAGGGCGTCACCGCAGCGTCCCTGGCACATGCCCTGAGGCGCGAGACCGGCATCCCGACCCGCGCGATCTGCGCCACCGACGGCTTCGCCGAGCTGCATCCGATGCACGTCCCGCAGGCGACGGACGAGGACGACATCATCCCGCTGCTCTCCGGGGCAGAGACGGTGATCGCCGATCCGCTCTACCGCCCGATCGTGCCGGACACAGCCCGCTTCATCCCTCTCCCGCACGAGGGATTTTCAGGCCGGATCTGGAGGCGGGACATCCCCGATCTTGCAGACGGCTTGACCGAATGGATCGACAAAAACGGTCTCGGCCGATGACCGAAAGACCGATCAGAAAGGAATTCTCATGAAACATCTCACCCGTATCCTCTCCGTTTTCCTTGCCCTTGCGATGCTGTTCTCCCTCATGGCGTGTTCGTCCGGCGGCGCGAAAAAAGCCGGCGCGCACACCGTGACCGATCACTTCGGCAACGTCGTGACCGTCCCCGAGAAGATCGACCGCATCGTCGTCTGCGACATCTATCCGCTTCCGTCCGTGCTCGCCGTGTTCTTTGATTCCGCCGAGAAGATCGTCGGCATGGCAGGTCCCTCGATGAGCGCGGCGAAGAACAGCCTTCTCTCCGAGCTCTATCCCGAGATCCTCGACGCGAAGACCGATTTCATCGACGGCACGACCGTCAACATCGAGGAGCTCATGAAGCTCGAGCCCGACCTTGTCTTCTACGGCGGCACCCCGTCGATGGGCGAGCAGTTTGCCAACGCGGGCATCCCGGCGGTCGGCGTCTCCGCGGGCAAATGGGACTATGACGCCATCGAAACGCTCAACAACTGGATCCTGCTCCTGTCTGAAATCTTCCCCGGCAACGACAAATACGAGACCGTGAAGTCTTATTCCGAAACGGTTTACAACCGCGTGCAGGAGCGCGTGAAGGATCTCCCCGACGCGGAGCGCGAGCGCGTGTTCTTCCTCTTCCAGTACAACGACACGACGATCACCACCTCCGGGAAGCACTTCTTCGGTCAATGGTGGGCGGATGCCGTCGGGGCGAAGAACGTCGGCGAAGAGATGGAGACGGACAACTCCACCGCCGTCTCGATGGAACAGATCTACGCCTGGAACCCGGCCCGCATCCTCATCACGAACTTCAACCCGGCCCAGCCTGACGATCTTTTGAACAATTCCATCGGCAGCTACGACTGGAGCGAGGTCGAGGCCGTCAAGGAGGGGAAGATCAACAAGATGCCCCTCGGCATGTACCGCAGCTACACCTGCGGCGTCGACACGCCCGTGACGCTCATCTGGATGGCGAAGACGGTCTATCCCGATCTCTTCGGGGACTTCGACATCACCGCTGAGACGCAGGCGTATTACAAGGCGGTCTTCGGCATCGACCTCACCGTCGAGCAGGCGAACCGCATCTTCGACCCGTCCTCCGCGGGCTCCGCTTTCCATTGATATGGGAGCGGAACTGAACCAGACCCCGTCCGGGGAACGGCTTCACATCGGCTTCTTCGGGATGCGCAATGCCGGGAAATCGAGCGTGGTGAACGCCGTGACGGGGCAGAATCTCGCGGTGGTCTCCGATGTCAAAGGCACGACCACCGACCCCGTGAAAAAGGCGATGGAGCTCCTTCCGCTCGGGCCCGTCGTCATCATCGATACCCCCGGCCTGGACGACGAAGGGACGCTCGGCGCGCTCCGGGTCGAAAAAGCCCGCGGGATCCTCTCCGAAGCGGACGCCGCCGTTCTCGTGGTCGATGCGGCCGTCGGACTCGGCGACGAAGACCGGGCCCTGCTCGCGCTCCTCGACGAGAGAAAGATACCGCACCTCGTCGCGATGAACAAGGCCGATCTGCTCGATGCGGTCCCCGCGGATACGGACGGGACGCTCTATGTCAGCGCGAAGACCGGCGCGGGCATCCGGGAGCTGAAGGAAGCGCTCGCCCGGATCGCAAAGCCCGGCACGGAGGAGCGGCATGTGATCGCGGACCTTCTGACCCCCGGCGACACCGTCGTGCTCGTCATCCCGATCGACGCGGCGGCTCCGAAGGGAAGGCTGATCCTGCCGCAGCAGCAGACGATCCGGGATATCCTCGAAGCGGGATGCGCCGCCGTCTGCTGCCGGGACACGGAGCTCGCCGGGACACTTACTTCTCTCGCCAAACCGCCCCGCATGGTCGTCACGGATTCGCAGGCGTTCGGGCGGGTCTCGAAGATCGTCCCCCGTGACGTGACCCTGACGTCGTTTTCGATCCTCTTCGCGCGGTACAAGGGGGATCTCGCGGAGCTGGTGAAGGGCGCCGCGGCACTCTCGAAGCTCGAGGACGGGGACCCGGTGCTGATCTCCGAAGGCTGCTCGCATCACCGGCAATGCGGCGACATCGGCACGGAGAAGATCCCCGCGTGGGTGCGCTCGTTCACGGGAAAGAACCCGGACTTCCGCTTCACCTCGGGCGGGGAGTTCCCCGAGCATCCCGACGCGAAGCTCGTGATCCACTGCGGCGGCTGTATGCTGAACGAGCGGGAAATGAAGTCCCGGATCGAGCGCGCGGTCTCGGCAGGCGTCCCGATCGTCAACTACGGCGTCGCCATCGCGCATATCCACGGGATCCTCAAGAGAAGCCTCGAGCCGTTCCCGGACGTCGCCGCGCTGCTCTGATGAACGAAGGCTGCCGCCTCTCTCCCTGAAAAGGAAGTCAAGCGGCAGTTTTTTCATCCGGTTTCGACAGATTTTTCGTTTTTCGGAATCTTTTCCCATCCTCTTGCATTTCTCAAAAAAAACGGTTATAATGAAAGAGAACAATCAAACGGCGGCATCGGATCCCGTCGGACTATAAGGAGATCATCATGGAGCACTCCATGCGTTACGATATTGCCGTCCTCGGCGGCGGCTTCACGGGATGTGCGGCGGCCATCGCGGCAGCCAGACAGGGAAAGCGCGTCATCCTTCTCGAAGCGTCCGGCTTCCTCGGCGGCGCGGCATCCAACTGCCTCATCTTCCCGTTCATGTGCTATTCCACCCCCGTCACGGACGAGAACGGCGAGGTGCACCGCCACTACCTCTCCCGCGGCATCCTCGGCGAGATCGTGCGCGAGATGCAGGCGACCGGGGACATCCGCGGCGACAGCCAGTTCAACGACGAAGCGCTCAAGATCCTCCTCGACCGGATGACCACGGAAGCGGGCGTCGAGGTCCTCTTCCATGCGACGCTCTGCGGCGTGAAGAAAACGGGGAACCGCATCGAATCCCTCTCCGTCGCGACGAAAGCGGGTGTCCTGACGTTCGAGGCACAGGTCTTCATCGACTGCACCGGGGACGCGGATCTCTGCGCGATGGCGAAGATCCCGACCACGCTCGGACGGGAGCCGGACCACCTCTGCCAGCCGATGACGCTGTGCTTCCGCGTCGCCAACGTCGACAAGAAGAAATTCTTTGAAAACCGGCCGCTCTGGGTGAGACTCCACAAGGAGTGGAAGGAGGCCGGACGGTTCACGAACCCGCGCGAGGACATCCTCGTCTTCGACTATCCGATCGACGGGATGCTCCACTTCAACACCACCCGCGTCGTGCGGCGCAATCCGGTCGATCCCTTCGACGTCACGAAGGCGGAGATGGAGGCGCGCCGTCAGGTGCAGGAGCTCTTGAACTTCTTCCGCGCGAACAATATGCCCGGCATGGAGAACGCGCGCCTCGTCTATACCGCCCCCTCGATCGGCGTCCGCGAAAGCCGGATGCTCGTCGGGGATTATGTGCTGACGGGGCGGGACCTCGTCGCCTGCGTGAAATTCCCGGATGCCGTCGCCGCCGGGAACTATGACATCGACATCCACAACCCCGAGGGAAGCGGCACGAGCCACTACTATTTCCCGGCCGGGACCTGGTACACGATCCCCTACCGCTCGCTCATCCCGAAGAGGGAGGACTGCGGGAATCTGCTCGTCGGCGGGCGCTGCATCTCCTGCGACCACGAAGCGCAGGCCTCGATCCGCATCATCCCGATCTGCACGACCACCGGTGAGGCCGCCGGGATCGGCGCATCCGTCGCGCTCGACGGGAACGGCATCGTGCAGGACGCCGATGTCGCGCGGATCCAGGAGATCATCGGGGAGACCGGCGGCTATACCGGACTTTGATTCAAGAGAAACACGAGGAAGCACGATACCGACCCCATGACCAAGAACGACCGCCGCATCACGATCCCCGAACTGTTGATCATCGCCCTCCTTTCCGTGGGAGCGGCGTATCTCATACAGAACCATCAATCCCTCTCTTCCGAATTCAGAGAGGCCCCGCCGCCCGCCCTCGCCCCCGAGACGGTCCGGACGGAGGAAGCTGATCCCGCCGTCATCGACTGGAACAGCGACATGATCTATACCGAGCTCTGCCGCGGCATCGAGGCGATCGAGGAGACGATCACCTTCCCGTACGACTGCACCGGCGAGATCTTCGACGTCTTCCACGAGGTCCTCGCCGATCATCCGGAGTACTTCTGGCTGACCGGCAGCGGCTCCTATACCCGCAAGACCTCGGAGAACGGCATCACCGTCCTCTTCACACCGAAGATCCTTCTGCCGCCGGAGGAGGTCAAAGCCCGGCGGGCCGCGCTGGAAACCCGGGTTGACGACATCCTCGTGCGGGCGGAAGCGTACGGGACGATCTACGACCGGCTCCTCTTTCTGCACGATCTCCTCGTCGACGATACGGAATACGATACGGTGACCGCCGCCATGATGTTCGAGGACGCCATGAACGACGAGATCTCGCGCTCGACCGGGGCCTACGGATGCCTCGTCGACCGTCGGGCCGTCTGTTCCGGCTATGCCGCCGCCTTCCAGCTCCTCGTCCAGCGCCTCGGGATCCCGTGCGCGCGCGTACAGGGAACGGAGATGAAGACCGGCGCCCCGCACGAATGGAACATCGTCGAGCTCGACGGGGAATGGTACCACATCGACGTCACCTGGGACGATCCCGTCTTCTCCGGCGATCCGGCAGAGGGCTACTGTTCCTATGACTATTTCTGCGTGCCGACCGACGAGATCGCGCGGACGCACGTCTTCGAGCACGATGCGATCCCGCCGTGCACCGCCGATACCTACGGATATTACGGGATCAACGGCCTCACGCTCGATTCCTACGATCCCGCAGCCGCCGACGGGCTGATCTCCCGCCAGGTCGGGCTCGACTGCATCCGTCTGAAATTCCAGGACGAAGACGCGCTCGAACCGGCCGTCGAGGATCTGATCGAGCGGCGCAGGATCTTCGAGATCCCGGCGGTCAAGGCGCTGAACGTCCGGTCCCTCCGCTATTCGACCTCCGAAATGGGAACGCTCACCGTCTGGCTCCTCCCATAATCCGCCAGAGACAAAACCGCATAAAAGAACGCCTCATCCGGCAATACTGTCTGAGACATTGCAGGAAGGGGCGTTTTTCATGGTCATGGCGTCCCGGGGGAGGCGCGGATGTACGGTGGAAAAGTGGAGATTTGCTGGGTGAACACGTCGAGGCTGCCGACGCTCACGTCGAAGGAGAAGCGGGAACTTCTGCTGCGGGCGCGGGCGGGCGACATGGAGGCCAGGGAGAGGCTGATCGACGGGAATCTGCGGCTCGTGCTCTCGATGGTCGGGCGGTTCTCGAACCGGCGGGAGAATATGGACGATCTCTTTCAGGTCGGGTGCATCGGCCTCATCAAGGCGGTGGACAATTTCAACACCGACCTCGACGTGGAGTTTTCGACCTACGCCGTCCCGATGATCTCCGGGGAGATCCGGCGGTATCTGCGGGACAACAACACGATCCGCGTGAGCCGTTCGGTGCGGGATCTGGCGTACCGCGCGCTCGCCGCAAAAGAGAAGCTCTCGGTGGACGGGGAGCCGTCGATCGAGGAGATCTCACGCGAGATCGGGGAGAAGCCGTCGGACGTGAGCCGCGCCCTCGAAGCGATCACCGAACCCGTGTCCCTCTACGAGGCGGTGTACAGCGACGGCGGGGACTCGCTCTGCGTGATGGATCAGATCCGGGATGAGGACGCGGACGACGATCTCTGGCTCGAGGACATCGCGCTGAAGGAGGCGATCGCAAAGCTCTCGGAAAAGGAGAGACGGATCATTTCGGCGCGCTTCTGGGGCGGCAAGACGCAGATGGAGATCGCCGGGGAGATCGGGATTTCGCAGGCGCAGGTGTCGCGGCTCGAAAAGGGCGCGTACGAGAAGATCCGGAAGAATATGTGAGGCAAAAGCGAATTCAGAATTCAGAATTATGAATTCAGAATTATAAATTCAGAATTAAGAGTTTTGAAGATCGGGTAAAAAACAGGGGCTGTCGTGGACTCCCGGAAAAGGGGGGTGGGACAGCCTCTGATGTTGTTTCATTCGATGGCGGCGACGGCTTCGATCTCGACGAGCACGCCCTTCGGGAGAGCCGAAACCTCGACGCAGGAGCGGGCGGGCTTCGAGGTGAAGTACTTCGCGTAGATCTCGTTGAAGACGCCGAAGTTCTTCATATCCGAGAGGAAGCAGGTAGTCTTGACGACCTTCGTGAAGTCGGTTCCGGCTTCCTCGAGGACGGCGCCGAGATTGGTGATGGCGCGCTCGGTCTGCGTGACGATATCGTCCCCGTCAACGGCTCCCGTCGCCGGATCGAGCGGGATCTGACCGGAGGTATAGAGCAGATTGCCGACGGCGATGGCCTGCGAATACGGACCGATGGCGGCGGGGGCTTTCTTCGTGTCGATGACGCGCATGGGGATCCTCCTTTTGCGGTTGAAATCAGGTCTCGTTGTAATACGGATCGATCATGATCTCCTTGATCTTCGGATAGGCCCCGTACACGCCCATCATCATGAGGAAGGCGGGCAGGAGCACGAAGGGCACGATCACGCCGAGCGGGAAGTAGATGATGAGGAGCGCGTATTCCAGGGCCAGGGCGAGCAGCGTGCCGATCAGGACCATGACGTTGCGCTTGAGTCCGAGGACCGAGAAGTAGAGGGCGTTCTTGAACATCTTCGGCACCGTGATGTCGAAGGTGACGAGCATGAGGTAGAGATAGGGGCGCATGAGGAAGTAGAGCACGAGGAGCGCGCAGGAGAGGAAGAAGAGGATCGACATCATCATGCTCGCGGAATAATTGAGCCGGAAGAAGGTGATGTCGTAGGCGAGGACGGCGACGATGCCGAGATCGAGGATCCCGACGATCAGCGCCTGCTTCCAGTTGCGGCGGATCGCCTCGAAGAAATCGGAGAGCATCATGACGGGCTTGCCGCGGAACATGTTGCGCAGGTTTCTCGTGAGTCCGGCGCGCACGGGCCCGTAGGTGAAGAACAAGAGGAACGCGAGCCCGAGCAGGATCTTGTCCGCCGTCGTGTGGACCGTGACCTCCGCCTGGCGTCCGTAGAGCGTCCAGAGCGCGGAGACGGCCGGAGAGTTGCGGAACAGCATCGCTCCTCTGAGCGGCGCGTAAACCGCGTAATACGGCGAGGTCGTGTGGATCGAGAAATACCCGCTCATCGCAAGGAGGAAGAAGAACACGGGGAAGTTGCCGAGGATGTAGATGATGTTCACCGTTAAGAGCTCGTTGATCTTCCGCCCAACGAGCTTGAAAAAGTTCGGGAGGGTCGGGTTGTCCGCGATCGGGATCTCGTCCCGGTCCACGCCTGCCCCGTCGGCATACGCGCGGTTGAAGAGGTTGAATCGCGGACGGTTCTGTTTCTTTTCCTCCTGCTCCCTCGCTTCGATCTCGTCGAGGGAGAGGGGTTCACGGTCTGGTTGACGGTTGTCCGGCATGGCGGTGTCCTTTCGGAATATATCTGTCAGATCAGGGCGAGATCGATGAGGAAGTGCGCCCCGGCGAATACGAGGGAAGTTTTGAGGTGCTCCCGCGTGCCTCCTCCGGCCATGAGACCTGGATGCGCGGCTTGGCATTCCGCGGCGAGGGCGAGATAGACCAGCGCGGAGAGGATGGCGAGGGCGGCGGTCGTCACGGGCCGGATCCCCGCGAGCCGTTCCGATGTGAGGAAGGCGAGGAGGCAGCCGAGAGCCGCGCCGCGCCAGAAGCACCCGGCGATCAGGATCGGGCGGCAGAAGCGCGTGAAGGGGGAGAGCGCGGTGACGAGCAGCATGACCGTCATGGGCAGCTCCGCCGTGAGCATCTCGGGCACTCCGCGCGGCACGGAGAGGACCGTATAGACGGCGTCCGATGCACGGAACAGCGCGAAGGCGGAGAGAAAGGCGGCGGCGAACGCCAGGCCGGGTTCTGCCCGGGTGAGAAGCGGATCGGGGCGCATCGGGGGACCTCCGCGGGACGTTGGTACCCGATGATACGCGCGAAGGGCCCGCTTCATGCCTTCTCCATGAAGTTTACCATATCCCTGTGACGATTCCAAGGCGCGAAATGTTAATTCTGTCTGAACGCTTGCAATCCGGCGGGGAAAGGAGTATAATGTCATCAAAACGACCGGGGAAGGAGACCGCGCA
Organism: Clostridia bacterium; assembly: GCA_017412675.1. GTDB lineage: Bacteria > Bacillota > Clostridia > Oscillospirales > CAG-272 > UMGS1696. The sequence continues at coordinate 43,470 of JAFPWV010000213.1, forward strand.
TGAATCACGACGAAATCACACGGCTGTTCCGCGATCCGCCCGTGCTCGAAACGACGCGCCTGACGCTGCGAAAGCTCCTCAGGCAGGACAGCCGGGACATGTACGACTACGCGTCGCGGCCGGAGGTGACGGAATACCTGCTCTGGCAGCCGCATGAATCGGAGGCGTACACCCGGCGGTATCTGAATTATCTCCAGTCCCGCTATCGGGCGGGCGATTTCCACGACTGGGCCGTCGTCCTCAGAGAAAACGGCCGGATGATCGGGACCTGCGGCTTTACCCGGTTCAATTACGAGGCCAATTCCGCGGAGATCGGGTATGTCCTGCATCCCGACGTCTGGGGACACGGCGTCGCCCCGGAAGCCGCGCGCGTTGTGATGCGCTTCGGTTTTCACGAGCTGAGGCTGCATCGGATCGAGGCGCGCTACATCCTCGGCAACGAGCGCAGCCGCCGCGTCATGGAGAAGCTCGGGATGCAGCCCGAAGGCGTCTCCCGCGAGGCGATGTATGTGAAGGGGAAGTATGTGTCGGTCGCGACGTGGGCGATCCTCGAGGAGGAGTACCACGGGCTCGGTGTGTGAAAGGATGAATTCAGCATTCAGAATTCGGAATGAAGAATGAAGGTCGTGCGGCGGGAGGTTTTCCGGCAGCACGACCGTTTGTGATCTTGACGATATTCGGGATTGCTTACACGTTGAACCGGAAGAGCACCACGTCTCCGTCCGCAATGACGTAATCCTTGCCTTCGCTGCGGACGAGGCCCTTTTCCTTCGCCGCGTTCATCGAGCCGCACGCGATCAGATCGTCGTAGGACACGATCTCCGCGCGGATGAAGCCGCGCTCGAAGTCCGAGTGGATCTTGCCGGCGGCCTGCGGGGCTTTCGTCCCCTTCACGATCGTCCAGGCGCGGACTTCCTTCGGTCCGGCCGTCAGATAGCTGATGTAGCCGAGCAGGGAATAGCTCGCCTTGATGAGCCGGTCGAGACCGCTTTCCTCGATCCCGAGGTCCGAGAGGAACATCTTCTTTTCCTCCGGCTCGAGCTCCGCGATCTCCGCCTCGATGCCCGCGCAGACCGGGATCACCTCGGCGCCCTCCGCATCCGCAGCGGCTTTCAGGGCTTTGTACATTTCGTTGTCCCCGGAGACGCCGGCCGCCTCGTCCTCGCTCACGTTCGCCACATAGATGATCGGCTTCAGGGTCAGAAGGTTCAATTCGTCCGCGAGCGCTCTTTCGTCCTCGGTCAGCTCGAGCGAACGGGCGGTTTTTCCCTCGTTCAGCGCATCGAGGAGCTTTTCATAGACCGCGAGGTTCTCCGCGAGGGACTTGTCGCCCTTGAGCATCTTCTGCGTCTTCTCGATGCGCTTCTCGAGCACTTCGATGTCCGCGTAGATCAGTTCCATGTTGATCGTCTCGAGGTCCCGGATCGGATCGACGGTGCCGTCCACATGCACGATATCCCCGTCCTCGAAGCAGCGGAGCACATGGACCACCGCGTCAACGTCCCGGATGTGCGAGAGGAACTTGTTGCCGAGGCCCTCGCCCTTCGACGCGCCGCGCACGAGCCCTGCGATGTCGACGAATTCCACCGTCGCAGGGGTATAGAGCTGGGGATGGTACATTTCCGCGAGCACGTCGAGCCGCTTGTCCGGCACCTGTACGACGCCGACGTTCGGGTCGATCGTGCAGAAGGGGTAGTTGGCGGAAGGCGCGCCGGCTCCGGTCAGCGCGTTGAAGAGCGTGCTCTTGCCGACGTTCGGCAGTCCGATGATTCCGAGTTTCATGGGTGTATTTCCGTAGCCGCACGGCGGCGGCTCATCCTTTCGACCGTGATCTTCCATCATTATACCTTTTTTCGCTTCCGGATGCAAGGGCAGCGTCGGAAATTTCACGAATATTCTCCGCTTATTCACGCTCTGTCCAAAAAATCATCATGCAAACAGCAATCCTTCACCCCTCCTTCACACAGTCATCACCCGTATGGTTTAAAATCATAACCGGGAAAAGGGATGGCGGAAAACAATTCCCGAAACTATCGCTTCCTTTCAGAAAAAATCATTGACAATTCCCGGAAAGTGTGGTATGATGTAAGAGCTATTATAAAGGAGGGTTCTATGGTATCTGAAGCAAAATACAGGCACGAGTTCAAGTACTTCATCAATGCCTGGGACCGCGAACTGCTTTCAAGACGCCTCGGCACCGTCATGAAGAGAGACCCCCACACGGGTCCGGACGGCACCTATGTCATCCGTTCACTCTACTTCGACAACTTCACCGACACGGCGTATTTTGAAAAGGTGAACGGAGCCAATCCGAGAGCAAAGTTCCGCATCCGGCTCTACAACGGCGACGACAGCTTCATCTGCCTCGAAAAAAAGGTGAAACGCGACGAGTTCACGCAGAAGCTGCAGGCGCGCATCACCCGGGAAGAGACCGAAAAGATCATCCGCGGCGACATCGACTGGATGCTCGACGACGGACGCGGCCTCGTGGCAGAGCTCTATGCGCAGATGAAGGGGCTTCAGCTCAGACCGAAGACGCTCGTGGAATACACGCGGACGCCGTTCATTTATGAGCCCGCGGAGGTGCGCGTCACGCTCGACTGCGACATCCGCACGGGCATCTTCTCGGACAATCTGTTCGACCCATTCCCCTGTGTCCCGACGGACAGCTTTGATGTGCTGGAGGTCAAGTACAACGAATTCCTGCCGGACATCATCCGCTATCTCATCAATCCCCTCACCCGTTCCCGTCAGTCCTCGTCGAAATACGAGATCTGCCGCCAGTTCGGCTGATCGGACGACCCCCGGCTCAACCAACCACAAAAATCATTTTTCTGAAAGGAACCGATTCCCATGTCATTCAACGATATCTTCAAAAACAGTTTTCTCGAGAAAGCTACCCAGTTCTCCGTCGTGGACACGGTGATCTCCATCGTCCTCGCGTTCGCCATCGGCATGTTCATCTATTTCATCTATAAGAAGACCTACCAGGGCGTCATGTTCAACCGTCAGTTCGGCGTCTCCCTCGTCGCCCTGACCATGATCGCGACCTTCATCATCCTCGCCGTCACCTCGAACGTCGTTCTGTCGCTCGGCATGGTCGGCGCGCTCTCCATCGTCCGTTTCCGCTCCGCGATCAAGGATCCCCTGGACCTCGTCTTCCTGTTCTGGTCCGTCGGTGCCGGCATCGTTCTCGGCGCCTGCATGTACCCGCTCGCCGTGATCGGCTCCCTCATCGTCGGCCTGATCCTCTTCATCTTCGTGCGTGCGAAGGTTTCCGATTCCGACTACATCCTCGTTGTGGAATGCAAGGATGAAGCGGCGGAGAAGAGAGCGGAAGAGCTCATCAAGACGGATGTCAAGAAGTACTCCGTGAAGTCCAAGACCGTTGCCCGCGGCTACATCGAGGTTTCCTACGAAGTGCGCCTCAGCGGCAGCGACACCGAATTTGTCAATAAAGTATCCTCGGCGGACGGCATCGACAAGGCTGTTCTCGTCTCCTACAACGGCGATTATATGGCGTAAGCGGCCCGGACCGGATGCTGCGGAATCTGCGATATTGAATATTACATAAGATTGAGAGGTATTTCAAATGGGAACAAAACTGCTTGTAATTGACGACGATCCCAACATCTGCGATCTGCTGCGTTATTTCTTTGAAAACGAAGGATACGAGGTCAAAACGGCCGGCGACGGCGTGGAAGGCATCAGCTTTTTCAAGATGTACGAGCCGGACCTCGTTCTGCTCGATCTGATGCTCCCGAAGAACAAGGACGGCAATCAGGTCTGCCGCGAGATCCGCGCGATCTCCTCGAAGCCTGTCATCATGATCACCGCGAAGGACGAGGTCCTCGACAAGGTCGTGGGTCTCGAGCTCGGCGCGGACGACTATGTGGTCAAGCCCTTCGACATGAAGGAGCTCTCGGCGCGCGTCAAGGCGGTTCTCCGCCGCTATACGGCGCACGACAACCAGAGCGACGACGAGACGATCAAGTTCGAGAACATGGAGATCTCGAAGCAGAAGTACGAACTCAAGCTCAACGGCAAGGCGGTGGACATCCCGCCGAAGGAGCTCGAGCTTCTCTACTTCCTCGCGTCGAACTTCAACCGTGTGTTCTCGCGCGACCAGCTCCTCGACAAGGTTTGGGGCTTCGACTATCTCGGCGACTCCCGCACGGTCGACGTGCACGTGAAGAGACTGCGCGAGAAGCTCGAAGGCGTCTCCGACAAGTGGACTCTCAAGACCGTCTGGGGCGTCGGCTACAAGTTTGAGCTGATTCAGTAAGAAATTCAGGACATGATGCAGGGCGGCACAATACCGCCCTGTGTTCTGTCAGGGCACTTTTTCAGAAAATTCGCGGCAAACGGATCGGAATCATGTTTAAAAGCATTTTCGTAAAATACATTTCCGCGTTCATGCTCATCAACATCGTGAGCATCTTTCTCTCGACGTCGATCATCACCTCGCTCGTGAACATCTACGACGAGAACAACAAGACCCGGACCCTTGCGAACATCACCTACAACGCCTCCGACTTCATCGTGAAGGACTACAAGCAGAGCGGCGAGCTGGTCTTCAACGACTATCTCACCTCGAGCGTCGTCCTCCTCGAGCCCGTCCTCGACGCGATGGTCGCGAGCTTCGACAACGTGACCTTGTACGTTGCGGACGGCATGGGGCGCGTGATGCTCGTCGGCGGCGCGGACAAGGCGGGGATCCTCGCGGACGGGGAACACATCTATCCCGAGGAGCTCAACGCGGTGGTCGCCGCGAACGAGCGGGTCTCGCGCTACGACACGATCGAAGGGTTCTTCGAGGAGAAGCACCGCATCTATATCGCGCCGATCTCGACGACGGACGGCCGCGTGGTCGGATCCGTCATGGCGACGACGGCGAACACCGATATGGACGAGCTGCTTGAAGCGATGATCAAGACGATCATCGTCTCGACGCTCTGGCTGATGCTCGCGGCGCTCATCGCGGTGTACTTCATCACCGAGCGCCTCGTTTCACCGCTGCGGTCGATGAGCCGGGCGGCCAAGGAATTTGCAAACGGCCATTTCGACGCGCGCGTGCCGGTCAGCGGCAACGACGAGGTGGCGGAGCTCGCGGTCGCGTTCAACAACATGGCGGCCACGCTCCAGCACAGCGAGGAGTCCAGACGGCTGTTCCTCGCCAATATCTCGCACGATCTGCGCACGCCGATGACGACGATCTCCGGCTTCATCGACGCGATTCTGCAGGGGGTCATCCCGAAGGAAAAGATCCCGCATTACCTCGAAGTCATCCGCTCCGAGGTGCTGCGGCTGTCCCGGCTCGTGTCGTCGCTGCTCGATCTGACGAAGATCCAGGCGGGCGAGCGGAAGTTCACGATGGCGGCGGTCGATATCTGCGAGATGGCGCGGCAGATCATCATCTCGTCGGAACAGCGGCTCGAGGAGAAACAGCTCGACGTGCAGTTTGACGCGGACCGTGACAACATGTACGTCACGGCGGACCTCGACGCGATCCATCAGGTGCTCTATAACCTCTGCGACAACGCGATCAAGTTCTCGCGGCCCGGCGGGAAGTACGTCGTCGGGATCCATGACGCGGGGACGAAGATCGAGATCAGCGTTTACAACGAGGGCGACGGCATTTCCCCGGACGATCTGCCCTACGTCTTCGACCGTTTCTACAAGAGCGACAAGAGCCGCGGACTCGACAAGACCGGCGCGGGACTCGGGCTCTATATTTCCCAGACGATCATCGAGGCGCACAACGAGAAGATCCGGGTGGAGAGCGAATACGGCAAGTGGTGCCGCTTCGTCTTTGCGCTCCCCAAGGCTGCCGCGCCGAAGTCCGAATCGAGGAACGACGACAAAAGAGAGGCCGTGAAATGAAGCTGAACTATACCGCGACCTGCCTCTTCGGGCTCGAAGGCCTGCTCGGCGAGGAGATCGAAGCGCTCGGGTGCCGCCGGATCGAAAACATCGACGGCCGGATCACCTTCGAGGGGGATGAGACCACCGCGGCGAAGGCGAATATCGGCCTGCGCTTTGCCGAACGGCTCTATCTCAACCTCGGGGCGTTTGAGGCGAATACCTTCACCGAACTGTTCGACGGGACGAAGGCGCTCCCGTGGGAGGAGTTCATCGGACGCGACGACGAATTCCCGGTGACGGGTCACGCCGTGAAAAGCAAGCTCTTTTCCGTCCCGGACTGCCAGAAGATCGTGAAGAAAGCGGTCTCGGTGCGGCTCGGCGAGCGGTACGGGCTCACACATCTGCCCGAGACCGGAATAAAATACCGGATCGAATTCTTTCTCTTCAAGGACCGCGCGAACCTCATGATCGATCTCTCCGGTACACCGCTCCACAAGCGGGGATACCGCCCCGAGACGGTCGACGCGCCGATCCGGGAGACGCTCGCCGCCGCGATGGTCAGGCTTGCCCGCCCGCGCGAGGACGTCCTCCTGTGGGATCCCTTCTGCGGCTCCGG
>JAFPWV010000214.1 GCA_017412675.1 Clostridia bacterium
AGGCCGCCGGGGTGAACCGAGTAGTCCCGGACGCGCGGGACCCGTTACGTCCCTGCCGATCGGCACGAGTGCCGTGTGTTTTTGCACGGAATCCGGGTGGTACCGCGGTGAAAGCCGTCCCTGATGCTGCGAGTTTTTCGCATCGGCAGGGATTTTTTATTGTCCCCCGCGCACATGGTTTCCCGCCGCCGGAACCGCCGGACCCCCCGAACCATCGAAACCATCGAAAGGAAATATTCGACACATGAGAGAGACCCTCGAAAGAATCAGGAGAGAGGCGATGGAAGCGCTCGCCTCTCCGTCGGCGGAGCTGGAAGAACTCCGCATCCGCTATCTCGGCAAGAAGGGCGAGCTGACCGCCGTTCTGCGCGGCATGGGCAAGCTGTCCGCCGAGGAGCGTCCCGTCATCGGGCAGCTGGCGAACGACGTCCGCGCCGAGATCGAAAAGAAGATCGACGAGCTCGCGTCGGCCGCTAAGGGCAAGGCGATGGAAACGAAGCTCGCCGCGGAAAAGCTCGACGTTACCGTCCCCGGAGATCCCATCCGCGCCGGTCATTTCCACCCGCTCGCGCTCGTGCAGCGTCAGCTTGAGGACATCTTCCTCGGCATGGGCTATTCCATCGTGGACGGCCCCGAGGTGGAGTACGACTACTACAACTTCCAGGCCCTGAACATCCCGCCGGATCATCCCGCGCGCGACACGCAGGACACGTTCTATATCACCGACAGCATTCTCCTCCGCTCCCAGACCTCCCCGGTGCAGGCCCGCGTGATGGAGAAGACCCAGCCCCCGATCAAGATCATTTCCCCCGGCCGTGTGTATCGCTCCGACGCGGTGGACGCCACCCATTCCCCGCTCTTCCACCAGCTCGAAGGGCTCGTGATCGACAAGGGCATCACCATGGGCGACCTCAAAGGCGCGCTCGAGATGTTCGCCAAGCGCATGTTCGGTGAGCAGACCAAGATCCGTTTCCGCCCGCACCACTTCCCGTTCACGGAACCGTCCGCCGAGGTCGACGTCTCCTGCTTCGTCTGCGGCGGCACGGGCTGCCGTCTCTGCAAGGGCGAGGGCTGGATCGAGATCCTCGGCGCGGGCATGGTCCACCCGAACGTGCTGCGCAACTGCGGCATCGACCCTGAAGTCTACTCCGGCTTTGCGTTCGGTCTCGGCATCGAGCGCATCGCGCTGCTCAAATATCACATTGACGACATGCGTCTGCTCTACGAGAACGATATCCGCTTCCTGAATCAGTTCTAACCGGGCGGCGCCCCGGGACACATGGCGGCCCCCACCTTCGGCAGGGCCGCTGGGCGGTGCCCGGTGACACAAGACGGCCTCCACCTTCGCCGCGATGCGGCTCGGCAGGGCCGTTCACCAACACTGTTGAGCGGTGCCCGGTGACACGAGGCGGCCTCCACCTTCGGCAGGGCTGCCGGGCAGTGCCCGGGGACACATGGCGGCCTCCACCTTCGCCGCGATGCGGCTCGGCAGGGCCGTTCACCAATACTGTTGAGCGGTACCCGGGGACACATGGCGGCCTCCACCTTCGGCAGGGCTGCCGGGCGGTGCCCGGGGACACGAGACGGCCTCCACCTTCGCCGCGATGCGGCTCGGCAGGGCCGCTGATCGGGGAAATCATTCCACACGGAGGAAACAAGATGTTTGTTATCGGCATCGCGGGCGGCACCTGCTCCGGCAAGAGCACCCTCGCGGACAAGCTTGCGTCCCATTACGGCGACCGCGCGAAGGTCATGCACATGGACGCGTATTTCAGGAAGCCGTCCATCACGACCATCGCCCCCATCACGGGCAAGACCTACGTCGAGCACAACCACCCGGACGCGCTCTACCTCGATCGGCTCTACGCGGATTTCGACGCGGTGATCGCGGAAGGAAAAGAAGACATTCTCATCATGGAAGGGCTCTTTGCCCTCTATCTCGAACCGATCCGCTCGAAGTGCGACCTGAAGCTCTACGTCGATCTCGACAGCGACGAGCGGCTCGTGCGGCGCATCCGCCGGTTCACCTCCTTCGGACAGACGTTCGACGAGGTGACGGACCGCTACATCGATACGGTGCGCTTCCGCCACAACGAGCTCATCGAACCCACCCGCTGGCATGCGGACATGGTGGTGAACGGCAACGCGGGGCAGACCTCCGTCGACATCCTCACCGCCTACATCGACAGCCGGATCGGCTGATTTTCCGGCATACGAAAGAAAGGGACTTTACAGCGTATGAATCTCTCCATGAAATGGCTGGCGGACTACACGGACGTCAGTGATATCACCATCAAGGAATACTGTGACCGCATGACCATGTCCGGCTCGAAGGTCGAGGGCTACGAAGAGCTCGGGAACGACGTCTCCGGCGTGATCTGCGGAAAGATTTTGAAGATCGACCGGCATCCAAACGCCGAACGCCTCGTGATCTGCCAGGTGGATATCGGCGCGGCAGAACCGATCCAGGTCATCACGGCGGCGACAAACGTTTTTGAAGGCGCGCTCGTTCCCGTGGCCGTCGACGGCGCGCACCTTCCGGGCGACGTGAAGATCAAGCGCGGCAAGCTCCGCGGCGAGGTCTCCGAAGGCATGTTCTGCTCCATCGCGGAGCTCGGACTGACCTTGCACGACATGCCGGGCGCTGTCGAGGACGGGATCCTCATTCTCGGGGACGTCGGGCTCGGCGATATCCCGCTCGGCGCGGACATGGTGAAGGAGCTCGGTCTGCGCGACATCGTGGTCGAATTCGAGATCACCTCGAACCGTCCGGACTGCCTCTCAGTACTCGGGCTGGCCCGCGAGACCGCCGTCACCTTCGGCCGTCCGCTCGATCTGCCTCCGATCAAGAAGCCCACTCCCTGCCCGGACGGCGATTCCATCGAAAACTATCTCTCCGTGGACGTCGTGAACACCGAAAAGTGCTACCGCTACTCCGCGAGAGTCGTCAAGAACGTGAAGATCGGTCCCTCTCCGCTGTGGCTCCGCATGAAGCTCCGGGCCTCCGGCGTCCGTCCGATCAACAACATCGTCGACATCACGAACTTCGTCATGCTCGAATACGGCCAGCCGATGCACGCCTTCGACTACCGCTGCCTCGACGGCTCGAAGATCGTGGTCCGCTCTGCAGAGGAAGGCGAGGAATTCGTCTCCCTCGATTCGATCCCGCACACGCTCGAGAGCTCCATGCTCGTGATCGCCGACGAAAAGAAGGCCGTCGCGCTGGCGGGCGTCATGGGCGGTGAGAACAGCGAGATCACGGACTCCACCGCGACCGTCGTCTTCGAGTCCGCGACCTTCCATCCGGGTTCCGTCCGCGTCACGGCGAAGAAGCTCGGGATGCGCACCGAATCCTCCTCCCGCTTCGAGAAGGGCCTCGACTCCGAGAACACCATGCCGGCGCTCGACCGGGCGTGCGAGATGGTGGAGCTGCTCGGCGCGGGTCAGGTCGTGAACGGCACGATCGACGTCTATCCCGTCCCGAAGAAGAAGGTCACCCTGCCCCTCGATGCGGACGTCATCAACGGCTTCCTCGGCGTGAACCTGACGCAGGAAACCATGGCCGAGACCATGAAGAAGCTCGAGTTCGAGGTCTCCGACGATCAGAGAACCATCACGGTCCCCTCCTTCCGCGACGACGTGCGCTGCATGAACGACATCGCCGAGGAGATCCTCCGCATGTACGGTTACGACAAGATCCAGGCGACCCTCTCCTCCTCCGCGACGCCGACCCTCGGCGCTCGGACCGAGAGACAGAATTTCGACAACACCCTGCACGACACCCTCGTCGGCATGGGCATGAACGAGATCGAGACCTTCTCCTTCATCAGCCCGTCGTGGTACGACAAGATCCGCCTCCCCGCGGACGATGTGCGCCGGAAGTGCGTCGTGATCTCCAATCCCCTCGGCGAGGACACCTCTGTCATGCGCACGACCACCCTGCCCTCCATGCTCAAGGTGCTCGGCGACAACTACAACGTGAAGAACCGCGACGTGAAGCTCTTCGAGATGTCGAAGGTCTATCTGCCCACCGAGTCGGACAAGCTGCCCGATGAACCCGCGCGTCTGACCTTCGGGATGCTGACGCCCGAGAACAATGCGTTCTACGCGCTGAAGGGCTATATCGAAGCGATCCTCGCGCTCGCGGGGACCGAAGAACCCGTGTTCCGCGCCTGCACGTCCGAGCCGACCTTCCATCCCGGCCGCTGCGCCGAGGTCTATGTCGGCGACGTCCGCATCGGCGTCTTCGGCGAAGCGCATCCGGCGACCTCGGCGGCGTACGGCATCGAAGGCGGCGTCTATCTCGCCGAGCTTTCGACCGACGCGCTTTATGACTGCCGCCGCACCGCGATCGTCTATCACCAGATCCCGAAGCATCCCGCCATCGAGCGCGACTTCTCCTTCGTGGCGGACGAGGCGATCGAAGCGGCGTCCGTCGCCTCCGTCATCCGGGCGGCAAGCCGTCTCGTCGCAAGCGTCTCCCTCTTCGATATCTACCGCGGACCGCAGATCGGCGATGGGCGGAAGAGCATGTCCTACGCGGTGATGCTCCGCGCCGCCGACCGCACCCTGACCGACACGGAAGCGGACGAGGCGGTCTCGAAGATCCTCGCGGCCCTCGAAGAAAAGCTCGGCATCAAGCTGAGATAAGATCCTCCGTCAATTTTCAGAATCTGACAGAAAGGTGTGACCACTATGCTGACCTATCCCATGACCATCGCGGGCCTGAAGCGCGAGCTCCCGATCTGCCCGCTGAACGAGAATCTCGCCATCGGCGCGTTCGTCATCTTCGGCGACCCCGAGCTCACGACCGCCGCGGCACAGGCGCTTCTCGACCGCGCGCCGGAATACGACTACATCATCACCGCGGAGGCGAAGGGCATTCCGCTGGCGCATGAGATGGCGCGGCTCGCCGGGAACCAGAAGTATTTCATCGCGCGCAAGAAGGCGAAGGCCTATATGTCCGGCGTGTTCGAGGTGAAGGTCCACTCCATCACGACGGCGGGCGAGCAAAGCCTGTTCCTCGACCGCGCGGACGCCAACCTCATCCGCGGCGCGAAGATCCTGATTGTGGACGACGTCATCTCCACGGGCGAATCGCTGCACGCGGTAGAAGAGCTCGTGAACGAGGCCGGCGGCTGCATCGTCGGACGGATGACCATCCTCGCGGAGGGCGACGCGCAGACCCGTGACGACATCATCTACCTCGAGAAGCTCCCGCTCTTCAAGCCCGACGGCACCGTGATCCCGGAATCCATGCACTAAACCGAAACAGAAAACGACCGGCGGAATTCCGTCGGTTTTTTCTTGCAAATCGCGCCGAATTGCGGTATAATAAGAAAAAGTATCTCTTGCGAGGACCTCCATGATGAAATCGAAAACTATCTATGTCTGCTCCGAATGCGACTACCAAAGCGCGAAATGGCTCGGACGGTGTCCGCAGTGCAACGCGTGGAACTCCTTCACCGAGGAGACTTTCACCGAGCCCGCGAAGACCTCCGGCGCCCGTCCGCGTCTGGCCGTCCACGGAGAACGGGAGCATGCCGTCCGCTTCGGCGATTTTGCCATGCCCGAATACATCCGCCACTCGACCGGCATCGGCGAGCTCGACCGTGTGCTCGGCGGCGGGCTGGTCGAGGGATCGGTCGTCCTGCTCGCGGGGGAACCGGGCATCGGCAAATCCACCCTGCTCATGCAGCTCTGCGGGCAGATTGGGGATTCCTGCAAGGTGCTCTACGTCTCCGGCGAGGAGTCGAAGGGCCAGCTCAAAATGCGGGCGGAGCGGCTCGGCGTCGCGGCGGAATATCTCTACGTCCTGACGGAGACCTCGATCGGGGACATCCTCGCGGAATACGACAAGATCAAGCCGGATCTCATGATCGTCGACTCGATCCAGACCGTCGTGGCGGAGGAGATCTCGTCGGCGGGCGGCAGCGTGACGCAGGTGCGGGAATGCGCCTCCCTGCTCATCAACCGGGCCAAAGCGGACGGGGCGTCGGTCGTAATCGTCGGGCACGTCAACAAGGAGGGCGGGATCGCCGGGCCGAAGGTGCTCGAGCACATGGTCGACGCGGTTCTGACCTTCGAGGGCGACCGCCGGACCCCGCACCGGATCGTGCGCGCGACGAAGAACCGCTTCGGCTCCACCAACGAGATCGGCGTCTTCGAGATGGAAGAGCACGGCCTCGAGGAGGTGGCGAATCCCTCGGCGATGCTGCTCGAAGGGCGTCCGACAGGGGTGAGCGGGAGCTGCGCCGTGTGCATCATGGAGGGCAGCCGGCCGCTCATCGCGGAGATCCAGGCGCTGGTGACGCCGACGGTCTTCCCCGCTCCGCGGCGGACGGCGAACGGCATCGACTACAACCGGATGTGCCTCTTGCTCGCGGTCCTCGAAAAGCGGCTGGGGCTGAAATTCTCGGCGTGCGACGTGTATCTCAACGTCATCGGCGGGATCCGGATCGACGAGCCTGCGGCGGACGCGGCGGCGTGCTTCGCAATGATCTCCTCGCTGCGCGACATCCCGGTCCCGGACGACATGATCGCATTCGGGGAGCTCGGGCTGTCGGGCGAATTCCGCTCGGTGGTCTCGGTCGAGCAGCGGGTGAACGAGGCGTTCCGGCTGGGCTTCTCGCAGGTCGTGCTTCCGAAGCGATGCGCGGCGAAGGCGGGCGAGGCAGACGTCGAGCTCGTGAAGATGAACGGCATCTACGACGCGCTGAAGATCTTCTCGGAGAAGGAACAGAAGAAAGAATAAAAAAGAGAATCCCCCGGAATCGCGTGTTGGTGCGTCCGGGGGATTTTTCTCGTTATGTTTCCGCGAACAATTCGTTGACACGGCCGCGGATGAAGTCGAAACGCGCCTGTCCCGCGGCGGAGGTGACATGCGCGGCGTTCCCGCATCCTTCGGTTTCTTCTTTGGTGATGCAAAGTGTGGTCGTCGGGTAATCCAGCGAATACCGCGCGAGGAGCGAGGTGTGGCAGTTCTTCTCCGGCATGACCGGATACCCCCACACATCCGTGACGCCGTACGGTCCCGGCGCCAGACCGCCCCATACCGCGTCCGCCGCCTCGGCACAGTCCCGCGCGTGCCGGAGAGCGTTCAGCGCGTTTTCCTCGTCGCCGAGGTCGGCATAGCGTTCCGCCAGCGCGATATACACCCGCGAAAGATCCTGATTCAGCCTGAGATAATCTCCGTCTTCAAAGTAGACGCGATAGAATTCCGGGATCTTTTCGAGGAGTCTGATCGCATCCTCGCTGCCGAAAAACGGTTTGCCGTCCATCTGCGTGAGCGCGAACATATAAATGTCGTCGCAGAGGGAGAGGAAATCCCCCTTGATGTCGTGATGTAAGCCGTAGATCTTATCCATCCCCACCGCGAGAAGTCTTTCCAGCTGTCGATGCGAAAAGGAAAGGTTCGGTACGCTCTCCGCGATCCGCAGGGCTTCGTCCCGCATGCCCTTTTCTTTGTAGGTAATGCAGAGCCATCCCTCCGCCTCGTTTTTCAGATACGCATCCCTCGTCCCTTCCCGGACTGTTTCGAGGAGCTTGACCCGCTCTTTCCAGCGCTTTTCGTAGGTCTCGGGCTCGTCATAATAATCAAGAGCCTGCGCAAGCCTGAGCATCAACTCATAGGAAGACGGGTTTTCCGCCAGCCCCTGCCGGTAGATTTCGATCTTTTCCTTGTGCCCGCACCGCTCCGCGCGGTCCATGATGGCATTGATCTTCTTTTCCTGATTGGTCAGGTCGATCCCGAGCAGGACATCCGCCGACACGCTGAAGATGCTGCAAAGCTGCGGGATCTGGCTGATGTCCGGCGCGTTCCGGTCGCATTCCCAACCGGAGACGGCGGCAGCCGTGAGGCCGAGGAATTCGGCAAGCTGCTCCTGCGTAATATCGTGCTGGCGGCGGAGCTGCCGGATGGTTGTTCCGATAGACATATCATTTCTCCTTTGTTGTTTGATTCCGGTACCGTTGGGTTTATTTTACCCGGCGGAGCGTGCTGCCGCAAGAGGGCGTTCGTGTGACGGAGGTACAGTTTGGCTTGAGTTTTCAATACCCGCTTGAACAGGTGAAAGAGAAAGAACCCGGGGATGGGTTCTCTTTCTCATTGTCTCTCCGCCGCCCAGAGTCCGACGCGGGAGGAGATTTTCGCGGCGCAGTCCTCGGCGGTCCCTCTGCCTCCGAGGTATTCGGATATTTCTTCCACGACGATATCGTGAACGGCCTGCGGCGTACCTGTCAGATAGGGAACGCCCGCGCCTTCAAGCAGTTCAAAAAACCATTCCGTCCCCTCGTTTGACACTTCCTCTTCCCCATAGATCGCTCCGATGATATCGAGATAGAGCGGTTTTGTCGAAGGAAGGGGAATGTCTGCCGAATTGTTGAAATCATAGTCTCCCGGCGCAAAGAACGCTTTGATCGCTTCAAAGCAGAGATCGGGATCGTCGGAAAATGCCGTTATGGCAAATGCGGTGTCCGTGCTGACGCGGATGCCGGAAAAACCTGACGCAGGGAATCCGACTGGGACCCATCCTTCCCGATACCATGTACGGACGGTGGAGTCCGCCATCGCGTTCAGGATCACGCGATCCGCTGCGATCTCGCCGTTTCGGAATGCGGCTTCCTTGGCACGGTAATCGAGCGCCATGGAACCGTGCGGCGCACCGTACCACACATTGAGATCCTTCGGCAGGTCTTTGAGATAGGAGAGATAGGCGAGAAAACCGTCCGAGCCGAAGCCCTCTCCCGCTTCTCCCATGAAATCGATATATCCGCGCGGCAGGATGTTCCACGGATACGAGAACCAGCTCTGATTTTCCATGAATACGCCTTCCGCGCCGTCCGGCAGGCTGTCGAAGAACGAGAACATCTGTGCAGACGACCATCGACCAGCGCCGTTCAGAGAATCCGTCCAAGCCGGAGAGAGGAGAAGCGTGTCGATCCGGATTCTGGGCGTGATGCCCCAAATACCGCCTTCCCCATCGTCGAAAAGCCGCGGCACGCATCCGAACAAGGTATCGAAATTGATTTCCTCATCCGTCAGAAGATAGGGTGTGAGGTCGACCGTCAGCTTCTTTTCCGTCAGCTGGACGGGGACTCTCCTTTCCGAGAGCGGCGCACCGGGGTCGGCTGACGTCACTACGATATCCGGACGGAAGCCGCCGTTCAGGATGTCAAACACAAGCTGCGCCTCTTGTGCGTCAAGGGAATCCGGATCGATATACGCGGTATAATCGACCGGAACGATCTGCGCCTCGGGATGGGAGCGGTTGAAAGCCGTGAGCTGCGATATCATCCGCGGCGGGAGGGTGACGGTATGGGCAAGGGTGATCGTTTTGATCTCGTTCGGGTTTATGTCAGCCGCTTTCTCCCACAGAATCGGCGAAGCTGTAAACGCGCCGTCCCAGTCAACAGCAAGGAAAAGGTCTTCCGCAAGCATGGCGGAGGCGTACAGTCCTGCATGATTGACGCCGAAATCATAGACCGAACCAAGAGAGGCGATGCCGGAATTGACAAAACGCATGATCTGAGTGACAGCGAGTACTCCGTCCTGCTCCGTACGCGCTGAACAAATCGCTTCACCGTTCTCGTAGAAAAAGGAGACGAGCGGTATTCCGGCGGGCGCGGGGATCAGCGTATGCCGTCCGTCATCCGGAAACGGAATTTCCCTGCCGAAGCCGTCCGTGCCGATCGTCACCGCCGACGACGTGCCGGAGGTGTCGCGGGTTACCGCCCACACCTGACCGTCCGCGCCGCGCGCCATCGAAGTGATCTCTGAGGGAAGCGAGAAGCGCGTCAACAACACGAGGTCATCGTCATACACCGCAGCCGACATGCCGTCCGACGCGAAAAACCGGCCTTCTCCGCCCTCCGCAAAGAAGCGGATGCCCGTGCTGTCCTGTCCCATGGCGGATGTGACGTCCGCAGAAGAAATCGCCCCGTCCGCGCGGTCGATGCGCACGAGTTCATCATGGCCGACGGCGGAGAGAAACACATACACCGCGTCTTCTGTTACTGCCCCATGTGTGATCCATGCTTCATGATCCGGGAGCGAAACCTCTTCCCACCCGGCGAGCTCTCCTTTCGCGGTGAAGGAGCAGAGCATCGAGCGGTAGGAAAAGACGATCTCTCCGTTCACTTCCCTTTCTTCGCGGATCTGACAGAACGCTTCGACCGTCTCTCCGTTCCAGTAAGGCAGTACGCCGTGGCACATCCGCCAGTCAGCGTCAAGCGGAACGGTCTGTGCCGTGAAGATCCCAGTCAGGACTTCCCCGTTTGACGGTGCCGCGGGTGATTCCGCTTCTTTTTGCTTCCCGCATCCGACAAGCAGAAGAACCGCCGTCAGCAAGCACAGCCACGCAATTCGGACTTTCATGCGCATTTCCTCTAATCCGTTCGTTTTCTCTATTATAGCAGAACTCGATATGGCATTTGTGACGTATTTGTAAATTCGCTGACAGGATCAGAAACAGAGAAAGAACCCGCGGGAACGGGTTCTCTGCTGTGATTATTCCACCGTAAATGCGACGGCGGCGTGCTTCGGGAGGGCGACGGCGATCCGGTCGGTGTCCTCCGTGATCCGTCCGGTCCAGAGCTCGGTGAGGGTGCGCGGTCCTTCGATCTCCGCGTCGGTGAGCGGGACCGCGATCTCCCCATCCTCCTCCCCGACGTTGAAGAGCGCGAGGTAGTACCCGCCCGCCGCGTTCACCGCCGTCCAGAGGATCCACTCGCACGCCCCGTCCTTCCGGCGCCAGACGGGATGCGCGTACCGGGCGTTTTTGTGCATCGATAGGATGCCGCGGTTCGTGAGGAGTTCCCGGGTAAAGTCGTCGAAGCCGGGCATGTCGCCGCCGATCATGAGGGGCGAACGCATGACGGACCAGAGCGTCATCATCGTGCGCTGCTCGTCCTCCGTGAACCGGGTGCGGTTCTCCCGCCCGTACACCTGACGGACCGGTCCGACGGGGAGCATGTCGGCGTCCGGCCAACGACCGGGACCCGCGTGGATGCACCAGGTCTCGGCGCGGGCAAACATGTCGTAGAGCAGCTTCCAGTCGTCCCAGAAGTCGTCCGTGATGCGCCACATGTTGGCCGTCTCCTTGTAAAGCTCCGCCTTCTCCGGGAGCGCGGGTCCGGGGGAGAGGGAGAGGACCATCTCGCGGCCCGAGGATCTCAGGGCGTCGGAGAGGAGCTTCAGCTCGCACTCGCACCGGGGCATTTCCCGCGCGATGTCGTCGCATTTGATGAAATCCACGCCCCACGACGCGTAGAGGGCGAAGAGGCTCTCATAATACGCCCGCGCGCCGGGCTTCGAGGGATCGACGCCGTACATGTCGGCATTCCAGAAGCAGATCGAGGAGGGATCGGCGATGTCGCGGGCGCGCTTGTCCGAGCCGAGGATCGCCGTGTTGCGGGAGACCGCCTGGCGGGGGATGCCGCGCATGATGTGGATGCCGAATTTGAGGCCGAGGCTGTGGACGTATGCCGCGAGCGGGGCGAATCCCCTGCCCTCCGCCGCCGACGGGAACCGGTTGATGGCCGGGAGGAGCCGGGAGTACTCGTCCATGTAGAGATCGGCGAAGGGGTGATAGGCATGGGAGGTCGCGCCGGGCTCGTACCATTGGATGTCGACGACGACGTATTCCCAGCCGAAGGGCTTCAGATGCTTCGCCATGTATTCGGCGTTCGCGCGTACGGTTTCCTCGGTGACTGCCGCGCCCCAGCAGTCCCAGCTGTTCCAGCCCATCGGAGCGGTTTTTGCGGTCATGATGAACTCCTTTTACGGTTTTTTTCTTTCATTATAGCGGATGACGCCCAGGTTTGCAAGAGGATGCGGAAAAAAAGAGCTCATCCTTCCGCTTCCGTGAATAGAGGGGGCGATTTGCGGCAATCCTCTCGCTGTCATCCGCCGGACGCGGAAACAGAAAGGAGTTCAGTATGACACTCACCGAAAAAGAACGCACGCTCGTCAAAGATCTCAAGGACCAGGAATCCCTCTGCATCGAAAAGTACGGAAAGTACGCCGGGGAGGCCTCCGACGAACAGCTCCGGACGCTCTTCGGCGGGATCGCCTCGATGGAACGCGAACACCTCCGGACGCTCGACGGGATCGAATCGGGAAAGACGCCCTCGACTTCCTCCGGATCGTCCTCCGGCTCTTCCCTGCCGCAGTCCTTCACGAAGGCCCCGACCGGCACGGACGCGAAGACCGACGCCTTCCTCTGCTCGGACCTGCTCTCGACGGAGAAGCACGCCTCCCATCTCTATGACACCTGCGTGTTCGAGTTCCAGGACCCGGCCGTCCGCCAGGCGCTGAATCACATCCAGAAGGAGGAGCAGAACCACGGAAAGCTGCTCTACGACTATATGAAGGTCAACGGGATGTACGGATCCTGACGGAACAGAAAAAGAGCTGCCGTATTTGCTGCCGCGGCGGCTCTTTCTGTATTTCGGGATCATTCGCTCGCTTTCGTGTCGACCGTGTTGCCCCACGGATCGATCAGGACGGCGAGATCTTCCTTCGATTTGTGCCAGACCTTGCCCTCGTTCCAGCGGAAATCCGGCGCGCCGTCATAGTCCGTGCATCCGACGGTGAGGGTGCCGCCCGCCGGGATGACCGCCCCTGCCGGGAACTCGAAGAGCTCGTTTCCGGTCCGCGACGCGATCCACCATTCGGCGAGATCGATGTCCCCGTCGGTCGTGTTGCGCAGAACGACGAGCTGATCGGCCTTCGAGACGTGATCGAAGACGACGCCGTCCCGCCGGTGGGTCGTTTGATAGTCCGTGAGTTCGATCTTGCCAGACGTCTTCACGACCGCGTTGATGCCGAGGGAGTAGTCCTCGGTGACATAGACGTCCGCCCCCGCTTTCCCGAGGAGCTTGACGACGCTCTTATGCACGGCTTCGCTCTCTTCTTCTTTGTTCCCGGATATCACGGCGATCTTCGGTCCGGCTTCCAGAACGAAGCTCTCGGAGGTCGCGTCCTTTTTGCCGTGGTGGCCGACCTTGAGGAGATCGCACCGCAGATCGAGGCCCGCGCTCATGAGGGTCTTTTCCTCGTCGAACATCATGTCGCCGGTGAACAGGAGCGTCGCGCCGTTGACCCGGAGGCGCAGAACGAGCGAATTGTTGTCGTCACGCGGATTGTAGCGGATCGGGCCGAAGACGTCGAACCACACGCCGTCCGCCGCTTTGACGGTCTCCCCCGGATCGAGCGCGATGCGCGGCGTCTCTCCCCGGAGCCGCTCGATCTTGCTCCAGTCCTCGGAAATCGAAGAGGTATATACGGCGGAGACGGGGACCTCCGCGAGGACCGCGCGCAGACCGCCGATGTGGTCGTTGTCGGTGTGGGTGAGGAAGATGCCTTCGAGATGGGTGACGCCGAGCTCCTCGCACGCGCCGAGCACAACGGGAACGGTCGAGGCAACGCCGGTGTCGATGAGCCACGAAAAGCCGTCGATCCGCAGAAGGATCGCGTCGCCCTTTCCGACGTTGAGGAAGACGAGGCGGACGTCGTGCTCCCCGGACGGGGTGACGGAGAGATAATCCTCGCTCAGGACGCGGTCGGTGCGGTGCTTGGCCGCTTCATCGACCGCCGCGGGTTCGGTTTCGGCGGGTTCGGTTTCGTTCGGTTCCTCCGCCGTACAGCCGGCGAGAGCGAACAGAAGGACGAGGGCGAAGAGGAGCGTGAGGATGAGGGATAGGGATTTCAAGGGAGTCTCCTTTATCGATGTCAGAGGGGGTTACTTACCTGCGAGACGCGAGAAGCCCGCGATCACGGAGGCGGCTTCCGCGCGGTTGGCGGTGTTTTTCGGATCGAGTTCGGTCCGCGAGGGGAGCAGATCGTTTGCCGCGCACCATGCTGCGCCGTCCACCGCCCATGTGTCGAGCTGATCCCGGTCGGCAAAGACGGCGAGGTCTTCGGGATCCCCGCTCACGCCGAGCTTCAGCATCCCGCCGCAGGTCGCCACGATCTTCATCATCTGTTCCTTCGTCAGCTCGCCGAGCGGATCGAAGAGGCCGCCGCCGACGCCGTTGACGATGCCGTTCTGCACCGCCCATTCGACGTAGGCGGAGTACCAAAGTCCCGGCGGCACGTCGGTAAAGGAGGAAGTCGTCCACACCGACGGATCGACGCCGCAGAGACGCCCGAGGACCGTGACGAACATGGCACGGGTCAGGGTGGCGCCAGGCGCGAATTTCGTCGTCGAGACGCCGTTGAAGAGGCCGCGCTCATAGACGAAGCGGACCGCGTCGTAGCAGGGATCGGTCATCTGGACGTCGTCGAACGGGATCGCGCCGGGAGAACGGGCCTGTCCGGTGACGACGACGGAATGGATGTGCTGGGTGCCGTCGAGGTTCGGCGTCGCCGCGGTCATGTAGTCGAGGGTGTCCTTGACGATCGCGGAGCCGTAGATGTCGCCCGCTTCCGTCTCGCGCAGATAGACCGTCGCCGTGCCGTTCTTCGGATCGATCGTCAGAATCTCGTCCGCGGTGTTGACGTAGAGGATCCCGCCCCACGCCGAGAGGCCGGAATAGGTCCCGACCCAGTAGCGCGTCGCGCTGTCCCCGACCATCCAGCGGTCCTTGAAGGTATAGAGGACCTTCTGATCCGATCCGTTGAAGAGGGCGGAGCAGATCTGGCGGTCGGTGTTCCGGATGTAATACCAGCGCCCGTCGATCCACAGCATCCGGGAGACGACGCCGCGCCACAGCGGATCCTTCGGCCATGCCGTACCGCACTTCACGGTGCTCGACCAGCCGACATGATCCCTCGCCCGGATCTCGTCGTCGGAGAGCAGGAAGAAATCGTGCAGGACCCTGCCGATCCGGTCCGGACGCGGATCGTCGTACACGAGGTCGACGTGATACCAGTTCCCGCCGATCTTCACGATGTTCCACGCATGCCGCATCTCGCTGCTCGTCACAACGGCGCATTCCACGCCGAGCTCGCGCATCACGCGCATATAGAGGAGCGAATACGCCTGACAGACGCCCGTGCGGGTCTTGAGGAAGGTATAGGTGTCGTAGATCGATTCCGTCTCGTCGTAGCCGTAGGCACTGATGATGAAGTCGTGGACGTAGAGCGCCTTCTCGGTGTCGCTAAGCCCTCCCGGCACGGAGGAAACGATGTGGGCGACCTCCTTCTCATAGAACGCCGACGCCGCCTCACGCTCCGCCCGGGTCATCGTGTACTGGAAGGTCACGTCCACGACGGTGTCGGAAAACAGGCCGTCCGCCGTGTGATAGGCGACGCGGGGCGCGAGGAAAAAGAACTCCGGCGCGTTCGCAAAGAGATCGGAGTAGATCCGCATGAAGTCTTCCACCGTGATGCGGTATTCAAAGAGGCTGAGCGTTTCCGCGCCCGAGTCGACGGCGTCCGCCACGCGGTTGTAGATCTGGTCGTAGGACGCGATCGACTGCCGGTATTCGGACACGACGTGGGACGCGTTCTCCGCGTGCGCCGGGCAGATCAGCGCGATCAGCATGAAGGCGGCGCAGAGGAGGGAGATCCATCGTTTACTCATCATGTCAGGTCGTTTCCTGCCGTTTTTCACAGAGGGGGCCCGGACGGGATGCTGTGAAATGCGGCAACTCTACAGTTTTCGTTAATATTATCCGACGATTCCGGGGCGAAACCATGAATGAAACGCCGCGAAATCAAGCAGCCGGACACCTGAAATGCCCGGCTGTTTTCGGTACTCCGTGGGTTTGCGGCTTATTTCGAGAAGGGATCGATGAGGTTGTGCATCTCGCGGACGAGATCCGGGACCTCGAGCGTCCGTCCGCACTCGAAGGCGAGCCAGCGGTCGTAGCCAGTCTCCTTGATCGCCTTGAAGATGTTCGTATAGTTGAGCTCGCCGGTGCCGGGCTGATTTCTGCCGGGGTTGTCACCGATGTGGAAGTGGCCGATGAGGTCGATGTTGTTCGTGATGTTGCGGATGACGTTGCCCTCGGAGATCTGCTGATGATAGATATCGAACAGGATCTTGCAGTTCGGGCTGTCGACCGCCTTGATCATCTTCACGGCCTCTTCGGTGGTGACGAGGAAGTAGCCCATGTGGTTGACGAGGATGTTGAGCGGCTCGACGACGATCATGATGCCCTCGTCCTCCGCGATCTTCGACATCTCCTTCAGCGTTTCGACGCAGATCTCAAACTGCGCGTCGCGGGAAACGTCGAAGCGTTCGTTGCCGGTGGTGGCGATGATGTTCGGGACGTTCAGCTTCTTCGCGACCTCGACGCTCTCGCGGAAGGACTCGAGGAACGCGGGACGGGAATCCTCCCAGACCATGCCGTGGCCCCACGCGGTCTTTTCCATGTTTTCCTTCTTCACGGACTGAATGACGATCGCCGTGGAGGTGACGCCGGTCTCGTCGAGGGTCTTCTTTGCGAGGTCGAAGTCAAGGCCGAGCCATCCGAGCTGCTCGACGCCCGGGAACCCGTATTTTTCGCCGAGGCGTACCCGTTCGTACCAGTCCTTGCCCCACCATCCGCCTGCTGCCGAGAATTTCATGTCTCATACCTTCCTTTCAAGAGGAATCGAATGTTTGTTGTCATTATTGTACCCGAACGGGAGAGATTTGTCAAGGGCACCCAGGAAATTTCATCAACATTTCGCCTCCGTTTTTCCGCCCGGCGTCACGGTCCGTGCGGCTTTGGCTGATCCTGTGCGCGACGGGCGGCAAATCTTGGAAATCTGAGCGGAAAACGCTTGATTTTTCCGTGTTCTGCGGGTATAATAGAGAGAACAGCGAAAAACGAATGGCTCTCCTTCCAACGATTCACCATTGACCGCGCGGATCGGACGGGATATAATAGAGGAAACGAAGTCTTTTTCCGAAAGGAAGCTGCCGTGACCTCCTCCACCCTCTTCCGCCGCGCGACTGCCGGATGCATGACGGCGCTCGCTGCCACCCTCGGCTACATACTCCGCGAAATCGTCCTGATGCGCGCCTCCCCTGCCTTCGCCGTCGCGATGTGGCAGACCGTGCCGTACCAGCTCGAACACATCCTCGGCTCCCTCGCGGCGTATCTCGGCTTTGCCGTTCTCTTTGAAAAGCTGACGGCGGCGCGGTCCTGAACCGTCCGGAGATCCCCGGAGCGGACATGATGACAACACTACAGTTCCCCCATACGCTCGTCCGCTTCGGCATGGACGGGATCCTGCGGCGGGCGGGTTATGCCGTGCTCGGCTATTCGGGCGGCGCGGACTCGACCTGCCTCCTTGTTCTGCTCTCCGCGTGGTGCCGGGAAAACGGTGTCACCCTCGCGGCGGCGCACGTTCATCACGGAATTCGCGGGGAGGAAGCGGACCGGGACGAGGCCTTCTGCCGCCGGATGTGCGCGGAGCGGGGGATCCCCCTCTTTGTGACGCACGCCGACGTCCCGCAGCTCGCAGCGGAGCGCGGCCTCAGCATCGAGGAATGCGCGCGCGGTGTCCGGTATGCCTTCTTCGACGAGGTCGCGGCAGAGATCGCGGGTTCCTCCCCCGGCGCCGTCATCGTCACCGCGCACAACGCGACGGATCAGGTCGAGACGGTCCTCGCCAACCTCTTCCGGGGCTCCGGCACCCGCGGGCTCGGCGGCATCCCCCCCGTTCGAGACGGACGAATCCTGCGCCCCCTGATCGGCGATTCCTCAGAAGCCGTGCGGGCTTGGTGCCGGGAACACGGGATCCCCTTCGTTGAGGATGGCACCAATGCCGTCGCCGACTGCACGCGGAACGCCCTGCGGCTCTCCGTCCTGCCCGCGATCCGAACGATCTATCCCTCCCCCGAGGAGGCCGTCCTGCGCATGAGCGAACTGGCCCGCCGCGATGATGAAACCCTCGAGGCGCTCGCCCGGGCCGAGATCACGGACAATGGGATCGCCCGGGACCGCTTTGCCTCGCTCGATCCGGCCATTGCCTCGCGCGTGCTCCGCCTTCTTGCCGCAGAAGCCGGCGGATCCGTGCCGGAGGAAGGGCATGTCCGCACTGTCCTCACGCTCGCACGGGAAGAGGGCGCCCGGCGCGTTTCCCTGCCCGGCGGTGTCGAATGCCGGATCGGCAGGGACCGCGTGACCGTTGCCGCGCCGTCCGATGAGAAGACGTTCCCGCCGTTTCGCTATCCGGAGGACGGGGACCGCTTCGAGAACACGCTCGGCGCCGTCACCTTCCGGCTCGGGATGCCTCCCGGCGGTGATTCCGTGGCGATTCCGGCAGAGGCGGACGAAGATGAGGAAAATATTTACAAAAAATCTATATCAGTGTCTTTGAACTTTGATAAAATGAAAGACGCATTGCAGATTCGCGCGCGGGAAAACGGGGACGTGATCCGGTTCGGCGGCATGACGAGGCGTGTAAAAACGCTCTTTTCCGACCGAAAGATCCCGGCGGATCTGCGCTCCCTGGTTCCGATCCTCTCGGACGGGGACGGCATTGTCTGGATCCCCGGCTTCCCGCCCCGCGACGGCGCACGCTGGGACGGATCCGGAACGCCGCTCACAGTCCTGTTCCAATCTCGACAATCATTTTGACGGAGGAAACATCATGACGAAATCCGTACTTGACCGCGACATCGAACGCGTCTTGCTCACCCAGGAAGAGATCCAGCGGGTCACCACCCGTATCGCCGCGCAGATCGACCGGGACTTCCGTTCCTCAAAGCGTCTGCTTCTGCTCGGGATCCTGAAGGGCTCCGTGGTCTTCATGGGCGACCTCATGAAAAAAGTGACCGTTCCCGTGGAGATCGACTTCATGAAGGTCTCGTCCTACTCCGACGGTACGGAATCCTCCGGACGCATCAACATCCTGCTCGACCTCAACCGCGCGGACCTCACGGAATGCGACATCATCATCGTCGAGGACATCATCGACAGCGGCCGCACCCTCTCCTATCTGGTGGAATACCTCCGGCTGGGCGGCGCGAAATCCGTCCACACCTGCACGCTGCTCGACAAGCCCAGCCGCCGCGTCGTGGCCTTCACGCCCGATTACGTCGGCTACGAGATCCCGGACGAATTCGTCGTCGGCTACGGTCTCGACTACGCGGAGCAGTACCGCACCCTGCCCTATATCGGCATCCTGAAGCCGGACGTCTACAAAAACAAATAAGATCCCCGGCCCCGCGCCGCAGCATACAGCATACGAATTACAGAGGAAACTATGAAGTCAAGATTCAAGATCGCAATCTTTTATGTGGTCCTCTTCGCCGTCATCATTCTCGCAGCCGCGTCTCTGTGGCGGTCCATCCCGCAGGAAAAGCTCGTCTACTCCAACATCATTGAGCTCTTCCGCAATGAGAAGGTCGAGCAGTTCGAGGTCGACGAGGACAACAATCTGACCATGGCCGTCCGGGTGACGCTCGCAGACGGGACCGAAGGGCAGTCGGTGGTCACCTACCGGCTCCGCAGCCTCGATCTCTTCATCGCGGATCTCGGCGACCTGATCGAAGAACAGCACGCAGCCGGGATCATCACCTCCTACGACTACCCGCCGCCGGTCGCGATCCCGTGGTGGGTCTCCCTCATCCCCTATCTGATCGTGATCATTCTGCTCATCGCCATGTGGGTGTTCATCATGAACCAGGCCACGGGCGGCAAGGGCACGAAGATCAACTCGGTCGGACGCGCGAAGGCGAAGCTCGTCACCGCGGACAAGGCGAAGGTCTATTTCAAGGACGTCGCCGGCGCGGACGAGGAAAAGGCGGAGCTCGAGGAGATCGTCGAATTCCTGCGCAACCCCGATTACTTCACCAAGCTCGGCGCGAAGATCCCGCACGGCGTTCTGCTCGTCGGCCCTCCCGGAACCGGTAAAACCCTCATCGCAAAGGCGGTGGCGGGCGAAGCGGGCGTTCCCTTCTATTCGATCTCCGGTTCGGACTTCGTGGAGATGTACGTCGGCGTCGGCGCGTCCCGTGTGCGCGATCTGTTCGACACCGCGAAGAAGAATCCCGCCGCGATCATCTTCATCGATGAGATCGACGCGGTCGGACGCCATCGCGGCGCAGGTCTCGGCGGCGGTCACGACGAACGCGAGCAGACCCTGAACCAGATCCTCGTCGAAATGGACGGCTTCGGCTCCTCCGACGGCGTCATCGTCATGGCGGCGACCAACCGTCCCGACATCCTCGACCCCGCGCTGCTCCGTCCGGGACGCTTCGACCGTCAGATCACCATGAATCCGCCGGACGTCAAGGGCCGCGAGGAGATCCTCAAGGTCCACTCGCGCAACAAGCCGCTTGAGGCGGACGTCGATCTCTCGGTCATCGCCAAGACGACGGTCGGCTTCACGGGTGCAGAGCTTGCGAACCTCCTCAACGAGGCCGCGCTGCTCGCCTGCCGCAAGGGCAAGAACCTCATCGGCATGACGGATCTCGAAGAGGCGATGATCAAGGTCATCGTCGGGCCTGCGAAGCGTTCCCGCGTCATCACCGATGCGGAGCGCAAGCTCACGGCCTATCACGAAGCCGGTCACGCCGTCACCACCTGGGTCCGCCAGCCGGAATCCCCGGTGCACCAGATCTCGATCATCCCCTCCGGGCGCGCGGGCGGCTACACGCTCTCCTTCCCGAAGGAGGATCAGTCGTATATGTCCCGCTCCATGATGGAGAATGAGATCGTCACGCTGCTCGGCGGGCGGTGCGCGGAGGCCCTCATCCTCGGCGATATTTCCACCGGCGCGTCGAACGACATCCAGCGCGCGTCCTCGATCGCACGGCACATGGTCACGAAATACGGCATGAGCGAGAAGCTCGGCCCGATCCTCTACGGCAGCGAATCGTCGAGCGACGAGGTCTTCCTCGGCCGCGACTTCAACCAGACGAAGAACTACTCCGAGGAGACGGCGGCCGTCATCGACGAAGAGGTGAAGAAGATCGTTACGAAGGCCTACGACGAGGCGATCCGCATCCTCGAGGACAACATCGACCGGCTGCACTTCGTGGCGGAATACCTCATGAAGAATGAGATCATGGAGGAAGAACAGTTCGTCCGCGCCATGACCGAGCCCGACGTGACCATCGAGCAGCTCGAAGAAATGGTCGCGGAAAAGCGCCGCAAGAGCAAGGAAGAAAACGAAGCCTTTGCCCGTCACCTCGCAGAGCTCGAAAAGCAGCGTGAGGAAGAGCGCGCGAAGGACGAATCCCGCCGCCAGCACCGGAGCGCGTTCCCCCCCATCGGACAGGAGCCGCCGAAGGATGAAGACGACGACGGAGACGACGAAGAATAAGCAAAGATAAAAGGACTGTTGTACGCGCGTACGGCGGTCCTTTTTGATGCTTCAGGGATTCTCCGCGATCGAGGCCCGGGTCATGACGGCGACGGTCTCGCTCGATTCGATCCGGTAGCCGAGCTTTTCGTAAACATGGAGCGCGTCGACGTTCCCCGCCTCGCAGTAGAGAACGGGATTGGCACAGCCGCGGCGGATGCACTCCCGGGTCAGAAACGCCGTCATCCGGGTGCCGAGGCCGCGTCCCCGACAGGCAAGATCGACCGCCACGCCCCCGACGCCGCTCCCGTCCGAAAAGAGCGCGCCGTACGCGGCGAGGTGTCCGTCGATCTCCATCAGATAGACGTTCGACCAGCGCTCCGGGTACTCCGCGATCTCCCGGCGGTCCGCCTCGATCTGCTCCGGGGTCTGCCGGACCTCGTCGTACGGGATCCCGAGCGCGCGGTGCATCCGGGCGTATTCGCGGCTCCAGATCGCGGGGCCCTCGGGAATGTCGCGCGCCTCGATGGGACGGATGCCGTCCGCGGAACAGGCGAGCTGGGATTCGCTGCCGCGCCAGACGAGGAAGTGGTTGGTGTTTGTGTAGGTAAAGCCGACGCTTTGGCAGAACGCGTCCGCGATCTCCGACGGCGGATAGGACGACCACCAGTCGCAGCCGCTCTCCCGGATGCGCCGCGCCGCCTCCCGGTACGCCTCCCGTCCGATCCCGCGCCGACGTTGCTCCGGGATCACATAGAGATAGACGAACGCGGAATATTTCGCCTCGTCGGGGATATGGAGGTGCATCCAGCCGACCGGGACGCCGTCCGCCTCGAGGGCGAAGAGCTTTTCGGGCTCCCCGGCGTACTCGTCGAACTTCGCAAGCTGGGCGGACTCCGTCACGGAGCGGAGGAGGGGGAGGTCGTAAGGGTGTAAAATCTGAATGGCCATGCGTGTCCTTCTTTCCGGATGAGCCGCGTCAGGCGTCTTTCCCCCGTTTTTCCCGGATCGCGTCCCACACCCGCTCCGTCACCCATCCGGCGAAGAAGGCGGCGGCGGTGCCGAGGACGATCCCAGCGAGGACGTCCGTCGGATAGTGGACCGTCAGATAGAGGCGGGAGAATGCGATGAGAGCCGCGAGAACGAGGGCGGGCGTGCCGATGCGCCGGTCATGCAGAAAGATTGACACGGATGCCTCGAACGCCGCCATGGTGTGCCCCGACGGGAAGGAAAGATCGCGCGGCGGTGAGACGATCAGCGAGAGGGTCGGGTCGAGGTCGTACGGGCGGATCCTTCCAACCAGCGGCTTCAGGATCAGGTTGCACAGGATCAGGCCGACGAGGAGCGCGATCCCCGCGTGCAAGCCCGCCTTCCTTGTCTTCGGGATCAAAAGCAGGATCAGGGCGAGCGCGATCCAAAAGGCCCCGCCTTCCCCGAGAAGCGTCACCCAGGGCAGCACGGCGTCGAGGAAGGGGCAGGCCAGCGCATCGTGCAGCCGATGGAGGAGTGAGATTTCAAACCAGTTCAAGCGTCGGTACCTCCCCTTGCGTTATCCGCTTTACTGACATCCGTCATGATCGTCATCTGCCAGAACACTCATCCTTGTTTGAAGCTCCGTTAAATCTTCGGATATGATCTCCCAAACGAGCCGGAGATTGACGCCTTCATAATTATAAACGATCCGATTTCTCAGGCCGTAAATCTCCGGCCATGGGATTTCCGGATGGGCTGAGGTAAACTCGCTGCTCATCGTGTGGCAGAGTTCTCCTATCTGACTGAGATTGAAAACACAGGCCTCAACAAGCATCGAATCAGCTGCAAACGCTTCATAATCTTTCCCGGCAGAATAGCGGAGAATCTTCTTGATGCAAGTACACATCAAAGCAATGCGGTCTTTATCTTGCATAAATCGTGATTCCCGTTTTCTGGATTTCCCTCTCGATCTTCGATCCGCTTTCAATGTGCGTCACGTCAAAGATATCGACAGGGCGTTCTGCAACGCGGCGGAGCTCTTCGGCGAAACCTACGAACCTAAGCCCTTTTAATCCAGAGTCGACCAGAAGATCCACATCGCTTTGGTCATTCGCTGAGCCTTTGGCGAAGGATCCGAACAAAATTGCATGACGGATCTTGTACTGCTCAAAAACCGGCGCCAGAAGAGCCGAAATGTCCTGAACGGTGGCATGGTTTCCCATAGAACGCTTCCTCCTCTCGAAGACTTCAAGTATAGTATAGCAGATGTCATAAAAAAAGTAAAGCCTTTCCTGTGAAGATTTCCGTGAGGAAATTCAAAAGAAAGCCCGTAAAAAAAACAGAGACCCGCCGCAGCGGATCCCTTCTTCTCCCTTCCGATCGCAAGATCAATCCTTCCCGTTTTTCTCGATGATCCGGAGGCATCCCGGCTCGATCCCGGCCTGTTCCCAGACGATCTCCGAGATCTGCGCGACCTCGCTCTGCAAAAGACCGTCGCTCTCCACGATCACGGAGCACGCGTTGTCCGAGAGCACGGCGACACATTGCTTGAACCCGCGCGACTGCATCAGGGCCTCGATGTTCGCCTCCTTTTCCATGCCCGCGGCGATCCGGCTGATCTCCTCTCCCGCGCGGGTCTTGGCGTCGGCGAGCGCGGTGGTGCTCTCCGTCACGGTTTTGAGGACCTCGATGGCCTCGTCGCGGGCCTGCCGTCTCTCCAGCGTGATCGACGCGAAATAGTCCTCGACGTCCTTCGCTTCGAGCGTCTGCTCCGCCTCTCCGTCCGACGTGAGATCGATGGCGAGCTTCGGAAGATCCGCGTCCTTCGCGCCGTCGCTGAGGATGAAGTTGAGCGCGACCGCACCTCCGAGAATGACCACGGCGCAGAGAGCGATGATCCCGCGCGCGCCTGCCTTGGACGCGAGTTCCCTGCACCTCGTCCAGAAACCGGATAACTTCTCTTTCATGAAGAACCTCCTCGATTCAGGTTGATGACGCACCATCTTATGCACGGCGGGCGGGAATTATGCGGCGTCGCGCTTCATTTTCCCGCGACCCGGATGCGGTTGGTCGGGACGGCGAGCGCGGCGGAGAGAAGCTCCGTCACGGTGGCGCGCACCCGGGGCAGATCCCCGCCCGTACAGACCACCGCGATCCCCCGCACGCCCGGATTCGCCCGCTTTCCGGATTCGCCGAACATACCGACCTCCTTTGCGCCCGCTTCCTCGATCGTCAGAAAGACCTCCGCCTCCTCGACCCCTTCGATGCTCAGGCAGAGTTCCCGCGCGCGCGTCTCGAGATACCCGGCGTAGTCGGACACCCCCGCGTCGTCCCGCCTCCCGAGCAGCCCCCCGAGCAAGAGGAGCGCGGCACCCATCAGCGCGAGCAGCAGAAGGATCCAGCGGTTGCGGTCCCATCGCGGCAGCTTCATTCCTCCCTCGCCTCCTCCGTCCTCACCCGGACCGGGATCCCGAATGTCCTCGTCAGCTCTTCCTCCATTGACCGGCGCAGATTGTAGGGGCATGCCCCCACCGTCACATGGATCCGCTCCGCCCGGCCGCCCTCATCCGTCTGAAACCGCACCGTCATCCCCTCCCTTCCGATCCCGAGCGAATACTCCGCATAAGTAAAGATGAATTCCGCCGATTCCGCATAATCCGGCAGCTCCGCCGTTCCGCTCTCCCGCGGGGCAAAAAGCGCGGACAGCTCCCCGGCGAGCGCTTCCCTGCGGTCCCAGAGCCCGCGGACGGGCACGAGGATCACAAGGAGCGTGACGAGAGCTGCGATGCGCCTGACGTGCTCCCGGCCCCTCTCCGGGCTGAGCGCGGACGCGAGCTCCGAGAGGGCGGCGACGGCAACGAGCGAGAGATAAAACGCGTGCATGACGCCTCCTCATACTAATTACGCGCAAAACCATTGCAAAATGGTTTTGTGCGATCCGGAAAGGCGGAATGTCTTTCCGGACAGTCTAAATCCATGATTTAGACTGGAATTTGTATCATCGGATCCCCGTGAAGAGCACGAGCGCGAAGAAAAACATGACGGCGGAATAGAGCACGAACGCCACGAGGAGCTCGAGGATCCTCGCCGCCCCGTCGAGCATCGCCCCAATCTCGCCGAGGCCGAGCAGTTGGGCCGCCTGCGACGCGAGGGTGAGGACGAGCTTCGTGAGGACGAGCGGCACGACGGCTGGGATGAGGAGCCCCATCAGCGCGAGGATGCCGCCGATCCCTGCCGCGCCGCGCAGAAATCCTGCTCCCGTCCGGATCGCGCTCCACGCATCGGCCAGCGCGCCGCCCGCCACCGGGATGAAGGTCGAGAGGGCGAACTTCGCCGTGCGCTGGGCCATCGAGTCCGCCGATTTTGCGATGACGGACTGCGCACCGAGCAGGAACGATACACACACCGTCACGAACTGCCAGAGGCGGAGCAATGCCTTCCGGAATCCCGCCGTGAAGCTGCCGAGGCCGCCCACCGCCGTCAGGCCAGCGAGCGCGCCGGTCAGCGGAACGAGAAGATGGGCCGAGATCTCGCCCGTGAGCGTCACCGCAAGCATCATTCCGGCGGAGGCGACCTGTCTTTCCGTGACCGAGCCGTTCAGGATGCAGATCCCCTCCGTGACCGGGACCATGAGCTCCATGAGGTGGGCGGCGGTCCCCGTGACCTCTTCCGCCAGCGTGACGGCCCGCACCGTCAGCCGGAACACGACGCACGCGCCCCAGAGCCGCAGGATCCGCGAAAAGCTTTCCGCCAGTACCGGGGACGGGACCGCCGTTTTCACCGCCGCGGCGACGAGGAGGGATGCAAAGAGCGGGGCGGTCTCGGGGATCACCGTCGTCAGGGCGCTCTCCAACGCCTCCCGGACGCGGCTGACGAGCCATCCGGGCTTCTGCTCCGCCGCTTCCGCGCTCCCCACCGGATCGAAGGGATCGATGCCCTCCGCCGCCTCCGCCGCGTCTTCCGGAAGCGCTTCGACGAAGTCCTCCCAGGATTCCGTGGCGGCCGCGCGGCCCGTGTCATCCGGCGTATAGACGATCTCCCGGGCCCGGGCTGGGATCGAGAGGAACAGCAACACAGCGGCGGCGATCAGGACAGTCCGGCAAGCGCGAGCAGATCGCGCAGCAGCGGCAGCGAGAGGACCAAAAGCTCGACGCGGCCGACGCCCTCGACGTACCCCGCCAGCGCACCCTCGCCCGACGCCCGGCAGAGATCCCCCGCCGCCGACGCCATCCACGCGATCCCGAGGGCCCTCAGGATCACACCGCAGCCTTCCCCCGCCGCACCGCTCAATGAGGCCGCAAACGCCACGCTCTCCCGCACGTCGGGCAGGGTCAGGAAGAGGAAAAAGAGCGCGCATCCGAAGAGGAGGTACGGCTCCCACTCCCGGCGCACCTCCCGGACCGTGACGAGGCACACGAGCGCACAGAGCGCGACCCCGGAAGCCGTGAGCATCACAGGCCGAAGACCGAGCGGATCTCGCCGAAGAGCTCCCCGATCTTGCCGACCAGAAGAAAGAGCACGGCGACAATACCGCTGAGGGACAAGAGCAGCGCCATCTCATCCCGTCCGGATTTCTGCAGGATCTGATAGGCGACCGCGATGAGGAACCCGACCCCGGCGATTTTGAAAAGAAGCGTGACATCCAAGTGTTTCATCCTCCCCTACAGGCTGACGAGGATCAGGGAAAGCGCCGCGAGCACGGGCAGGGTCCGCCAGAGCCGCTCCCGATCCGGGGCGGATTTTGCGAGCGTTTCCGCGATCCCCGAGAGTTTTTCCTCGGTATAGCGGCACAGCGCGATCTGCTCCTCCCGGTAGCCGCGTCCGAGCGAGGAGGCAAACGAAGAGAGCACCGCGCGCACATCCGCGGTCAGCGTCGATTCCCGGACGGCGGCCTCCATCCCCTCCCGCCTCAGCACGGCGAGAAAGCCTGATGCGTCGAGGACGGGGTCGTCAAAGCGGGCCCAGATCTCGCCGAGCGGACGGGAAAAGTGCTCGATGTTCTCCCGGATGTGCCGCACGAGGCGGAGGATCGCGTCGAGCTCACGCCGCCGGTTCTTCTCCGCGCGGATGTTCGCCGCCCCGAACCCGATCGACGCCGCGAGAAGCAGCAGCGCGCCGGCAGCCCGGATCCATTCATCCCGCAAGGACATGCACCTCCAGACGCCTGTCCGGCCGGATCCCGCAGAGGACGTCGAAGAGCCCGTCGTCGATGAGGCTTCGGACAGCGGGACTCTGCGCAAGATCCGCCTCCGAGGACGCATGGACGCTCACCGCCGCCGCGACTCCGGAAGCCCGGACCGTCCGCACCGCCGCGGCATCCTCCTCCCCGGCAAGCTCGTCGCAGATCAGAAGCTCCGGCGACATCGACCGCACCGCAGCCTCCATGCCCGGCGCGCGGGGATAGCCCCGGTAGAAGTCCGCCGTGACCGCCTCCTCCGCCGCCGCACTCAGCTCGCACCGGGTGTCGATCACCGCGATCCGCATCCCGCCCTCCCGCGACGCCAGCCGCACGCAGAGCTCCCGGAGCACCGTGGTCTTGCCGCGTCCGGGAGGCGAATAGATCAGGATGCTCTTCCCCGCCCGCCCGAACGGGACCAGCGCGTCCGCCGCACCCGGGATCCGCCTCGGAATACGGAGATTGACCGAGGTGATGTCCCGCACCGCGGTGATCCGTCCGTCCTCCGCCACGGCCCGTCCGCATACGCCCGCCCGGATGCCGCCGCCCGCCGTGATCACGCCCCCGCTGATGTTGTCGGCCTCGGCGTAGAGCGATCCGCCCGTGAGATTCGAGACCGTCTCCTCGATCTCGCCAGGCAGGCAGAGGATCCCGGTCGAAAGGTTCTCCCCGTCCGCCGTCAGGGTGCAGAGTCCCCCCGCGCGGAGCCGGATCTCCGAAACGATCCGCCCGGTCCCGCACCGTTCTGCGGCATCCGCCAGCCTCGGAGGCAGATAAGCAAGCGCGCGTCTCCAACCGTTCTCCATGCCGCCCCTCCCTTTTACACCTATATCTATGCATGCGAGGGCTGCGATATGCCGGTTTTTTTGTTCCGGGCGGGGTTTACAGAGGGCGAGATTTGTGCTATAATAGAGGTGGATAACGAGTAAAGAAAGACAGAATCATGGAATTCATCACCAACACACCGGAGGAGACCGCCCAGCTCGGCCGCCGGCTCGGGATGCTGCTCGCACAGCGCGGGACGCCGTCGTTCGTTGCGATGTACGGTGATCTCGGCGCGGGAAAGACCGTCTTCGTGCGGGGCATGGGCAGCGCGCTCTCGCCGGGCAGCCGGGTCAAGAGCCCGACCTACACCCTCGTGAACGAATATCGGCGGGGAACGATCCCCTTCTTCCACTTCGATCTCTACCGGATCGCGGACGCCGGGGAGCTCGACGGATTCGGGTTCGACGAATACCTCGCCCGCGGGATCTGTGTCGCGGAGTGGAGCGAGCACCTCGGGAAGGACATCCCCGAAGGCGCCGTTCTCGTGACGATCGAAAAGGCCGGCGAGTCTCAGCGGCGCATCACGGTGAACGGGCTCGGAGAGGGGGAGACGCTATGAGGATCCTGGCAGTCGACACATGCGCGAAGACCGCGGCCGCCGCGATCACGGAGGGGAGGACCCTTCTCGCAGAATCGTCGGTGAAGACGGATACCCACAGCGTCACGCTCCTGCCGATGATCGAGGCCCTGCTCCGCGCGGCGGACACGAAGCTCGGGGAGATCGACCTCATGGCGGTCACCGTCGGGCCCGGTTCCTTCACAGGCGTGCGCATCGGCGTCTCGGCGGTGAAGGGGCTGGCGTTCGCGGACCGGATCCCCTGCGTCGGCATCTCCTCGCTCGAAGGGATGGCTTACAATTTCGCGGGGATCGACACCCTCGTGGTCCCGGTGATCGACGCGCGCCGCGGGATGGTCTATGCGGCCCTCTTCCGCGCCTCCTCGGACGGCACGGTCACGCGGCTCACGGAGGACGAGCAGCTCCCCATGGACGAGCTTGCCGAAATGCTCCGGGGATATGCCGGCGAGCGCATCTATTTCACGGGGGACGCGACCGGCATGATGATCGGACGGGACGACTTGCCCGAGGGGGTCGCCGTCACGCCGGAGAAGCTCCGGATCCCGTCGGCATACGGCGTCGCGGCCCGGGCCGATGCGATCTATGCGGAGGCGTCGGAGGCGGCAAAAGAAGGCTTCACGGACGCCGCGCTCGCCCCGGTCTATCTGCGGAAATCGCAGGCGGAGCGGGAGCGCGAGGAAAGGCTGGCAAAGCAGAACAACGGATCGGAGGGATCGCTATGAAAAAGACCATCGTCCTCGCGTCGGATCACGCGGGATATCCCCTGAAGGAGGCGCTGAAAGCCCAGCTCACGACGGCTGGCTTTCCGGTCGTGGACGCGGGGACCGATTCGACGGTGAGCTGCGATTACCCGGTCTATGCCGAGGCGGGCTGCCGAAAGCTCCTCGACGGGGAGGGAGATCTCTGCATCCTCTGCTGCGGGACGGGCATCGGCATGAGCATGGCGGCGAACAAGATCCGCGGGATCCGCGCCGCGTGCTGCTCCGACACCTACAGCGCCCGCTATACGCGCCTGCACAACGACGCGAACGTCCTCTGCCTCGGCGCGCGCGTGGTCGGCGAAGGGCTTGCGTGGGAGATTGCTGAGACCTTCCTCACGACGGAATTCGAGGGCGGCAAGCATGCCCGGCGCGTCGGTCTCATCATGGACCTCGAAGCGCGTCAGCAGGACTGAAACTGTTTTCCTGATAAAAACATAGCATCAATAGTCATTTGTCCCCCCTCATCCGCCCTATCGGGCACCTTCCCCGCCCAAGGGGGAAGGCAACAAAAAGAGTGCATCGCACTTCTGAAACCAGCACAAATACTCCACGGAAACCGTCTTCATGAGAACAAATTGAGTATGAGATACAGGAACGCAACAGGAAAGGAGCACACACATGGCAAACTGCATCGTCACCATCGCAAGACAGTACGGGAGCGGCGGACGCGAGGTCGGGCGTCTTCTCTCCGAGCGCACGGGCTGGAAGTTCTATGACAAGGACCTCATCACCCTCGCGGCGCAGAAGAGCGGTCTGAGCTCCGAAGCGCTCCGGAACGTGGACGAAAAGGCGGCGAACAGCCTGCTTTACACGCTTGCCCTCGGATCGTCCATCTACAACCACGGGCTCGAGCGCGTGAATCTGCCGATCAACGACCGGCTCTTCGTCGTGCAGAGCGAGATCATCAAGGATCTGGCGGCGACGGGAGAGGGCGCGATCATCGTCGGGCGGTGCGCGGACTATGTGCTCGCCGGGCGGGACAACCTCGTGCGCGTCTACATCACGGCGGACTTCGATTCGCGCGTGAAGACGGTCATGGAGCGGCACGAGCTCACCGAAGCGGCCGCGAAGGATCTGATCGTCAAGACGGACAAGCGGCGGGCGAATTATTACAGCTACTACACGGGAGAAAAATGGGGGCGCGCGGACAAGTACGATCTCGTGATCTCGACGGACCGCATCGGGATCGACGGCGCGGCGTCCCTGATCGCCGACTATATCGCAAAGCTCGGATAAAGGCCATCGGGATCTTCGCCTCGCGCGGGGGTCCCGTTTTCCTGTGAAATCGCTCCGGCGGCGCCTTGTTAAATCTTCTTAAAATCCGGGTCGAAAATTCACACATCCGTGCAATTCTCCGATTGACACCACCCGCGATCCATGGTATAATATCGGACGAACAAAGAACGATCTTTAATTCGATCCCGTGCGGTCGGCAAGATTGTATCGGCGGATCCCGGAGGGGGTCCCTGTGCCTTCATGCCCGCGCGGGGCGGAGTGGTTCGGGAGAGAGGTAGTTTATGACCGGCAAGCTCATCGTGACGCGCGCTTCCCTCATGGAGCAGTTCTCTTCCCTCTGCCGGAATTTTGACGACGATTTCAAGAATTTCCTTCTTTCAAACGGATATGCCGTTTTCCCCGGTTTCTGCGATGTGCATGTGCATTTTCGAGAACCGGGTTTTTCTTATAAAGAAACCGTCGTCTCGGGTTCCCATGCGGCGGCGCGCGGCGGCTACACCGCAGTCTGCACGATGCCGAATCTCAACCCCGTCCCCGATTCGAGGGAGCACCTCGACGCCGTGCTCGCGCCGATCCGGTCGTCCGACGCCGGCGTGAACGTCCTGCCCTACGGCGCCCTGACCGTGGGCGAGGCGGGGGAGGTCCCGGCCGATCTCGACGCGATGGCGCCCGATGTCGCGGCCTTCTCGGATGACGGACGCGGCGTGCAGTCGGAGAGCATGATGCGTGCCCTGATGGAAAAATGCGCGTCCCTCGGAAAGATTCTCGCGGCCCATTGCGAGGACAATTCCCTGCTCCGGGGCGGGTACATCCACGACGGCGAATACGCCCGATCGCACGGTCACCGGGGGATCTCCTCCGAGAGCGAATGGGGACCGATCCGGCGCGATCTGCGGCTCGCCAAAGAGACCGGCTGCGCCTATCACATCTGCCACATCTCGACGAAGGAAAGCGTCGCGCTGATCCGGGCGGCGAAGGCGGAGGGCGTGGACGTCACCTGCGAGACCGCGCCCCACTACCTGATCCTCGACGACGGAGATCTCCGCGAGGACGGGCGCTTCAAGATGAACCCGCCGCTGCGCTCTCCCGAAGACCGCGAGGCGCTGCTCGAAGGGCTCCGGGACGGGACGATCGATATGATCGCGACGGACCACGCGCCGCATACCGTCCAGGAAAAGAGCCGGGGCCTCGAGGGGAGCGCGTTCGGCGTGGTCGGGCTCGAGACTGCCTTCCCCGCGCTCTACACGAAGCTCGTGAAGGAGCGGATCTGCTCGCTCGAAAAGCTCATCGACCTTCTCGCGTGGAATCCACGGGTCTGCTTCGGGATCCCGCTCGATGACGCGTACACGGTCTGGGACCTCGAAAAGGAGGCCCCCGTCGATCCGGACACCTTCCTCTCGATGGGAAGGGCGACGCCGTTCGAGGGGATGGTCCTCGCGGGCGAATGCGTCCTGACCTCCCGCGGCGGAAACGTCCTCTACCGGAATAACGAACGATAATCTGCACACACTATACAAGGAGAGAATCCATGGCTAAGAGAACGGATATCAAGAAAGTATGCATCATCGGCTCCGGCCCCATCGTCATCGGACAGGCGGCGGAATTTGACTATGCGGGCACCCAGGCCTGCCTCGCGCTGAAGGAGGAGGGCTACGAGGTCGTCCTCGTCAACTCCAACCCCGCGACCATCATGACCGACACGCAGATTGCGGACAAGGTGTACATGGAGCCCCTGACGCTCGAATATGTGGCGAAGATCCTTCGGTACGAGCGCCCCGACGCCATCGTCCCCGGCATCGGCGGTCAGACCGGCCTCAACCTCGCAGTGCAGCTCGAAAAGAAAGGCGTCCTGCGTGAGTGCGGGGTCGAGCTGCTCGGCACGCCGTCCTCCTCCATCGAACGCGCCGAGGACCGCGAGCTCTTCAAGGAGATGTGCGAATCGATCGGCGAGCCGGTCATCCCGTCCGAGATCACCTACTCCCTCGACGAGGCGAAGGCGGCGGCGGAGCGGATCGGCTATCCGGTGGTTTTGAGACCCGCATTCACCCTCGGCGGCACGGGCGGCGGCTTCGCGTACAACGAAGAGGAGCTCCTCGACATCGGTGCGTCGGCTTTCCGTCTCTCCCCCGTGCACGAGGTGCTGGTCGAGAAGAGCGTGAAGGGCTACAAGGAGATCGAATTCGAGGTCATGCGCGACTCGAACGACCACGCGATCACCATCTGCGGGATGGAGAACGTGGACCCGGTCGGCGTGCACACGGGCGACTCCATCGTCGTCGCGCCGATCCTCTCCCTGAACGAGCACGACCTCAAAATGCTCAACGACTCCGCGATCAAGATCATCCGCGAGCTGAAGATCGAGGGCGGGTGCAACGTCCAGTTCGCCCTGAA
>JAFPWV010000215.1 GCA_017412675.1 Clostridia bacterium
CACGACGGCTTCTGCCTCTGGCCGTCGAAAGACACCCGCCACAGCGTCGCGTCGTCCCCCTTCCGCGGCGGACATGGCGACGTCGTGCGCGAGGCGGCGGACGCCTGCCGGAAATATGGGCTGAAATTCGGCGTCTACCTCTCCCCGTGGGACCGCAACTGTCCCCTCTACGGGCAGGGGGAAGCCTACGACGACTACTTCGTGAACCAGCTCACGGAGCTCTTGACCGGGTACGGCGAGATCTTCTCCGTGTGGTTCGACGGCGCGTGCGGCGAAGGTCCGAACGGCAAGCGGCAGATCTATAACTGGAACCGCTACTATGCCGTCATCCGCAAGCTGCAGCCCGGCGCGTGCATCTCCGTGTGCGGCCCGGACGTGCGCTGGTGCGGCAACGAGGCAGGTTATACCCGTCCGGCCGAGTGGAGCATCGTCCCCCGCCGGATGTGCGACACCGAAAAGGTTGCGGCCAAGAGCCAGCAGTCCGACGGCGCGGCGTTTCGCCTCCGCAAGATCACCGCATCCGACACCGATCTCGGCAGCCGCGAGGTGCTGAAGGACGAAACAGATTTCGTATGGTACGCCGCGGAGGTCAACACCTCCATCCGGCCGGGCTGGTTCTGGCACGCGTCGGAGAACGACCGGGTCCGTCCGCTCGACGAGCTGCTCCATATCTATTTCAACTCCGTCGGAGGGAACGCGACCTTCCTCTTGAACATCCCGCCGACGAACGAAGGTCTCTTCCACGAAAACGACGTGAAGCGGCTCCGGGAGATCGGCGAAGCGCTCGAGCGGACCTTTGCCGTCAACCTCACATCGGATGCCGTCCTCGAGGCGGATTCCGCAGAGCCGGGCTGCCCGATCGACGGCGCGCGGGAAGAAAACTACGAGACGTACTGGCGCGCCGAAGCGGGGAAAACCACCGCCGCGATCACCGCCCGGTGGGAAAAGCCCGTCTCGGCCGGGACCCTCGTGATGAAGGAAAACATCAAGCTCAGCCAGCGCGTCGAGCAGTTCGCGGTCGACGTCCTCGAGAACGGGGAATTCCGCGAAGTGTACCGCGGCACGGTCATCGGCTACAAGCGCATCGTGCCCCTCGGCGGGATCGAGACGACCGCGCTGCGCGTCCGCATCCTCGATTCCCGGACCGAGCCGACCCTCGCGTATTTCGCGGTGTACAAGAAGGCGTGAGCAGAAGCGCCGCTCCATCCGAACCACACCCTGCCATCAAGGAGGAACTGTTATGAAACTCAGAAAACCGATCGCCGCGCTCCTCGCCGCGCTGCTGATGCTCTCCGCCGCCGGCTGCTCCAACGCGCCCGCCGACACGGATGACGCAGCGCCCGCCGTGACCGCCGCCGAAGCGGAAGAGACCCCCGCCGAGGAGGAACAGACCGATTCCCGCCTCTCCATCCCGGACGATCTGCCCGCGGTCACCTTCAACGGCCAGGAGTTCCGCGTCCTCACCACGACGTCGAAGGAATTCCAGTTCCGCGTCGACGAGCTGAACGGCGAAGTCACGAACGACGCCATCTTCAACCGGAACGAGACCATCGAGGACCGCTTCGACGCGAAAATCGCCACCGTGCTCTCGAACGCGCCCTACGATGAGATCAGCAAGTTCGTCAAGGCGTCCTCGGACGAGTGCGAAATCGCCGATCACTTCGAGTACAAGGCCTACACGCCCATCTCCCAGAACAGCTATCTCGACTGGAACACCATCCCGTACATCGATCAGTCGAAGCCGTGGTGGAACAAGGCCTCGAACGAGGGCTCGACCATCAACGGCAAGCTCTTCTGCATCGTCGGAGACCTCTCCGTCACCGCGATGCAGTTCACCTACGCCATGTTCTTCGACATGGATCTGACCGAGCAGTACGGGTACTCCGGCGAGGATCTCTACAGCCTCGTCTTCGAGGGCACCTGGACGCTCGACAAGCTCCGCGAGCTCGCCGGATCGATCTGGGTCGACCTCAACAGCAACGGCAAGTCGGACGACGGCGACACCCTCGGCTACGCCTACTGGAACTACCACGGCACGGACGTCTGGGTCACGGCCATGGGCGAGTCCATCACGAAGTACGAGAACGGCGAGCTCGTCGTCACCCTCGGCTCCGAAAAGGTCTCGAACGCCCTCGACAAGGTGATCGCGCTGGTCTATGAGACGCCGGGCGCCTACCGGTTCAGCGACGAGACCCACGGCCGCAACGAATTCATCGCGGGCCGCATCGCCGTGATGCCGATGATGTTCGAGGACTGCTACGGACCGCTGCGCGACATGGAATATGCCTACGGCGTGCTCCCGTACCCGAAGTACGACGAGGAGCAGGCGGAATACTACACCAACTCGATGGACCAGCACTCCGTGTTCGGCGTCCCGAAGACTCTGCCCGAGGACCGGTACGATTTCGTCGGGATCCTGATGGAAGCCCTCAACGCGGAATCCTACAAGACGGTCTATCCGGCGTTCTACGACACCGCCTTGAAGAACAAGTACACCGAGGATCCCGTCACGGCGAAGATGATCGACCTCATCATGGACGGCCGCGTGTACGAGTTCTCCTTCCAGTTCGGCGAATACCTCTCGAACCTGCCCTACATGTTCCGGTATGAGCTGTACAACGGGCAGAACAACCTGGCGTCGACCCTGCAGAAGAACCGCAAGCAGATCAACAAGAAGCTCGAAGCGCTTTACAAGATGTACGAATAAAGAAAACGCCCGCCGTGATCCTTTCAGGACTGCGGCGGGTTTTGTTCTGCGGTTTCCGGGTCACGCTTCCCCGTAGTATTCATCAAGCACGGACGAGGCGGCTTCGGCCCACTCGAAGAGGTTTTCCGGGCGGTAACCGACGGTGCTGATGTCCTTGAGCGTGATGTCGCAGGGGCAGCCGTATTTGAGGCATTTCGTCACCGTGTCGGCGATGTCGGCGCGCACCTGATCGGGATCGGTCCGCCGCGCGACGTGGGCGGGGTTCGGCTTGCGCGAGAGGACGTAATCCGGGCCGAGCTCCTCCGCCGTCCGCTCCACGTCGGACCACGGCGAGCACCCGACCTTGCGCAGATTCGGGTACTGCTTGAGCTTGCCGATCCGGTCGGACAGCGGTTCGCAGCAGCCGTAATACGTGTAGGCGCAGCGGGCGGCAAGCGGGATCGAATACTGCAGATCGAACTCGTCGTGCGCCGCCGGGGAGACGGTCGAAAACATCTGCGCCATCGTGCGGAACCAGATATGCCTGCAGAGGTAACTCTGTCCGGGCTCCGGCTCCTCGGGCAGGGTGACGCTGTTCGGCGTGCAGTGCAGGGAGAGGCCGCGGGGATCGTACAGCCCGTACGCCTCCATCTGATCCATCGTCAACGTCATCGCCCGGGTGAAGAGGCGCATGATGCGGTGCAGGTATTCCGGCCGCTCGACCATGTCGATGAGGATCGGCTCGACGCCGCGCAGCATGGCGATCTGATCCCACGGCGAATAGTAGATCCCGTGGCCGCGCACCTCGACCGGGATGAGGTCCCCGACGATCTCCTCGACGCGCTCCTTGTTCGCCCGGTCGTTCTCCGGGTGCGGCGTGATGACGGGATCGTGGTACATTTCAAGGCTCTTTTCGTCGGCGAGGACGTCCTCGTAACGGTGGGAGACGATGCCGTTGTTCTTGTCGACGGCGAGGCGCTCTTCCCGGATGG
Organism: Clostridia bacterium; assembly: GCA_017412675.1. Classification (GTDB taxonomy): domain Bacteria; phylum Bacillota; class Clostridia; order Oscillospirales; family CAG-272; genus UMGS1696. The sequence goes on from JAFPWV010000215.1 coordinate 3,679, forward strand.
CGAAGCCGCTGCCCGTATCGGAATACGATTTGCCGATCACCCACACGGGCTCGATGTAGTTGTCGCACCGCAGGTATTTCTCCCGGTACAGCGCGACCCGGAGGCCGTATTCCATCCCGCGCAGCCCCGGATCCTCGCATAGGCAGTCGAGGGCGTGCTCGTAATTCATCTCGTGCCACGGGATCTCCTCGATGATCAAGGGCGGCCGCACGATTTTGAGGTCGTTGCTGTCCCGGAACCGCTTCCGCATCCGGACGTGGCGGTCCGAGAGGGCGATCTCCATGTACCGCTTCGTCAGCTCCCGCACGATTTCTCTGTCCCGCATGATGTCGCTCATGGTCTGACTCCTTTGTGGGGATGTTTCTCTCAGCCCGATTATACCACAGATCCCCCCGGATTGCAAGCGTTTTGCGGGCGTCCTTTGCGGCCGACCTGCTTGACGGCCGCGCCGGGTTTATGATATAATAGTTCCGACGGATCCGTATGAAATCACGATTCACTGTGAGGTGGATATGAAAAAGGTTCTCTCCCTGGTCCTCGCGCTTCTGATGATCGCCTGCTGTGCCGTGTCGTGCAGCGAAAAACCGGCGTCCGCACCGGAACCGGAGGCGTCTCCCGCACCCGAGACGGCGCCTGCCGAGACGGAGCCCCCGGAGACGACCATCCTCGACCGTCTCCCGGAGATGACGTTCGGCGGCCAGGACTACACCATCCTGCTGCGCACGGGCATGGAATACGAATTCTCCTCCGAGGAGCTGACGGGCGAGATCATCAACGACGCCGTCTACGAACGCAACAACCTCCTCGAATCGCGCTACGACATCCGCGTGAATCACGTGGACCGGGCGACGACGTGGGGCAGCGGCGACCGCTTCAACCCCGAGCTGAACGCGATGATCCTCGCGGGCGACTCGAGCTTTGACATCGTCGCCGGATACGCGGCCATGATCCTCGGCGCGATCCAGAAGGGACTGTTCCTCAACTGGTACGACGTCCCCTTCCTCGACGTCTCGGAGCACTGGTGGTCCGCGCAGATCGCCGACTCGCTCACCATCAACAACAAGCTGTTCGCCATGACGGGGGACATCGCGCTCTCCGTCTGGGAGGACATGGTCTGCATGTACTTCAACCAGAAGCTGGCGACGGACTACGGGGTCCCCGACCTCTACGAGCTCGTGCGGAACGGGGAATGGACGTTTGAGGAGCTGCTCTCGATCGTCTCCGGCGTATCTGGGGATCTGAACGGCGACGGGATCTACACGCAGGACGATCTGTTCGGCTATATCACATACTGGTCCACGGCGATCGACTCCTACATGCCCGCCTTCGACATTCAGGTGGTGAAGCGCGGCGAGGACGGATGGCTCTCCTACACCATGAACACCGAGCGGATGATCGGCGCGCTCGAGAAGATGCAGGCCCTCTTCTCAAACGGAGGCCACTTCTCGCTGATGGTATCCTCCGGGGATCTGCAGAAGATCTTTCAGGAGGACCGCGCGCTCTTCTTCGCCCACGATCTCCGGACCTCGGCGAAGCTGCGCGACATGGAGACGGATTACGGGATCGTCCCCTATCCGAAG
>JAFPWV010000021.1 GCA_017412675.1 Clostridia bacterium
ATAACGGGCGGGATCAAATCGATCCGTGCCTGCCGCGGCAATCTTGTTCAGAAGTTTGATTTGATACATGGTCTGTCTCCTGTTGTGGATCCTTATTTCGGGTTCTTTTCGGCGAAATCCTTCATGAACGCGACGAGCGCTTCGACGCCTTCATAAGGCATCGCGTTGTAGATCGAAGCGCGCATCCCGCCGACGGAACGGTGACCCTTGAGATTCTTGAGTCCCGCTGCCGCGGCTTCCTTTGCGAACTTTTTATCGAGATCTTCCACGCCGGTGACGAACGTGACGTTCATCATGGAGCGGCTTTCACGCTCGACGGGGGCGAGGTAGTAATCCTGACTGTCGAGGTAATCGTAGAGCAGATCGGCCTTCTTGCGGTTGCGGCGCTGCATCTCTTCGAGACCGCCGATGGAGAGGAGCCATTCGTAGACGAGTCCTGCCATATAGATCGCGTAGCACGGCGGGGTGTTGTACATCGAGCCGTTGTCCGCCATGAGCTTCCAGTCCAGCATGGACGGCGTCAGGGGATTCGTCCAGCCGAGCAGATCCTCGCGCACGATCACGACGGTGAGGCCTGCGGGGGCCATGTTCTTCTGCGCGCCCGCGTAGATCACACCGAATTTCGTGACGTCGACGGGTTCGGAAAGGATGCAGGAGGAGAGGTCAGCGACGAGCGGAACGTCTCCGGTGTCGGGGATCGCGGGGAATTTTGTCCCGTAGATCGTGTTGTTGAAGCAGATATGGACGTAATCGGCGTCGGGACGGAAGCTCTCACGGGTCGTTGCCGGGACGCGGATGAAGTTGACGTCCTTCGAGGAGGCTGCAACCGCGCAGTCGCCGTATTTCAGACCTTCTTTGTAGGCTTTGGTCGAGAACTGACCGGAGAGGACATAGTCCGCGCGGCCGTTCTTCATGAGATTGAGCGGGACTGCCGCAAACTGCGTGGACGCGCCGCCTTGGAGAAAGAGGACTTTATAGTTTTCGGGGATCTGCATCAGCGTGCGCAGATCGGCCTCGGCTTTCTGAATGATCGCTTCATAGTCCGGGGAGCGATGGCTCATTTCCATCACGGACATACCGGAGTCGCCGTAACAGACAAGCTCGGATGCCGCTTTTTCAAGAACGGGCAGGGGAAGCATCGACGGACCGGCGGAGAAGTTGAATACGCGGTTCATGGGGACCTCCTGAGTGGTGTTATAAAACAGTCGGTTCTCAAACATGAATATGCATGACAACCGGCTATGATTTTTGTCCCATTATACGCCGAAATCTTCCTTTTGTCAATGCCTTTCCGGGAATCCGTTCCCGTGGGATTGTATGAAATTCCGCCATTCGGCGATTAAATATTCATATCGAACCAACAAAAAGGCGCTTTTGACGCCTCTTTGCAAAATATACCGTTGATGGTGCGCTCACGCGCGGTCGAAAAAGCCGATGTTGGTGACGTATTGGACGTCCGGTTTCCCGGCGATCGCGCGGAGAACGCGGTCGATGTGCTCCCAGCTGTTGAATTCTTCACCCCGGTCGAATTCAAACGAATGGCCCCAGAGATAAAAGAGCATATCGCCGTCCGTCGGTTCAGCCGCAAGGAATTCGTCGATCAGGCGAAAGACCTCGGGATCGCGGTGATGGCAGGTGGGATCGAGCAGCAGGGGATTTTCCGGAATGCCGAACCGCTTCGTCGAGCGGACCGTCCGGGCATAGCGGATCCCGCATTCGCCGAGGACCTCGACCACCGTGTCGCTGAACGAGCCGAAGGGATAGGCGTGTCCGATGACGGGATAACCCGCGATCGCTTCCAGCGCCTTCCGGTCGTCCGTAATCTGTTCGACGATCTCCTCGCGCGGGAGCGTCTCGAGGTGCGGATGGGTCTTCGAGTGGGTCGCGATCTCGTGTCCGCGGTAGAGATCCGCCGCTTCGGCCTTCGAGATGTACCAGGAATCGGGATCGTCGTCGGGCATCGAGCCGGAGATGAGGTTGAAGGTGCATTTCACGCCGTATTCGTTGAGCATCGCAACAAACCGTCGGTCATGCTTCGGACCGTCGTCGTAACTCAGCGTGACGTATTTCTGATAAGCCATGATTCGCCTCCTCTGATGGATTGTCTCCATTATACTCCTTCCGGCAGCGTTTTGCAATCCGGAAGAAAAATATTCCGCTGAATTTGTCTGAGCAGGGAACTTTTTCTCCCTCTCCGGCGTCTAATCATCAAAACAAGAAAAACAAAACGGAGGTTCTGCCATGAATACAAAGAGAATCCTGTCCATCCTCGCTGCCGTATGCCTGACGCTTTCATTCGCGTCCTGCTCAGGCACCTCTTCCGCCTATGACAACGGCTATTCCGCAAAGACCGAAGCCGCCCCCTCCTATTACGCCGAAGCTCCGGCGGAGTTTGAAGAAGCGTTTGACATGCCAGGGGAAGGCGGCATGAACAACACAAGCTCCTCTTCCGCGCCGAAAGCGGAGAATGACCTCGCCGAGCGCAAGATCATCCGCAAAGCGACCGTCAACTTCGAGACTACCGAATACGAATCCTTCCTCGAAGCGCTGAACGCCTGCGTTGCGGGGGCCGGCGGATACGTCGAATCCTCCGAAACCTATGGAGGCGGCATCTATTCCGATTATTATTCCAGAAACGCCGCCGTCACGGTCCGCATCCCGGCGGGACGGTATGACGCCTTCATGGCGAGCGTGACCCAGATCGGCGCGATGACCTACCGCTCCGAGAGCAAGGACGACGTCACCATGAGCTATATCGACGTCGAGAGTCATATCCGCGCGCTCGAGACCGAATACACGACGCTTCTCGAGATCCTTGACAAGGCGGAGACCCTCGAGGACGTCATCATGCTCCAGAGCCGCATTTCCGACATCAACTACCAGCTCGATTCCTACAAGTCCCAGCTCCGCAAGTATGACGATCTGATCTCCTACTGCACCGTATTCATCAACGTGAATGAGGTCCGCCGCGCGACGCCTCCGAACGAATCGACGCTCACCTTCGGCCAGCGCATCACGACCGGTCTGCGCGAGAACTTACAAGACATCGGAGAAGGATTCGCCGACTTTGCCGTCTGGTTCGTCACCTCCCTCCCGTACATCCTGATCTGGGCCGTCATCATCGTCGCGCTGGTGTTCGTGATCCGCGCGATCATCCGTCATTCGCGCAGGAAGAAAGAAAAGAAGGCCATCGAGGAATACATGCGGAGCCAGAACAATGAAACCAAAGAACCGCCTCATGACGGGCGTTAAGATCCTCCTTTTCCTGCTTCTCTTCGCGTTCATCCTCGCCGCCTGGATCAATGCCGCGATGCTCCTCAAAGCGCGCGAAAGGATCCTCGGCGAGGCTGACGTGCGTGACCGCGGTGCAGACTGCATCCTCGTCCTCGGCGCGGGCGTTCGTTCCGACGGGTCTCCGAGTCACATGCTCGAGGACCGGCTGCTCGTCGGGATCGGGCTGTATGAAGCCGGCGCCGCGCCCAAGCTCCTCATGAGCGGGGACCACGGATCGGTCGATTATGACGAAGTGAACACGATGAAGTCCTTCGCCGTCGAGCATGGCGTCTCCCCTGACGACGTCTTCATGGATCACGCCGGATTCTCGACTTACGAATCCCTCATCCGCGCACGGGATGTGTTCGGTGCAAAGCACATCGTGATCGTCTCGCAGGAATACCACCTCTATCGTGCTCTCTGGCTGGCGGACGCGCTCGGCCTCGAAGCCGTCGGCGTTCCCGCGGACCTCAGGACCTACATCGGCCAGAGCATGAGGGAAGTGCGGGAGATCGCCGCGCGGTGCAAGGATTTCGCCCTCGGATTCCTCGAGCCGGCACCGACCTATCTCGGCGAGCCGATCGATCTCACGGGTTCCGGTGCCGTCACCGACGACAAGACCTGAAATCAACTGAAAAGCCGTTCCGTTTTCCGCGGAGCGGTTTTTTCATGCTTTGCGGGATTCTCTCTTGCAATCGACGGCGGGATATGCTATACTGCTTTCAGAAGATGAAATACGGCGGAGGCAGATATGAAATTCACGGCAGTCAGGCGGACGGCGGACGGTACGGAGACGCCAATCCAGATCGATATCACAACGGAGAACGGCGTCACGGCGGTACGTCCGCGGATGGAGATTCACGGCCCGCACGACGTCACACCGCTCGATCCGGACTGCGGCGTGCGGATTCTGATTGATCCGGAAACACCCGTGCGGTATATGGCGGACTGGCGGTATTCCGAATTCTGGTGCCAGCCCTTTTTCGGCAGCGATCTCACCAAAGTCCCGCGCGACACGCAGTATCTGGTATATCGGACACCGAGCGGAACCTGGGGCGTGATCATCCCGACCGTCGATCAGGACTTCAAGTGCGTCCTCGAAGGGACGGATCAAGGGCTTGCGGCAAAGCAGTTCTCGTGGTTTCGCGGGACTTCGACGTGCGGCGATCTTGCCTTTGTCTGGGCGGAGGGCGACGATCCCTACGAGCTGACGGAACGTGCCGTACAAGCCGCGGCGGACCTGCTCGGAACGGTGCTTCGGAAGGATCGGCGCTATCCCGCAGTCTTCGAGTATCTCGGCTGGTGCTCGTGGGACGCCATGCAGATCCGCGTCTCCGAGGCGGGCCTCATCGAAAAGTGCGAGGAATTCCACAAAAAGGGGATCCCCGTGAAGTGGGCGATCCTTGACGATATGTGGGCAGAGATCCGGGCGTTCCGCGGAGCGAAGTACGAATCGCGCGAGGAGATGTTCCGCCTTATGCATTCTTCCGCGATGACGGACTTTGAAGCGGCGTATGACCGTTTCCCGGACGGGCTCGCGCATACGATCGAGAAGATCCGTGAATACGGCGTGAAGGTCGGGATCTGGCACCCCTCGACCGGGTACTGGTACGGTCTCGATCCCGCGGGAGAGGCATACCGAAAGCTCCGGGAATATACCACCGTGACCGCCGACGGACGGATCGTCGCCGACTGGCACGCGGAAAAGGCGTTCGGCTTCTTCTCGACCATGCACCGCTTCTTCCGGGAATGCGGCGCGGACTTTCTCAAAGTCGACAACCAGAGCATGACGCGGCGGTTCTATCAGGGCATGGACACCGTCGGCCGCGTCACGCGGGAATGGCACAGCGGCCTCGAAGCATCGGTCGGCCTGCATTTCGACAATGCCATGATCAACTGCATGGGAATGGCATCGGAGGATCTCTGGAACCGCGGATTCTCTTCGATCTGCCGGTGCAGCGACGATTTCCAGCCGGAGAATCGCCCGTGGTTCACGAAGCACATCCTGCAGTGCTCGTACAACTCGATCCTGCAGGGGCAGTTCTTCTGGAACGACTATGACATGTGGTGGACGGACGACACGCAGGCGGTTCGGAACAGCGTCCTGCGCGCGGTCTCCGGCGGACCGATCTATGTGAGCGACGAGATCGGACGTTCCCGGCCGGAGGTTCTGAAGCCGCTCGCCTTTGACGACGGACGGATCCTGCGCTGCGACCGGAGCGGCATGCCGACGGTCGACTGCCTCCTCGACGATCCCCGGACATCCGGGAAGCCCTTCAAGATCCAGAACCGGATCGGGAAGGCGGGCGTCGTCGCGGCATTCCACGTCGCAGAGCAGGACGGCATTCTCGAAGGGATCCTCCGGCCGTCCGACGTTCCTGGACTTGAAGGGGAAGCGTTCGTCGTCTACGAGTCTTTCACGAAGGCCTGTCAATATATCTCTGCAGACGGGGAACTGCCTATCCGGCTCCGCGACCGGGAAGATGTGCGGCTCTATACGCTGATCCCGTACGAAAACGGCTTCGCGCCGATCGGACGGATCGACAAATACCTCCCCTATGCGGCGATCACGGCGCAGATCGGCGAGGCGGTTTCGCTCTATGAGCCCGGTCCGTACGCCTATATCAAGGACGGAGAGTTTTACGAAGAAGACCTTCATGCCTGAGTGACGAGGAGGAAACCCCATGATTTACCTGAAATCCTACACCCTCCCGACGCTGGAAGAGGAAGAAGACCATGCGCAGCGATATTGGGGACACGGCAATCCCCATCCCGCCGCGTATCCCTACGGCATCTTTCCGTACAAGGGCCTGCGCCGGATCGAATTCTCCGAGGTGACGATCTTCTGCGGCGGAAACGGGAGCGGCAAATCGACACTGCTCAATCTCATCGCGGAATCGCTGGGGCTGCCGCGCATCACGCCGTTCAACACGAGCCCGTACTTCCGCGAGTATATCGAACGGATGTGCAAGTGGGAGGTCCCGGAAAAACGCGGCGTCGCACCGGGCAGCGCCATCTTCACGAGCGACGACGTCTTCTACGGCCTGATCGACCGGCGCGTCGAGAACTTCGAGACGGAGGACCGGAGGCAGGAGGCGGAGGCGGTATATCGGGAAGAAAAGGCGAAGATGATGCAGGGGGCGACCTTCCAGTTCCGCTCGCTCGCCGACTACGAAGATCTCGTAAAGCGGCTCGAAGTGCGTCATAAGACCATGTCCAAGTATGTGACCGCACACGCCGGCCAGCTCACAACGCCGGACTCGAACGGGCAGTACGCCCTGAACTTCTTCCGCGATCACTTCCGCGACGACTGCCTCTTCCTTCTCGACGAGCCGGAAAACAGCCTCTCACCGAAGTATCAGAAGGAAGTCGTGAAGCTGATCGAGGACTTTGCGCGCTTTTTCCGCTGTCAGTTCGTGATCTCCACACACAGCCCGTTCTTCCTTTCGATGAAAGGCGCGCTGCTCTACGACCTTGACAGCCTGCCCGCGGAGCCGAAGCGCTGGTGGGAGCTCGAGAACATGAGGATGATGTACGAGCTCTTCGCGGCGAACCGGGAGAGATTCGAGAATCAACATGAGAAAACGGGTTGTCGCAAATAGGGCAAAAGTTTTCGTCCACCTTTTTCAAAAGGTGGTAGGGTGTCGGGGCAACGCCCTGACCCGCACTCCGCAGAGTGCGGAACACCCAAAACTTCCAGAGAGTTCCTCTTTTTGGTTCTTTTTC
>JAFPWV010000216.1 GCA_017412675.1 Clostridia bacterium
GCCTTTGCGATCACGGTCCGTTCCTTCTCGCTCACCAATATGAAATCGAATTCCAAGCACTGGGGACACAAATTCGATCTGTGCACCGAAGTATGCTGCCAGGTTTACCGGGGCGCCGCGAAGATCAACGACGCCGTGATGGAAGCGGTCCTCGGGACGGAAGGGGAAGTCATGACCTACGACGACCGGATCGTTGTCGCATACTACGTCTCCAGCATGGGCGGCGTGACGGTCAGCGCACAGGACGCGTGGGGCGGCAAGGATGACATCCCGTACCTCCAGCCGATCGAGACGCCGTGGGAAGACTACATGAACCACGAGAACGCATTCTGGATCAGCGAGATCTCGCCCTCCGCCCTCTGCGACCGTTTGAATCTCGCCGGCTACAAGCAGCTTCACGGTGAAATCGAGAGCGCCGAGATCCTCGAATACGCGCGGAATTCCACCTACATCAAGACCCTGCGCGTGACGGACTCCTACGGAAATACAGTAGATATCACGCCGTGCGATTCCGTGCGCATCTCGCTCACGCCGTACGTCAAGAGCTCGAATTTCGTGATCGGCCGCGGGTCTGTCGAATACACGGAGGACGTCGTCGTCAGCGAAAGCGCGAAAACCGAAAAGAAGACAGCGGACAAACCGACCTCGCAGAAACCGGAGATCTTCGGGATCGACTATGCGTACATGGACCTCGATGACTTCTATGTCATCACCGCGGATGCCGAGGAGAGAACCTATTTCGGCGATTCCATCGGCGTACTGACGGAAAACGGCTTGATCGAATACGGAAAGCGCGACATCTTTGCGATCACACGGCAGAACGCGGACGCCTTCGAAGGTGCAACAGTCCTCGGTCCGGACGACCCGTATTCGGATGACTACACGTCGAAATACATCGCGGAGACAGTCGAAGACAAGTCCGACGACTCGACGAAGACCAAGATCGCGCGGGCGGAGAACAGCGACAACTTCATCATCGTCGGGAAAGGCTGGGGCCACGGCGTCGGTATGAGCCAATGGGGCGCGTTCGATCTCGCCGTCAAGGGATACACGGCGCGGGAGATCCTCGAAGCCTATTTCAAGGACATCGACGTGAAGCACTACCGGAAAACCGAGAATTACCGCTGAATCGGATGGGATATGAAAAGCGCGTGCTCCCGACAAATCAAAAAGCCGTCGACTTCATGCCGGCGGCCTTTTTCGTTTCGGTTTTGCTTACGCTTCAAGCGCCCGGTCGATGGCTTTCGAGAGCTGATCGGCACAGGAGGTGTTCTTGAAGCCGCAGAGGTTTCCGCGGAGCAGATCGGCGATCTCGCGGGCATCCTTGCCTTCGACGAGGCGTCCGATCGCTTTCAGATTGCCGTTGCAGCCGCCGGTGAAGACGACGTTCGAGAGCTTTCCGTCCTCAATGTCGAACGAGACGGCGGAGGAGCAGGTCCCCTGCGTGCGGTATTCATATCTCATGGGTGATCCCTTCTTTCATGCGGATGTTTACGGATTCGTTTCGCTGCCGGCAGCTTCGTAGCAGTTCACGCTTGCCTCTTCGCTTTCGATCGTGAAGGTCGGATTCCCGGAGCCGGCGACGTAGGAATACGGGCTCGACATATCGGTGTTGTCGATCTGGATGCGGCCCTTCGAGCGGATCTCCATGTTGTAATTGCTGAGACGAACGGGGGAGACAAAGAGGATCGAGCCGGTCTTCGAGGTGAGCTTGAGTTCGTTGCGGATATGCATGGACGTCGAGGTGAATTCGAGGTCATCCGCACGGATGTTGAGATACCCGATCACGGAGTTTTCGAAGTGAACCTTCGCATGCTTCGCGTCGGAATCCGCGTCTGCCTTGACGTTGATGAACGAATCCGTTCTGGTCTGAGAGACGGTCAGATCGACCTTTTCGGCGGTGATGTTGTAGTCGGTGTTGGTGCGCATGTTGTCGATGCGGACTTCACATCCGGCGGCGCCGCGCGAGGTGATCTGGATCTGTTTCAGAGGCGGCGAATCGTCACCGTCTTCCGTCGCTTTTTCAAGCGCTTCCTTGGTCAGGTAAATGTTGATCTGCTTCAGCCGCTCTTCCTTGTCGGCGTTCTTCTTCTGATCGATGAGCTCGCGGATCTGCTCCATGTTCAGAATGTACCGCATCCCCTTGAAGGAGAAGCCGTTTTCCCAGAACTTCAGCATGGAGGTGATGTCGCCGGTCTCATCGAACGAGAGAAGATTGCCCGAACGGGTGAGGGTGTAGTAGTTTTCCTTGAAATTGACAAGTTCGAGTTTGGAAACTTCACTGTAATGATCGGAGCCGGGGGTGTCGCAGTTGCCGTAGATATTGACCTTGCCGGAGGAAAAGACGATCTTGATGATATCGAGACTGTCGAGGCTGATCTCTTCGGTGATGCTGATATTCCCGTCGACATGGTCGGCGAAGAGCTGTTCGCCGTTCGACTGCGCCATGTTCTGTGCTATGAAGCAGGTCACGAGCCCGACGATCACAAGCAGAACCGCGACGATCAGGGAAATGATGGAGGTCGGTTTCACAGCTTATAGCACTCCCTTCTGATATGTAAGAATAACTCCTTCAGCTTGCGGCAGAGGAACTTCAGGAAGACGCCGAGCTGGGTGATGAGCCAGGGAAGGAGGCGGATGGAGAAGTTATAAAGCAGGACGGCGACGAAGAGGACCGCACCGGCGATCATCACGCCGAGACCGATTTCGTAGAGGCCGCCGGCCGGGAAGGTAAAGAGCTGCGTGATGCCGAACACGATGCCGACCAGCGCGATCCCGGCACCGACCGCAACGATCGCGATGATGGCGGCGACGCCGACGACGATCAGCGCGGAGAGCGCGACGAAAAGGGCGATGAACGCAACGAACATGACGGCGAGCAGTCCGAGCCAGATCGGGCTGGTCAGGAGAAGACCGATCCAGAAGATGAGCATCCCGCGCGTGGAGGGCTCTGCTTCGGAGGAATACTCGAAGTACGGATCCGCTTCCTTCTGCCTGTTCTTCGGTTTTTTCGCGGGAGCGGGCTCCGGAAAGCTATCGTCGAGGTCGTCGTTGAAGGTGGTCTCCTCGCGGCGCACGGGTGCGGCGGGCTGACGCGGAGCGGGAACGGTCTCCGTTTTCTTCGGCTCGGCGGCGGGCTGTCTCTTCTTGAGAATGGACGCGATACTGTCCGCGAGCTGATCGATCTCCTCGGGGGACTGGATGGCGTCGATTTCTTCGAGATCCTCGACCGTGAACGTGCGCCTGAGATTGGTCACGTGTTTGAGCGCGGTTTCATCGGGGATGCCGCGCCGGATCAGAGCCGTCTGAAGATTTCTCATGAAAATATTCAATTCCATCCGGCAAACTCACCTCTCTTTTGCGATTTTGGGGGTAGATTTTATCGGGAACTTGTGTTATACTAACTGAAAACGGTCGGGATGACGGGCGGATTCTGCCGTCTGCTTCTATTTTACCAAAAAACGGAGAAATAATCAATATGAGAATGCGAAAAAAACGGCACGGAAGTGAAAGACTTCTCGCTTTATCGGCTCTTTTGTGTCCGGTTTTGCCGGATGATGACGAAAAGGTGAAAATCGAGCCGGAAAAGATCTTCGGAAACGATCATCCGCTCGTCGTTGAGGTCGGATGCGGGAAGGGCGACTTCATCGTGCGTCTCTCGGCTGAGAAGCCCGCGTGCAACTACATCGCCCTCGAGAGGATCTCCGATGTCGCGGTCGTCGCCGTGGAAAAATACGCGCGATCCCGCGGACTCGGCGCCATGGCCCCGAACGGCGGATGGCTCGCACCGGACGGAACGCTCTATAAGAACGGCGCTGTCTGGGCGATCCCGGAGGAGCTACGCGGAAACGTCCGGTTCGCGGTTGCGGATGCGAACGGATTTCTCGCCCGGCTCGGAGACGATTCCCTCGACGCCGTCATTGCGAATTTCAGCGATCCGTGGCCCGGGAAGGGAACGGACCGGCGAAAGAGGCTGACCAGCCCCGCGTTTCTCGAAAACTACCGGAGAGTCCTGAAACCGGACGGCTTGTTCTCCTTCAAGACGGACAACGACGAGCTCTTCGACTATACCGCTGAGATCCTGCCGGAAAACGGCTTTGCGATCCGGTATCTCACCCGCGATCTTCATGCCTCGGACCGCGCGGCGGACAACATCGTAACGGAATACGAGCGGAATTTCACCGAACAGGGGATCCCGATCAAAATGCTCGAGGCGACTCCCGTCGGGAAATGAGGGCTGCGGAGACCCGGGTATAAAAAAACACTTGACAGAAATGCCCGCAAGTGATATAATATAGTGGTTCGCCTCGAACAAAACGCACAAAAGATATCAATTTTTGGCCTCTACATTATATCATACTGACGGCGCGATGTCAAGCAATTTTTCACGGTTTCTCGAAATTTATGAACGGAGGGCGGCTTATGAACGGACTGATTTCCATCGAGAGTCTTTCGCTGCGACCGATTTCCGATGAGCTGCTCGCCCTGAACGAGGTTTCGCGCGAATACGGGCTCGTGCTGAGCGCTGAGGAAGCGAAGGAGCTCTCCGAAACGCGCAAGACCGCGCTGATCGAAAATGAACGCGTGGAAGCCGGGATCGGCGCGGTGCCACAGATCCTCAAGAAGTTCTGCGCGTCCCGTTATATCAACCAAGAAAACTACGCCTATATCCTGAACGAGATCACTTATCTGTTTTATTACATCAAGACGGAGACCGACGACCGGATCGGCGACCGGGCCCTCATCGACGAACTCTTTGAGCGGTTTGAACTGTATTGCCGCGGGAGCATCGACGTGCTCGAAGGCCGCGAGGCGGAGCGCATCATCCGCAAAGTCAACGCGGGGAAGCACTATGCCGAGTGGTTCGGAGACCGGGACGAGGTGGGACAGGATCCCGAAGACCGCCTCGAAGGAAACCGCGATACGCCCGGCAACGTGCTGGCCGACGAATACGGCGAGGATTTCTTCGGGCATGACGCGGACCATGACCGCTATGAGGACGAAGAGGATCCCGCAGCTGATTCCGACAGTTCCGCGCTCGAAGATCCCTACGACGATTTCGATGGCGCACCTGCCGATACGGACGACGGCCTCGGCCTGTACGATGCGGTCGGCGAGGAAGCCCTCGAAGACGACGATCCGGCGAATCCCCTGAATCCCGGCGGAACGCTCGACGTTCGCTTCGGGGATCTCCCGATGCAGCTTTCCGTCGGCGGCGATCCGCTCCCGATGGAAGAGGAGGACGGAGACGTCGATCTCGATCTCTTCGACCGGTTTTTCGATCTGCAGGCTGAAATGCAGGAGGACGGACGGCTCCCGATCCTACCGCCGGAGGACAAGGATTCCGACGACGAATTTGACGAATACGAAGTGGACAACGCGGATGACGACACGGATGACGACGGGGAGGACGACGATGAACGGTACTGAGCTGATGTCGCCCCGTGCGCTGAATCCGGAGAATCTCAAACGTTCGGACTATGCGAATACCCTCGCCGCGGAAGCGCTCCGTGTCGGGATCTTTTCGGAAGCCGACGTCACGCGCATTCAGGGCGATATGATGACGGCGCTCGCCGAGATCATCGGCTATGCGACCTCCGGAGAATCCTCGTCCGTGAAAACCGATTCCGCGCGCAAGTTCGCCAAAAGCCTGTTATACAACATCGATACGTATCTCTTGACCCTCCCGACGCCGGAAGCCGCCGCAGCGCAGCTCGGGGAACGGCGGATGAGCGAGCTCTATGGAAAAGGCTATCTCCTCAACAAAAAGCATTACGAAGACGCGAAGGATCTCTGGGCAAAGGTCCGCTACACCAGATTGAAGGATGCGGACGAGGCATACAACAAGACGATCGACCGCTATTTCCGCAATTATCTCGCCGCTTACGATCCGCGCACCTCGGCGCACGACAAGATTTATCTTTCGATGCCGAAGCAGGGGATCCGCGGCGCGTTCCACATCGACGGCGCTGTCGAAGTCCTCGAAAAGCTCCTGGCGCTGAATGAGGGAAGACCGGCGGATGCCGTTGTCATCGAGGGATCCCAGCCCATCGCGCATTTCGAGACAGGAACATCAGAGCAGAACAGTTGATGAGCGTCATCGACCCGAGCAAGAGATCCGCGCCGAGCCACATCGCCCCCGCAGGGATCACCGCCCCGATCAACGGACAGACCGCAGAGGCAAGCCCGTAGACGATCGCGGCGGTTTTTCTGTCGGTGAGATACCGAATCGCGGTCATGCCGTAGTAAAACTGCGCGATGATCGACGAATAGGCAAAGAGCAGGACGGAAAGCCGGATCAGTGAAGCGACAGCCGCCCCGGCCGTTTTCCGGAATGCCTCCGTCGTTACGACAGCCGCGTCCGCAGTCTCGTGCCACGGTAAAACGCCCCAGCGAATGTCTGCGATCAGGAGCACGAGCGCGGTCAGCGTGCAGAGAAGGAGCGTATCGAAGACGACCTCCGCGACGCCGAGGGACGCCTGATGATCGGGGGAGCGCGTATCAGCGGCGGCATGCGCAGTCGGAGAGGTTCCGCACCCCGCTTCGTTTGAGAAGATCCCCCGCATGATGCCGTACCGCACCGCTTGACGCATGGTGAATCCCATCGCCGCGCCCAATGCCGCCCGTGGGGACAGCGCGGACAGAACGACGGACTTCAGAATCCACGGGAGAAGCGTGTGATTCGGCAGGATCACGGACAGGCAGACGATGATGTAAAACCCGGTGAGGACCGGAATGACACAGGAGGCGATCCGCTCGATCCTGCGCGTGCCGCAGAGGACGGAGGCGAGTACGAGAACGCTCAGAACCGTTCCGCAGATCAGCCGCTGCTCCGGCGCGATCACGCAGACTGCGGCGTTCGACTGCACGATGTTCCCGGTCACGAGGGAATTGAGACAGCACAGAACGGCAAAGATCCCGCCCATGAACGCGGCTCGATCCGGTCCCAGGGAGCGTGTGAGACCGTCGCGGAGAACGTACATCGCGCCGCCGTAAAATCCGCTCGCATCACGGCGCCTGTACAGAACAGCGAGCCGGACCTCGAGATATTTCACCGGAAGCACGAGGAGCGCGCCAATCCACATCCAGAAGAGCGCACCGGGGCCTCCCGACATCAGCGCCGACGCTACGCCCGTGATGTTCCCGACGCCGAGCGTTCCTGCCAGAGCGACAGCCAGCGCGGTGAGAGGATGCGTCCCGTTCCCATCCGGCTTTTCCGTGAGCCGTTTGGTCAGGACGCCGGGCGAGAACACATTCCGCCAACCGACGCGCGGCGCGATGAGGATGGAGGAGATGGCGAGGGTTCCCGGGACAAGGACTGATCCGAGAACGGCGACAAAAGAGGAGAAAAGCGGCACGGACGCCTCCTTTCGGGCAGGCTGAGGTCATTATTTACAATTTAACCGAAGTTTCGAGACCGGGAGCGGTTGACAAGCGCGGATTTCATCGGGTATAATAAATAAACATATTTGAATGATCTGACTGACATCTTATCGATATGAAAGTGGAGGTGCACTCATGCGCTTTTCCCTGAAAACCACGGCGATCCTCTGCGCGCTGCTGTTGCCGATGATCTTCACGTCCTGCGCCGATGTGGCCGAGGAACCGGCAGAAACCACAGCGGAGCAGGCGGCAGTCCCGCGGAATGAGACGATCGTCAATTTCGGCGTCACGCCGGAGGATGGCGGATATATCTCCGGCATCGCCTCGCAGACGCTCGTTCCCGGCGAAAAAACCACCGTCGTGGAAGCGGTCGCGGCGCCCGGATTTGAATTCGTGAAGTGGAGCGACGGAGAGAAAACCGCCGAGCATCGCTCGAAGAAGTATTCCGAAAACACGACGATCTACGCGATCTTTGAGGAGACCGATACCGGAACGCCGTCCGTCTATATCACGACCAATAACGGGAAGCCCGTTTTGTCCGACAGCCGCGCGGTCGGCTTCACGCTCTCCATCACCAACGTCCCGCGGCGTTTTCAGCTGAACGGCGTGACCGGTGAGATCAAGACCCGCGGCAACGCCTCCCTCGGCTGGGACAAGAAATCCTATACCCTGAAATTCGACGTGAAACAGAAGCTCGTCGGTATCGGGGAGGGGAAGAACCGCAACTGGGTCCTCCTTTCCAACCACTGTGACCAATCCCTGATCCGCAATGCCATCGCATTCTGGCTCCAGAATCAGCTCGACGGGATCCCGTGGGGGCCGTCCTGCCGCATCGTTGATTTGTATGTCAACAACGAATACGTCGGCAACTACCTCCTCGTCGAGAAGATCACGACCGGCGAGACCAAGATCGATATCCTCAAAGGCGACGAGACGGGAGATCCCGAAGGGGACTTCCTCGTGGAGCTCGACAACTACGCCTACAAGGCCGGCGAAAAGGGGATCGTCTGGTTTACCGCGCGCGGCTATCCGTATGAGATCCGGGGCGAAGACGGCCTGAATGCCGACCGCTGCAACTACATCGACGACTGGATCACCAAAGCGTGGGACACCGTTTCGAGCGGAAGCGACAAGGACGTCAAGAATCTTCTCGATCTTCCCGCCGCCGTCGATTCCTACATTCTCGCGGAGCTCACGAAGAACATCGACTGCGGGTGGTCGAGCTTCTTCCTCTACCGCAAGGAAGGGAAGCTCTTCCTCGGTCCGTCCTGGGACTTCGACCTCGCCATGGGGAACGACGAACGCCTGGACAACGGCAGCTACGAGAAGCTGTATGCCGGAAAGAGCAACGGTTTCGGCCAGCAGAATCAATGGTACATCGCGCTCATGCAGCGGCAATGGTTCGTCGACATGGTGAAGGAGCGCTGGAACGAACTCAAGGAAGCCGGACTCTTTGACAGGATGATCGACGAGATCGACCGTACCTGGGAGATGAACAAGGATTCGTTCAACCACAATTTTGAACGCTGGCCCATCTTCGGTCACCGGCTGAATCAGGAACCCGCCCATGTGCGCGCGCTTTCCTCCGCAGAGGAGCACGTTCAGTATCTGAGACAGTGGCTGATCGACCGCACCGCATGGCTCGACAAGAAATTCGCCGGGATGTGACGGAAAAAAGAAAAAGACCGCGTGAGCAGTCCTTTCCTTCCGTCACCGGAATCGGATCACAAACCAGTAAATCACGCCAAACAGCGTACCGGCCGCCGTGCCGTAGAGGATGACGGGGCCGGCGATCGAGAAGATCTTCGTGCCGACACCGGCGACATATCCTTCCGGCTTGCTGTCGACGGCTTCCGCAGCTACGGAATTGGCGAATCCCGTGATCGGCACCAGCGTCCCGCCGCCGGCATGCCTGGCGAGTTTATCGTAGATGCCGAGCCCCGTGAACAGCGCCGTCAGGACAATGAGCGTCCCCGCGACGAGAAGCCCCGCTGTATCGCGGCTCGCCCCGAGGGCAAGGAATCCGCGACGGAGCGCTTCGCCGAGCGCACAGATCGTCCCGCCCGTGACGAACGCCTTCACGCAGTTTCGGATCACCGGCGATTTCCGCGCACGCCCTTCGGCATACCGCCTGTATAATTCTCCTGTCATCATGACCTCCCGGATTTCGTTTTTTCCGGAAATCAGGATTTCCCCTTTGACCCGCAATTATTCGCGTCCTCTGCGCTCTTCATGGAAAAGTTACTTCTTCATCGTATTTTAATGGAACTTTCATTTGACTTTTCCGCGAAATGCGTGTATAATGATAGCGTAAAAACAATCTACTGCCAAACAGGAAGAAAGGAAGAATCAACATGCCTAACATTGAAGTGATCAAGCGCAATGCATCCGGCGTTGCCGACCGTGCCGTCAAGAAGACCAACGAACTCACGACCTTCGTGAAGCTCAAGATGGGGATCAAAGCCTCCGAAGCGAAGCTCAGCTCCGTCTACGAAGAGATCGGCCGTCTGTTCTACACCGCCGAGAGAAACGGCGAAGACTGCACCAGCGATATCGCGGCCTATATCATGAAGGCCGACAAGCTGAAGGCTGACATCGCGGCTGCGAAGAAGCAGATCACCAAGCTCAAGAATGAGAGAGTCTGCGAGAACTGCGGCAATGAGATCGACGAAAACGTCGCGTTCTGCCCGTTCTGCGGAACCAAGCAGGAAAAGCTCGTGGAAGTCGAGCCCGAAGCGGAAGAGACCACCCTCGAAGACGTCGTCGAAGATTTTGAGGACAAAGCAGAGGATGCCGCCGAAGATCTCGCCGACAAGGTCGAGGATTTCGCTGAGGATGCCGCTGACGCCGTGAAGGACGCTGCCGAAACCGTCGCAGACAAAGTCGAAGACGTCGTCGAGGATATCAAGGACGCCGTTGACGGTGACAACGAATAAGATCCGACCCGTAAAAGAGAGCCCCCGAAAGGGCTTTCTTTTTTTCATCTTTTTTTGAAAACCCTCTTGACAAATCCGGCCCGATCATGTATAATAATAGGGCTGAATTTCTTCGGCATAAGCTAGTGTGGCTCAGTGGTAGAGCAGCTGATTCGTAATCAGCAGGTCGTGGGTTCAATCCCCACCACTAGCTTTTTTTCATGCATCCCGCCCATCGGAGGCGGTTTTTCTTTTGCCTCTTGCTTTTTTGCCCGTTTTCCGATATAATACAGACAGACGATATCAGATGATCCAAGGAGCCGAAGCAATTTTGAAACAACCGAAAACCATCGGATTTCTCGATTCCGGGATCGGCGGACTGACGGTCCTTTCCGAAGCACTTCACCGGATCCCCGGTGCCGATATCCTGTTTTATGCCGATACCGATCACGTCCCCTACGGCACGAAGACGAGGGAAGAAATCGTCGGATTTGCCGTCGACGCCGTTGAGACGCTCTGTGAGCGGGGGGCCGAAGCCGTCGTCGTCGCGTGCAACACCGCCACGAGCATGGCGATCCGTCAGCTCCGCGAACGCTTTCCCATCCCGATCGTCGGCATGGAGCCAGCCGTCAAGCCTGCCGCCCTGATCCATCCTGGGGAGCGCGTCCTCGTGTGCGCCACGCCGGTCACCATCCGCGGGGAGAAGCTCCACACGCTCATTGACCGCAGTTTTCGTGAAGGCGTGCGTCCCACGCTTGCGGCGCTTCCGGGGCTCGTGACCCTTGCGGAGGAAGAGCGCTTTGATTTTGATTCCGTTCGGGATTATCTCAGAAGCGTTCTCGATTTCGGGGAGCATTATGCAGCGGTCGTTCTCGGCTGCACGCACTTCACCTACTTCCGCGATTCGTTCCGAAGCCTCTTTCCGGGCGCGGACATTCTCGACGGCAACGCCGGAACGGTCAACCGCTTGGTCGATCTGATCGGCGGCGAGATCCCCGGAAAAGGCACGATAACCTTCCTCGAATCCGGTCGTCTGGTTGCGGAGCCGGAACCGCTCGCGCGTTTCGGACGCTATCTGGAGCGGATGCGGAATTTATGAACAGGGAAATTTTCATCTGATTTTCACAAAATCTCCACCGAGTCACCAAATTTCCGTGAACTTCCCGGGGTATCATACCATCAGTACAAGGGAAGGAACCACATCCGATGAAACGAATGAAAAAAGGACTTGCGATCTTCATGAGTCTCCTGATGCTCTCCTCCTGCGGGATCCTGCGTCCCGTCAGCTCCGAAACAGAGTCTGAACCTGACGCTGCGTCCACGGAAACGGAAACCGCATCGGCGGGACTCAGTTTTGAATCGATCCTCGCAGATTACGAAGCGCGCCAGGATTCGGCATCGTCCGACAATGCGGTGCATCTCACGCAAACGTCTGCCGTCACGATCGCGCAGGACGGGGAAAACCGACCGGCGGTCTCATATTCGGACAAAGATCTCGACGATTCGATCCCCGCGAATGCCGTGCAGGTCACGCTTAGCGGGACGTCGGCAGCGTTTCAGGGAAGCGGCATCTCGCTCTCCGACGGCGTGCTGACAATCACGGAAGAAGGCGTTTATCTCCTCACGGGGAGCTTCTCCGGGCAGATCAAGGTGGATGCCGGGAAGAATGCGGATGTGCGCCTGATCCTCTCGGAGGTCACGCTGTGCGCTCCGATGGCGCCGATCTACGTCGTGAGCGCGGACAAAGTCGTTCTGACGCTCGCCGACGGCACGCAGAATACCGTGGAGGACAGCGCGGATTACGTTTTCGCCGACGGAGAGGACGAACCGGACGCCGCGATCTATTCCAAGGAAGATCTGACGATCAACGGCACGGGTTCTCTCACCGTGACGGGACGTTATCAAAACGGCATCGTGTCAAAGGACGATCTCAAAATCGTCGACGGCAGGATCACCGTGAATGCCGTCTACAACGGGATCAAGGGCAAGGACAGCCTGACTGTGCGGGACGGAGAAATCGCCGTCACAGCCGGGAACGACGCGATGAAGGCCTCGAACGACACGGAAGAAGAACGCGGCTGGGTGGTCTTTGAAGGCGGAAGCACGACGATTTCCGCAGGAGACGACGCGATCCACGCCGAGACCTGGCTGATCGTGACCGGCGGGACCATCGATATTCAGAAGAGCAAGGAAGGCCTCGAGGCCATGAAGGTCGAGATCTACGGCGGCGACATTGCGGTCGTCTCCTCCGACGATGCGATCAACGCGGCATCCGGCTCGTCCGGTGAGAATCCCTTCGGCGGATTCGGCGGATTCCAGGGCGATATGACTCCTCCCGACGGCGACTTCGGCGGGATGACGCCTCCCGACGGCAACTTCGGCGGGATGACGCCTCCCGACGGCAACTTCGGCGGGATGACGCCTCCCGACGGTAACTTCGGCGACATGACGCCTCCCGACGGTGACTTCGGTGGCATGACGCCTCCCGACGGTGACTTCGGCGGTATGACGCCTCCCGATAGTAACTTCGGCGGGATGACACCTCCCGATGACGCATCCGGCGGCATGCCCAGACCGAACACTTCAAGCGAACAGGCTTCCGATTCCGCGGACACGCTCTTCGGCAGACGCGGCGGAGGCAAGGGAAACGGAGGCCAGGGAAACGGGGGCTTAGGCGGAGGCGGCTTCGGCGGCGGAATGCCGAACGAACAGGCGGAAGAAGGCGTGTGGATCCTCATCGCGGGCGGTACGATCCGGGCAGAGGGCGGCAATGACATCCTCGACTCGAACGGGACCTTCACCCAGACCGGCGGCACGATCATCACCGACGGTGTGAACATGTCGATCTACGGCGAACCCGATGCGATCCTCGACACCAACGGATCGGCTGCCATCAAGGGCGGCACCTTCGCGGCGTTCTGCCGGAGCACGGGGAATAGTTATTCCTCGATCCTTTCTTCGCCTGCCGTCGCCTGCTCCTCGCTGAACGGCGCGGAAACGGTGACCCTCGCGGATGCCGACGGAAATGTTCTGATGAGCTTTGCCAACGGAACGAGAGCCAAGAATGTCGTGATCACGTCCGACGCGATGACGGCGGGGCAGGATTATATGCTGATCCTCGACGGAAGAACGATCTCGTTCACGGCGTCGGAAGGCGTGCTGAACGTAAAATAAGCAGAAAAACAACAGGGACTGCGGATCTCGCGGCCCCTGTTTTTGTTTACGCTTTTTTCAGCATCGCGCAGACGAGTTCGTACATCCGCGCGAGGGATCCGACGTTCAGAACCTCATCCGGTGAGTGGAGATTCCTGATGTCCGGTCCGATGGAGATCATGTCCATGTCCGGCAGCTTGCCTTTGAGGATCCCGCATTCGAGCCCCGCATGGATGCCGACGACCTTCGCATCGGTGCCGAAGCATTCCTTCCAGGTTTCGAGGTATAGCTGCTGCATCGGCGAGCCTTCGAGGTAATCCCACCCGGGATAGCGGCTGATGTGTTCGACTGCGGCTCCTGCGGGAAGCGCGGCGCATTCCACGCGGTTCTGCATCCAGTCGAGCATCGTTTCGACCGAGGAGCGGGAGGAGACGACGATCTCGATGTGATCCGCAAGCGCGCGCACGACGGCGAGGTTCGACGAGGTCTCGACCAAGCCCGGAACGGCGCGGCTCATGCCGTGGACACCGTTCGGAAGGTTCGAGAGAAGCGCGAGGAAGGACGCTGTCGATCCGGATGTGAGGGCTTCCTCTGCCTTCGCTTCGCCGAACACGACCCGGAAGGCTGCGTCATCCGGGATGCATTCTGCGGCGATTCCGGCGATTTCTTGTTCGGCGGCCGAACGGAATGAAGCGGGATCGGTGAGCGCGACGGCTGCCGTGCATTCGCGCGGGATGGCGTTGTCGCGGTTGCCTCCGGCAAAGGAAACGAGGCGGAAGGGAGCGATCTTTGACGCTGCATAGAGGATGCGCGTGAGCGTGACGATCGCGTTCTTGCGCCCGAGGTCGATGTCTTCGCCGGAATGTCCGCCCGCAAGTCCGGACACCTCGACCGTGAGAACGGTTTCGCCGTCGAGCGGAGCTCTTTCGGGTCTGAACAGGATGTGGGACCGGACGCCGCCCGCGCAGGAGACCGTCGCCACGCCTTCTCCGGCGGAATCGAGATTGATGAGGCGGCGAGCCTTCGCTTTGGACGCGTCGAACGTGCGCATCCCGTTGAGCCCGGTCTCTTCCTCGGTCGTGAAGAGGCATTCGAGGGCCGGATGCGGGATGTCGGGAGAAGCGAGGATCGAAAGGATCACCGCTGATGCGACGCCGTCGTCCGCGCCGAGGGTGGTGCCGTTCGCGCGGAGCTCGTCTCCGGTCAGGACCAGCTCGATGGGATCGGTCAAGAAGTCGTGGACGGTGCCGCGATTGGCCTCGCAGACCATGTCGAGATGCCCCTGGAGCATGACGGGCGCGCGATTTTCGTAACCCGGCGTCGCTTTTGCGTTCACAAAGACGTTGTTGGCCTCGTCGATCACCGCTTCGTGACCGAGGGAGACCGCGGTGTCACGAACGAATTCGGCGGCGGCACGCTCGTTCCCGGATCCGCGCGGGATGTCGGACAGCTGCTTGAAATAGGAAAAGACGATTTTCGGTTTCAGTTCACCGTAAGTCATAGAATCCTCCGGTTTTGTGTTTTCGCAGTCATTATAGCACAACGGCTCTCCAAAATCAACCGGATTGATGCACAGCGAGAAGAAAAACGGCATATTTCGGGAAAACTTGCCCGTCCGGGGTTTTCACGGGGACGGTTTTGTGTTATAATAAAAGAAAAAGCTGGAAACGGAGAACAGTATGGGGAAACTCTCATCGCTTCTCAGGGCGGCAGGACACAAAAAGCGATTCAACTCCGCGGTGATCCTGGCGGCAGGGAGCGGGAAACGGTTCAGCGACGACACCGCCAAACAGTTTGTCGAGATCGCGGGGGAATCGATCCTCGTGCGGAGCGCAAAGGCGTTTCAGGCATCCGAGGAAGTCGATGAAATCGTCGTCGTCACGCGCGAAACGGACGTCATCGGCTGCCGAAACATCCTTGAAAGAGCTGGCGTTGCGAAGGTCACGCGCGTGATCGGCGGCGGAGACACACGTCAGGCATCTGCCAAACGAGGGTTTGACGCCGTCAATCCCGCCGCGGAATATGTTGCGATTCACGACGCGGCACGCTGCCTCATCACGCCGGAAATGATCGAGGCCGTCTTCGAGTGCGCGTATGTGTCCAGTGCGGCAGCTGCCGCTTCCCGCAATCCCGACACGATCAAACGAACGGACGGCAACGACCTTGTGAAGGAAACCATCGACCGCGAAAACACATGGCTTGTCCAGACTCCGCAGATCTTCAAAGCCGATATTTACCGCGCAGCGGCTTACATGGGCGAACGCGATGCCGTGACCGCAACGGATGACTGCGCGCTCTGCGAACGTCTCGGTTTTCCCGTGCGGCTTGTGGACTGCGGTCCGACCAACATCAAGATCACCTATCCGGACGATGTCGTGATCGCGGAGGCGATTCTGAAATCGAGGGAGGCGGCAACATGAGGATCGGTCACGGATACGACGCGCACCGTTTTACCGAAGGGGATTCCCTTGTCCTCGGCGGTTTTCGGATCCCTTACGATAAAGCCTTCCTCGCGCATTCCGACGGAGACGTTCTCGTTCACGCGCTCATCGATGCGCTCTTCGGGGCGGCAGGGGAGCCCGATATCGGCGCGCATTTCCCGCCGTCGGACGAGCGTTATCGCGGGATCGACAGCATGATCCTGCTTCAGGATACCGTCCGGATCCTCAGAGACCTCGGACTGGAGATCGAATATGCCGACATGACGATCATCGCGCAGAAGCCGAAGATGGCTCCGTACCTGCAGCCGATGCGGGAGCGGATCGCAGAGGTTCTCGAAATCCCCGTGACGCGGGTGAACGTCAAGGCGACGACCGAGGAGAAAATGGGATTCACCGGCCGGGAAGAGGGAATTGCCGCGCATGCGGTCTGCCTGCTTCGGGAAGCGGAATAATCAGAGCCGGTATCCCGCATGAAATACCGGCCCCGCACTCGGCAAAGCGATGACGAAAACGCACGTCCTTGGTTTTTCACATCCCGGCCATCGCCTCGCTTCACAGAACTGTGTCAGGACGGGTCGCCCCGTCGGTACAGTCTATGCCGCCAACGCGGTTTTGTCTGTCCGCATCCGGTTCGCAGAGACCGTTCAACCGGGCATCATCACGGTTTCGTATGCTTTCGTTCGGCCGAACGGCGATCCTTTCGCCGCGATCGGCGCAGAAAATCTTTTTGAGGAGGATTCGTTACGATGAAGATCCGGATCGCGCCGTCCCTTCTGGCGGCAGACTTCACACGTCTCGCCGAAGAAGTAAAGCGGGCACAGGAAGCGGGGGCGGACATGCTCCATTGCGACGTGATGGATGGCGTGTACGTTCCGAACATCAGTTTCGGCTTTCCCGTGATCCGACAGATTTCCAAGATCACGTCCCTCCCGCTCGACGTCCACATGATGACCTCGTGTCCCGGCCGGTACATCGACGTGCTGCGGGATGCCGGCGCGCTCATCGTCACCGTGCACTCCGATGCGATGTCGCCGGATGAGTTGAAGAGCACCATCCGCGCGATCCGTGACACCGGCATGGTCGCAGCCCTCGCGCTGAGGCCGAAGTGCGCGGCAGAAGAGATCCTCCCTTATGTTCACGACATCGGGATGGTACTGGTCATGACGGTGGAACCCGGCTTCGGCGGACAGAAATTCATGGCGGATATGATGCCGAAAGTGCGTGCCGTGCGGGAGATCCTCGATCGGGAGAGTCCGCTCTGCGAGATCCAGGTCGACGGCGGGATCGGCGACGCTACGGTCAGAGAAGCGTCAGCCGCCGGCGCGAACGTCTTCGTCGTCGGGACTGCATCGTTCCGCGCGCCGGATATGGGGGCGGCAGTCTCATCGATCCGGGTCGCGGCAGAAGGCGCATATCGCACCGGGTGGCAGAATGCATGAAGAGAGTCCCGGAAACCCGTCCGAAATCTATCGGAAATCACAAAACGAAATTTACGATTTTTGATACAAAAAAGAAGCATTTTATGTTATAATGAAATGGAATCCATATACCCAGGTTTAACCGGCAATGAAGTGATTTCAAAGGGGGATTTTATGAGCGAAAGCTACTTTGGGGACCTGATGGTCATCGGAATGCGCGGATGTGAAAAATTCATCGATCAGGTTGATTTTTATCTCCGCGAATGGCGCAGACACGGCGACGACGACGCGACCTTTGTAACGACAGCGGACTGCCCTCGTTTCGGATCCGGAGAAGGAAAGGGCATCATTCACTCTTCCATGCGCGGCCGCGACGTGTACATCATCTGCGACTGCTTCAACCACGGCGTTACTTACCAGATGTACGGCCAGGAAATCCCGATGAGCCCGGACGATCACTATGCCGATCTCAAGCGTACCATCGCCGCGATGGCAGGCAAGGCAAAGCGGATCACGCTCATCATGCCGATGCTGTATGAAGGCAGACAGCACAAGCGTTCAGCCCGCGAATCGCTCGACTGTGCGATCATGCTGCAGGAACTCGTCGCGATGGGCGTCTCGAACATCATCACCTTCGATGCCCACGACGCGCGCGTTTCCAACGCCATCCCGCTCACCGGCTTCGACAGCATCCGCCCGACCTATCAGATGCTGAAGGCACTCGTGCGCGCCGTTCCCGACATTTCGCTCGCGAACGACGACATCATGATCATCTCCCCGGATGAAGGCGCGATGTCCCGCACGATGTACTACGCCACCGTCCTCGGCATCGACCTCGGCATGTTCTATAAGCGCCGTGACTACACCACCGTCGTGAACGGCAAGAATCCCATCGTAGCGCACGAATACCTCGGAAAAGACCTCAACGGCAAGGACGCGATCATCATCGACGACATGATCTCCTCCGGCGAATCCATCATCGACGTCGCCCGCCAGATCCGTGAAAAAGGCGCGAAGCGCATCTTCTTCTTCGTCACCTTCGGCCTCTTCACGAACGGCTTCGACGTATTCGACAAGGCTTACGAAGAAGGCCTCTTCACCAAATGCTTCACCACCAACCTCGTCTATCATCCCGAAGGACTCGTGGACAAGGAATGGTATGCGGAAGTCAACATGTGCAAGTACGTCGCCATCATCATCGACACCCTCAACCGGGACCAGTCCATCAGCACGCTTCTCAATCCCGTCAAGAAGATCCACAGCATTCTCGACGAGCACCAGAAGAAGGTGGACACCCAGATCAAAATCGATATCGAATAAGCAAAGAGTAACGTATGAAGAATTTCAAGCATCAGACCGCTGAAGCCATCGCCTCCGCCGTCCTCGCGGCATCACCCGACGCGGGACTGCCCGCCGAAGAGATCGAAGGCCTGCTCGAATACCCGCCGGACCCCGCAATGGGAGACCTCGCGTTCCCGTGCTTCCGGCTCTCCAAGATTCTGCAGCAGGCACCTCCGAAGATCGCGGCAGCTCTCGCGGACAACCTCCGAGATTTCCCCCTCGGGACCGTGACGGCCGTCGGCGGCTACCTCAACTTCAAGGTGAATGCCGACTATCTCGCCCAGCAAGTGCTGACTGCGATCGAAGAGCAGGGCGATCGGTACGGCTCCTCGGAAATCGGACGCGGGAAGACCGTCGTCCTCGACTACTCCTCGCCGAATATCTGCAAGCCCTTCCACATCGGCCACCTCGGCACAACCGTCATCGGCCATTCGATCAAGCTCCTGCATGAATTCGTCGGTTATCGCTGCATCGGCATCAACCACCTCGGCGACTGGGGAACGCAGTTCGGCAAGCAGATCGTAGCGTTCCGCCGCTGGGGCGACCGTGAGACCGTCGAGCGGATCGGGATCGACGAGCTCGTGCGGCTTTATGTGAAATTCCACGAGGAAGCGGAAAAGGATCCCTCGCTCGAGGATCTGGCAAGAGCGGAATTCCACAAGCTCGAGGAAGGCGATCCGGATAACCTGGCGCTCTGGAAGTGGTTCTGTGACGTTTCCCTCGCGGAATACGAGAAGACCTACCGCCAGCTCGACATCGAATTTGATCACTATACGGGCGAGTCCTTCTACATGGACAAGATGGGGCCGCAGATCAATCGTCTCCGCGAGATGGGGCTCTTGAAGCTCGATGACGGCGCGCAGATCGTCGATCTCTCCGCATGGAACATGCCCCCCTGCATCATTCTGAAGCGGGACGGCTCCACCATCTATCACACCCGGGACATCGCCGCGGCAGTTTACCGCAAGAACACTTACGACTTTGACAAGGCCATCTATGTCACCTCCGCTCAGCAATGCCTGCACTTCGCTCAGCTGAAGAAAGTCCTCGAGCTGATGGGATACGAGTGGGCGGAAAACATTGTGCACGTCCCCTACGGTACCGTTTCCGTGGACGGCGCGAAGCTGGCGACGCGGACCGGCAACGTCGTGCTTCTGAAAGACCTCTTCCGGCTCTCCATCGAAAAAGTGCGCGAGGTCATGGATGAGAAGAATCCCGATCTCGAAAACAAGGACGAAGTCGCGGAAGCGGTCGGCGTCGGCGCAATCGTGTTCAACTACCTGTACAACAGCCGCATCAAGGACATCAACTTCATCCTCGATCAGGCCCTCAGCTTCGACGGCAGTACCGGTCCCTACGCCCAGTACACCTACGCGCGGACCTCTTCGATTCTCGAAAAAGCGAAAGCCGCAGGCATCGAAGGGAAGGGCGGCACACTGACCCATCCGTCGGAAGAAGAGCTTCTCAAGGTGCTCTCCCTCTTCCCGGAAAAGGTCGACGAAGCGCTCGAAGCCTATGAACCTTCCGTCATCACGCGTTATGCCATCGAGATCTGCACCGCGTTCAACCACTTCTACCGCGACTGTCCCATCGTCACGGCGGAGGACGGGAGCCAGCGCGAGTACCGAGTACGCCTGACCCGCGCGGCGAGAACCGTTCTCGGCACCGCCCTGCATCTGATCTGCATGAAGACACCCGAAAAAATCTGAATACGATATAGAAAACGAGGTTAATATGTCTGGACACAGCAAATGGAACAACATCAAGAACAAGAAAGAGAAGACTGACGCGCAGAAGGGGAAGGTCTTCACGAAGATCGGCAAGGAGATCGCGATCTGCGTCCGGGAGGGCGGCGGCGATCCGAACACCAACGGGAAGCTGCGCGAGCTGATCGCCAAGGCGAAGGCCAACAACGTCCCGAACGACAACATCGACCGCGCGATCAAGAAGGCGATGGGCGCGGAAGCCGTTCAGTATGAAGAGATCACCTATGAAGGCTACGGTCCGTCCGGCGTCGCGGTGATCGTCGAGACTGCGACGGACTCCCGCAACCGCACGGCATCCGATATCCGTCACTACTTTGACAAGTACGGCGGAAATCTCGGCGCGACCGGATGCGTTTCCTATATGTTCGACGATAAGGGCGTGATCGTGCTTCTCAAAGAGGACAACGAAGACGTCGACGAGGATACCCTGATGGAAGCGGCGCTCGAAGCGGGTGCGGAAGACTTTGCCGCCACCGACGAGACCTTCGAGATCACCACCGAGGTCGACGACCTCTATGCCGTCAAGGATGCGCTCGAAGAGAAGGGCTACAAGATCGAATCCGCGGAAGAGGACAAGATCCCGCAGACCTATGTCACGCTGGAAGATGAAGACGCCATCAAGAACATGACGAAGCTCATAGAAATGCTCGAAGACAACGACGACGTTCAGAACATCTATCACAACTGGGAAAACGCCGACGAATAATCGGATCACGACAACTGCGGGGAGGGACTCGGCTGCGAGTTTCTCCCCTTTCTCATCCTGATTCAGCAATATGGAACGCAATTACACAACCGGTCCCGTCTTCCGCGCGGTCGTCTGTTTCTCGATTCCGTATCTCATTTCGTATTTCCTCCAGACGCTCTACGGCATGGCGGACCTTTACATCATCGGCCTCTTCTGCGGGACCGAGAGTTCGACCGCGGTTTCCGTCGGCAGTCAGGTCATGCACGGATTGACGGTGATCCTCGTCGGTCTCGCCATGGGCACGACGGTCCTCGTGGGACGCTCGGTCGGCGCGAAACGGGACCGGGATACCGCACGCGCAGTCGGAAACACCGTCACGCTCTTCGGAATCCTGTCGCTCGTTCTGACTGTGATCCTCTTCTTCTGCGTGAAACCGCTCGTCTCGCTGCTGTCAACGCCCTCAGAAGCCGTTGAAGGGACCGTCCGGTATCTCACCGTCTGTTTCTGCGGGATCCCGTTCATCACGGCCTACAACGTCCTCAGCGCGATCTGCCGAGGCCTCGGAGATACGAAAACGCCCCTGCGATACGTCGGCGTCGCGTGTGTCTGCAACATCGCCCTCGACTTTCTCTTCATCGGTGCGTTTTCCCTCGGAACGATGGGAGCCGCGCTCGGAACGGTCATTTCACAAGCCCTGAGCGTCTTCTCCGCGCTGTGGTTCCTGCGTCAGAGCCGGACGCTGCCGCCGATCCGTATCCGGGATTGGAAGCCGGAGCGGGGAACGATGCGCGCGATTCTCCGGGTCGGGATTCCGGTTGCCGTGCAGGACGGCCTGATCCAGATCGCCTTCATCGCCATCACCGTCTTTGCAAATCGCCGCGGTCTCAGCGATGCGGCAGCTGTCGGGGTTGTCGAAAAGATCATCGGGATCCTCTTCCTGATCCCCTCGACGATGCTTTCGACGGTCTCCGCCCTCGACGCGCAGAATTTCGGTGCCGGAAAACCGGAACGCGCGAGACGGATCCTGCGTTATGCCGTCTGCATCGCGCTCGGCTGGGGATTCCTCGTAACCGTCGTCATGCAGATCGCAGCCGAACCGTTTGTCTCTCTCTTCCTGCGGGATGGCGGGGAAGCGGTGCGCCTCGGCGGACAGTACATGCGCGGCTATGTGATGGACTGTATGCTCGCAGGCGTCCACTTCTGCTTCAGCGGGTATTTTTGCGCGCTCGGGAAATCCTTGGTGCCGTTTGTCCACAATCTTCTGTCGATGATGTGCGTGCGCATCCCGGTGGCATACTGGGCATCCGTAACGTTCGCGGACACGCTCTTCCCGATGGGACTTGCCTCGACCGCGGGCTCCGTCCTTTCCGTCGCGATCTGCGTCGGCGTGTATCTCTATTGGAAAAGAAGAGATAAGCATGGTGCATGAAATTGATAAGCCTCATTTATGAGATATCTATTTATATCAAAAGAGTCAGTTAAATGTTCATTATACTTAGACTATTATAAGATATATTGGTTTCAATTTCATAGACCTGTCGGATTTTCGATGGGTCTATTCTTTATAAAGTTTTCACAGAAAATTCAATGATTGTCACATATTAGATCGCCCGGTTCTGATACAATACAATCAGCAAAATCGTCCATGAAGCCGGAGGTTTCGATGAAACGAACGCGGAGAGGGAGCCTGTATGCATGGATCTTGTTGTTCGCGGCGATGTTCACTCTGGGAAGCTGTCGGAAGGATGACACGCCCGCTGCCATTTCCGGGCCTGAGCATCAGACAACTTCTGTTTCATCCGGGGAACCGGCGGTGTTTCGCGGGATCAAAGCGGATCTGCCCGAGGGGGTGCATCTTTGCGCCGCCGTCACGCCTTATGCCGGTGAGGATGGGATCGTCTGTCTTGCCGCGGAACGCACAGAAACCGAAGCGGAGGACGGGACCATCGTCCATGGGGAGGCATATACTCTCGTCACGCTGGACCGGGACGGGAAAGTGCGGGAAGCGGTGCCGCTGGACCTCCCGGAGGCTGCCGCCGTCATCGGTGGGAAAATCACCGAAAACGGATTTGCCCTGATGACGAGGATGGACGGCGCTGCGTCGGTATTCGTCCGGGATTCCTCCGGAGACCGAACAAGCGGCGACCTCTCCTCGCTTCTTGGCGCGAAAGACCAGTCCTTCGTCGCGCTGGACGCCGACGGAAGCGGAAATCTCTGGGCGGCGGCGAGTCATGAGATCCTCGCGCTGGACCGGGATTTCACGAAGCGCTTCTCGATCCCGGTGAACGGCTATGCGCGGGATATCGCCGCGGCGGAGGACGGAGGCGCATGGGTCCTCATCGCGGACGCGGACAGCTATGCCCAGCGAGTGGAGCCGACAGGGATCCTGACCGACCGGATCGGCCTCGACAACGGCGCAGTTACTCTGGTTTCGCGTGACGGCGCGCTCTACTGTGACGGCGCGGACGGGATCTCCGCCATCGGTCCCACCGGATCGTCGGAAATCGTGAATTATGCCGCCTCGAATCTCTCCGCCTCGACCTCCCGGTTCCTGACCGTCCTCGACGAAGATCGGGTCCTGCTGGCGAAGAACGGAACGGACGGCAGCAATCTGTACCTGTATCATCGGTCGGATGGGGAGGAGCCGGCGGAAGCCGTCACGCTCGAGGTCGTCGTCGCCCTTCCGGAAGGCACGGACAGCGGTGAAAGTCAGTTCTGGCGGATGCAGACGGCGGAGTTCAATTCTTCGCACAGGGACATTCAGGTTCATCTGACGGACTACGCGGAGACATGGGGGGCCGAGAGCGCGGATGCCCTCGCAAGGGATCTGCTGACCGGGACGATCAAACCCGATATCCTCCTCGGCAATCCGGGAACGGAATACGTTGGAACCGTGGTAGAGAGAACCGTGGTGGAGCACGGGATGTTCCGGGACCTCACGCCTTATCTGACTGCCGATCCGGAGGTGAATTTCGATACCGTCCTTGCCGCGGCGATCCGGTCCTGTTCTTATAACGGAGCGGTATGGGGCATTCCGACCGCTTTCCGCGCGGTCACCCTCGTCGCGCCGGACAGCCTGCTCGGGAGATTCGCGGGAGCCTCCGGCTGGACGGTGACGGACCTGCTCGACTGCATCGACGCGCTCCCGGACGGTGTGACACCTTCCCTCGGGATCAATCAGCGGTCAGCGCTGGATGGGCTGCTCGGCAGCAACGGCCTCGCCGTGTTTATGGATCGGGAAACGGGAACCTGTTCCTTCGACGGGCCGGATTTCCTGCGCCTTCTCCGGTTCATTTCCACGCTCCCGAAGGACCACGAGGACGCGCTGCGGAAGTCCCCGGTTTACGCCGCGTATTGGGATGCCGCCATGAGCGACGATAACAGCGGGATGATCGAACCCTATCACACGGGGAAGGTTTTCCTACGCATGATCCAGATCTCGCGTCTGTCGGACTATACAGGACTCGAGATGCAGTTCGGCACGAAGGAAGCGACCATCATCGGCTATCCGACCGCGACGCCGGAGGTCCCCGGCTCCGGGATCGAGGGGATTCCCGAACTGCCGATGATGATCCTCAACACTTCGGAACATCCCGACGAGGCGTGGACCTTTATCAAAGCGATCCTCGGCGGGAACCGGCAGCACCTGAACCCGTTTATTCCCTCGCTGAAGGCGTCCTTTGAGGCAAAGGAGCACAACAGCATCGGTTCCCAGGTACACTATTTCTACAACGGATTGACATTCGCCGGTTCCAAACTGCCGTCGCAGTACGCAAAGCAGCCGCATATCACGGTCTGGATGAAGAAAGAAGATCTCGACGCCTACCGGGAACTTCTCGACCATGCGGGCTCGCCGACCATTGGCGCGGTGCCGCGGGAAGTCCGGGAGATCGTGGAGGAGGAGATCTCCGCGATGACAGCGGGCGTTTCAACGGGAGAATTCTGCGCCGCGAAGATCCAGTCCCGCGTGTCGATCTGGTTGGCAGAGCATCAATAAACCATTTCATCCAAATAGACATAGACCCGTCTCATTCAGATGGGTCTATTCTTTATAAAGTTTTCACAGAAAATTCAATGATTGTCACATATTAGATCGCCCGGTTCTGATACAATAGATTTATAATCATTCATCCCTCGAACCAGGAGGTATTTATGAAAATGAAAAACGGCAAGAGACTGTGCGCTGGGATCCTTGTCCTCACAGCGATATTCTCCCTGTGGGGCTGCCGGAAAGGTGCGGAGCAAACAGGATCCGATGGGAAACCGGGGACGGAAAACGCCCAGACGGCGGATCCCAATCTTCTCACCAACGTTTATGAAGCCGCCGCGCAGACCGAGGAAAAACGCTTGGTCCTCACCGGCGTCAAGCCCTATTGCGACCCGGAGACCGAGCGGATGACGTGCGTGACGATGGAATACGTCCCCATGGAGCGAGACGGGGAGGAGATCACCGTCGCCGTCATCCGCCTGACCGCCGTCGATGCGGACGGAACGGTGACGGAACAGATCCTCCGGGATGACCCCGATGACATGGAGGGAATCAGTACGGGTTATCTCACCGCGGACGAGCTGGTCTGCGCGCTCTACTCCAAGGACGCGAACGGCAACCCGAGGGCGTATCTCTCCCGCCGCTCGCTCGCGGAAGGCTCCGCATGGGAACGAGGCGCGGAGCTGTTCTCCCTCTTCAATCAGCAGACGCTGTCGATGTGCGCGCTCGTGCGGGCGGCGGACGGATCGCTCTGCGCTGCCTCGGACCGGGAGATCCTTGTCCTCTCGCCGGAAGGAGAGCTTCAGCGCTCCATCGTTCCCGACGCGGGCGGGGATGAGATCCTCCGGCTGGTGACTTCGGAGGACGGACGGGTCTTTGCCTATTTCATGGGGGACAGCAGCGGCTCGCGCGCGGCGGAGATCTTCCCGGAAACGGGGACGTACGGGCCGCTCGTCGGACTCGGCGATCTCGGGGGCAGCCTCATGGACGGCGCGGACGGCTATCTCTATTGCTATGAAAACAGCGAAGGCGTCTGGGGCCGGACCTTTGACGCGGACGGGAACCCGAAGGACGAGAAGATCCTCGACTATCTCAACTCCGGCATCTCCCGGGCGGAGGCAAGTCCGGTCTGCGTTGCGGACGGCGCGGTCTATATGCTCGTGTATGAGGGCTTCCAGCCGGGCAGCCGCTTTGAGGGCGGGGTCCTCACCCGCTTCACCCGGGGAGCGGACATCGACCTGACGAACGCCGAGACGCTGACTGTCGCGTATTTCAACTACCTGACGACGAGCATGACGGCGGCGGTGAACCGTTTCCGGCAGGACCACCCCGGGGTACAGGTGGTGCTCGACGACTGGTCGCAGTACGACACCGATGAAAACCGGGCGGGCGGCGTCGAGAAGCTGACCCGGGACATCCTTACCGGCCTCTACAAGCCGGACATCCTGATCGGCAATCTTTACGATTCTTATATGCAGCAGACCCTCGAAAAGAAGCTCTACACCGACCTCTCGCCCTTCCTCCAAACGGACGACACGGTGAACTTCGACAATCTCTTCGGCTGCGTCGAGCGGATGTTCGACGACGGGCAGGGCGGCATGTGGGGCATCACCCCGAACTTCAGCCTCCATACCCTCGTCTCCACGCCGGAGCTTCTGGGCCAATACGCCGAAAAAGGCTACTGGACGCTCTCCGAGGCCCTCGACTACATCGAAGCGATGCCGGAAGGGTGCGAATTCGTTCTGGATCTTACCCGAGAGATGAACACCCTCCTGCAGGCAGGCGCCTACATGGCATTCATCGACCGGGAAAACGCCGTCTGCAATTTCACCGATCCCGTCTTCCTCCGATATCTCCATTTCATCAAAACCCTTCCGTCCTTCGAGGAATACCGGGCGAGATCCCCCTATCCTGCGATGGACGGCGACGAGCTTGCGGAAGCGCGGCTTTCGGGAAAGATCCGTACGTCCGTCGGAGGCAATGCCGGATTCATCAACAGCGCGAATCGGGTCAGGGGATTCGTCACCCTCTACGGAACGAAGGACTGGACCATGATCGGTTATCCGGTGCCCGAAGAACGGGCAGGCGCGGGGACGTATGTGAACACCTCTTACGCTCTCGTGATGACCTCCTTCTGCAAGGATCCCGATCTGGCCTGGGATCTCATCCGCCGCGCCTTTTCTGGCAGCGATGGGCAGGGCGGCATCCCCTCCCTCGTCTCCACCCTCGACGAACTCATCGAGCACGGGCAGTTCCGGTCGTGGTATGACACGCAGTTCGAGGATCTCTACGCCCATCACGGATATGCCGGCAAATCCCGCCCGCTCTCCGAAGCCATTACCGAGAGTGAGATGCAGTACCCCGGCGTCCTCTCCACCTTCACGCGGGAAGATCGGGACAAGTATGTGAAGATCTTCGACGAGATCGGCGTACCGGCTTATGAATGGAGGATTCCGGACATCTACGACATCCTCATGGAAGAGTGTTCCGCCTTTCTATCCGGCGTCGGCACGGCAGAATCCTGCGCCGCGAAGATCCAATCCCGCGCGTCCATCTGGCTGGCGGAGCACCATTGACCGGAAACCGCCTCCGTCCCGCCCCTTCGCGGAAAAAAACGGGAAAATCTCAAATTTTCCTGAAAACCGCGAAACCTTTTGTTCTCTTTTACGTCATTATAGAGCGAAAACACAACAAACCTCCGAGGAGGGATCTTATGAAACGCATCTTCGCCTTTCTGCTCGCCTTTTTGCTCTGCACCGGCCTTGTCGGCTGCAGATCCGGCAGCTCCGGCAGCTCATCCGCCGATCCGTCCGGCACTTCCTCCGGCACAAACGGCGCGACCGCTTCTCCTTCCGGATTATCCGCGAAGTCGGAAGGCGTGCTCGAGCATGTCTGGGGCGGGGAAGAATTCCCCATGCCGGATGATTGGAGTGTCCAGTCCTCGGTCACACCGTATTACGACGCCGAAACCGGGATCCTCACCTGCGTCGGCGTCCGCCATGTCGACTATGATGACGGGGAGGATCACCCTTATTACGAATCCGCGATCGTCGTCCACACCGGGAAATCCGCCGTCGCGACGCCGCTCGAGTGCCGTGTCGAGGCGGGGGTCTTCACCGCGGATGCCTTCTGGTATCTCCGTTCGGTCGATGAAAACGGAACGCACCGGTATGACCTTGTCCGGCGGAATCTCGCGGACGGGGAAGAGGAAGCGAGGGCCTGCGAGGATTATTTCGGCACAACGCCGCAAATCAACAACAGATTGTATGCGGACGCCGACGGGAATATCTGGATCCCGTCCTTCGGCGCGGTCGTCTGCGTTGCGCCGGATTTCCGCCTCCTGACCTCCGTTGTCCTCGGTTATACCAGACCCGGCTTGTCTGCCCTGCGCGCGGACGGGACCTTCTTCATCTCCGTGTCCACGCCAGGCGGGTATGTGCTCACGGGGATCGACCGGGAACAGGGAAGGACCGGCGAAGAGCTCCCGGAGAACGGTCACATGGACAAGATCTTCTTCCTCGACGGATACGATTATGTCTACACCGCATCGGGCGGCGTTTACGGTGCGACGATCAATGAAAAAAAGGAGATCGAGAGCGAATGCCTCCTCGATTTCGTCAATTCCGGCATGAACGCGGACCGGGTATCCCTCCTCCGTCTGCTGTCCTCCGATTTGATGATCTTTGGCGAGTCAGACGGGGAAAAGAGCTTTCCCGTGCTCCGCCGTCCCGAGGGAAGCATTTCACTTTCGGACATCAAGGTGCTGGAGGTGGCCTTCACCCACTGGCTCTACGAACCGGCCATCACGCAGGCCATCGCGGACTTCAACCGGAAGCACACGGACGCCCGGATCGTGCTCCTCGATTACAGCATCTATTCCAAGGACTACGGCGACACGACGGCCCAGCAGAAGCTGACGATGGATATGGTGACGGGGATCTGTTCCCCGGATATCGTCCTCGGCTCGGTGTCGAACTGGGATACGCAGATCGAGCAGATCCTGCGCAAGAAGCTGTACCGCGATCTCGTGCCCTATCTCGATACCGATCCCGAGGTGAACCGCGAAACGGTATTCCGCAGCGTGCAGGAAGGCTTCTCCGACGACGAGGGGAAGATCTGGGGACTGCCGAAGACCTTCTCCATCACCTCGATCTGCGCCAACCGTTCGGTCCTCGACGCGTACGGCATGGCGGGGAAGAGCCGCTGGGACCTCGGGGAGCTGCTCGACTTCATCGAAGGGCTCCCCGCGGATGTGACGGCGCATGAGCGCCTGACGCGGGACATGGCGCCCTACTGGCTGCTCGGGAATTACGGCCTCGGTGCGTTCTTTGACGAGGCGGAAAACCGGTGTGTCTTTGACAGTCCGGATTTTGTCCGGTACCTCAACTTTCTCTACGCCCTCCCGAAGGATGAAAACGAGCTGAATCGGGTCTCCGCCCTCGACGCGGCAAAGGAAGCGGTGCAGTACGATTATTTTTACAACAATAAGGTCGCGCTGCAGCATGTTTGGGCTGACGGCGACTTCGGCTTCACACGCTTTGAAGGTCAGTTCGGCACAAAGAACTGGGAGCTGATCGGCTTCCCGACGCTGAACGGCGAGGGCAGCGGGCTCGAGGTCACGGCGGGGCGCGCGATGTGCGTCACGATCTTCTGCCCGGAGCCGGATCTCGCGTGGGAGTTCGTCCGCTCCGTGATCCTGTCCAAGCGAACGAACGGCGGGATGAATCAGGATACGAGCATCCTCAAGGAGCGCGCCCGGAAGATGCTGAACACCCTTACCAACTATGAGATCGTGCAGAGCTTCAGCGGTTCCACGAGCATGTCCACCCGCAAGTCCGATCCCCCGCTCACCACGGCCGATCTGAGGGAACCCGGCTATATCATCGACTTCACCGCCGAAGACACGGAACGGATCATGAAGATCCTCGACGGGGACGCGCTGCGGATCAGCCATCTTGTCCCGGAGGAAGTGACGGAGATCGTGAACGAGGAGATTTCCGCTTTTCTCGCCGGACGCGGGAGTGCCTCCGACTGCGCCGCAAAGATCCAGTCCCGCGCGTCCATCTGGCTGGCGGAACACCATTGAAGGCTCCGCGCTCGCCGTTTTCACAAAGATCCTTCCATTCACGGAATATTTACAAATACTTTTCTCGTAAACATGCAACAAATTTCATATTTGTTCGTTATAATCTATGTAGATGCATTCAATCTCCTCCAACGAAATCAAAAGATTGAATCAAAAGGTTGGACCCAAAGGAAGGACCTTATGAAACGGATTTTCTCCATCCTGCTGCTGGCGGTCATGCTGCTGACTGCGCTTGCAGGCTGCAAAAAGCAAACCGGCGCGGAATCGGTGACGGAGCTGACCGTCGGGGACCGCGGGACGCTGACGGGAATCTACGAAGCGACGCCCCTTGCCCTGCCGGACGGATTTGAACTGGCGGACACCGCCCAGATCGGGACCGATCCCGAAGCCGGGGAGATCCTCGTTCTCGCGCAGCGGGGCAAGGAAATCGAAGAGGAGGACGGCACGGTCGCATACCTGGCCGATCTCTGCCTGATCGCGTATGACGGGAGCGGCGCCAAAGTGCGCCAAGTGCCGCTCGAAGACGCGAAGAACAGCTTGCCGCGCGTGGCTGCGGTTTCCCGTGACCGCGTGTGGGCGTTCTGCGATCTCACGCAGTCAAGCAGCGGTCGTCTGCTCGAATGGGACGCCTCCTCGGGCGCGCTTCTGTCCCAGACGGAGGCGAAGAGCATCAAGGGCTGGGCCGGACAGACCTCGCCGCGGAAGCTGATCACCGACGCGGAGGGCAACCTCTGGCTGAGCGACAGCGCCAAGGTGGTCGTGATTTCGCCGGAGCGGGTGTGGATCAACCAGTTCAAGCTGAACGCTCTCGATATGGC
This sequence comes from Clostridia bacterium, assembly GCA_017412675.1. Taxonomy (GTDB): domain Bacteria; phylum Bacillota; class Clostridia; order Oscillospirales; family CAG-272; genus UMGS1696. Next base: position 30,998 of record JAFPWV010000216.1, read on the forward strand.
CGCTCTGCGGGACGGGTCGGTTCGGGCCGTATCAAAACGGAGTATCGCGCGGCTCGATCCCGAAACCGGGACCCTTCAAGACGCCCTTTCCCTCTGGGACAACGCCGTAAACGCCGTTCCGGGCGGACCGGAGGACGAATACCTGTTTTATTACAACGGAGAGAGCGGAATCTGCGGCGTCCGGACGGACGAAGAGGGAAAACCTGTGTCCGACGAGCTGATGAATTACGTCAACTCCAACGTAAACTACAATACATCGATCGCAGCGTCGCTCATCCCCTCGGAGGACACGCTTCAACTCTCCGCCGCGCTCTCCGCGGAGGCCTTCGTCATGACGGAGTGGAGCCGGGGTTCGGACGGACGGTTCCGCTTCCTCCCGGTGCTGTACCTGCGGGGAGAAGATCTCGAGCTCTCCGCGGTGAAGGAGATCCAGATCGCGCACTGGAACGCGCTCCCGGAGAATTTGACTTGGATGATCACGCAGTTCAACAAAGCGCACACGGATATCCGCATCACGATGCTGGACTATGCCAAGTACGACACTCAGGAAGATGCGCTGGCCGGGGCGAAGAAGCTGACGCTGGACATCATCACGGGAATCGTCACGCCGGATATGCTCGTGGGAGGCACGACGGAGGGGCCGCTCCTCGACATGCAGAACCACGGGATCGCGCTTGATCTCACACCGTACCTGAAAGACGCGGGGCTGGACGGCGATCTCTTCGGGTGCGTGCGAACGAGCTTCACGGATGGAGACGGCAAACTGTGGGGCATCTGCCCGACGTTCCGGTTGAGCTATTTCACGTCCTCGCAGGAAAGATTGGGAGCTCTCGCGGAAAAAGGCCACTGGACGACGGCGGAGTTCATGGATTTTGTGGAGGCCCTGCCGGAGGACTGCGCCCTGCATCTCTATGCCACCCGAGACATGCGCGGCGCGGTCAAGCCGGATTTCGGCGTGTTTATCGACCGTGAGGCGGGAACATGCTCGTTCGATTCGCCGCTGTTCTACCGGTATCTCCGTTGGCTCGAAACCCTGCCGACCACGGAGGAATGGTGGCGCGCAGGCGGGGAAGGCGAAGCGCACGGGTACA
>JAFPWV010000217.1 GCA_017412675.1 Clostridia bacterium
ATCAGTAGCCTGATAAGTCTTGCCTTCCAGCGTAGCAGTTACAGTATTGGTGAAACTGCCCGCAGCCATATCGGCGGGCTTAATGGTGTAAGTCGCTGTTGTGGTTACAGTATCGCCGGCTGCAACGTTTTCAAACGTTGTCTGTGCGAGCGTAACGCCTTCGATTTCACTCAGCGTGATCGTCTTGGCTACGGCGTAGACGTTCTTTACTGTAATATTGAAGGTAACCGTCTCGCCTTCGGCGTATTTGTAATCATCAGCTTTATTATCGTTCTTCGTGACGATGAGTGAAGGATTCGTTGTTTCCGTGACCGTCAACGTACCTTCAGTCTTCGTGATGTTGTAGTTGTCGGCCTTCGTATTGCTGTTCAGTGTGTAGGTGAACTTGTTTGCGCTGCTTCCAACGTTTGTCTGCGTGCCCGTGATGTTGTACGTCGCGCCTTCACCTTCAACAAAGCCATCTCCGCTTACCGTTACGTCGGTCTGCGCATTCTTCGTCAGAGCTGTGCCGTCGTACACCTTGGTGCCGTCCGCGCTCGTAAGCGTGACATTGCGCTTCGTCACTTGCAGTGTGCCGTCGTCCGTCGCATCGTTATAGTTCGGGTTGGTCGCCTTGACCATGTAGCTAACAGTTCCGAAGTCTTTAATGCTCGGGACTGTATCGCTCCAGGTCTGCCCGCCATCCGTGCTGTACTGGATCGTTGTGCCTTCCGTCACACTCGGCGTTGCACCGCCATTATGCGTCTGGCCGTCATACTTTTCGTCGTAATCAACGGCCTGCACTGTCATCGTAGCCTTCGTGATAATCAGCTTAATGTTGTCGCTGCCTTCCGTTGAAGAGACTGCGTCCGGACCGGTATAACCTTCAGCCAGTGAAAGCGTTACTGTCGCATTGGTGGTATAGGTACCGACATTGGTTCCGACCGCTTTGAAATAAGCTTCGCCGTCAGCCGGATCATCCGCACCATTATCACCGGTAGAACTGTAAGTCACAACGATATGGCTCGGCAGTTCAGATACTTCTGACTTTTCGCCATTGGCGTTAGCATAAAACTTAATTGTGTATTCGTCATTAGTTTGCTCAGACCCGTTATAAGTTAAGGTCTTTTCGGATCCCGTGATCTCAACAGAATAAGTCGTCTTCCAGATGGCGTATACAACATTCTGTTCAGCGTCAGCATCCCAGCCGGATCCATCCAGGTTATCCGCCGCGACGGTCGCCCCTGCTGCCAGAGTTGTCCCCGATCCATCCGCAGCGGTATTCCATTCAACAAACTCATATCCTTCGCGAGTGAAGGTATCATTCCCCAGAATCGTAAAGGTCTTATTGACCAGATAGCTCTGGGCTTTCTCTGTCTGGCCATCGCTCGTTGTGCCACCGTTGCCATCGAAGACAACCTCGGTAGCTTTGTCTGTCTTAATAGTGAATTCTGCTTCAAGAATGACGTAACGGATGGTTGCGGTATTTCCATCATCGTCAGTGATTGTTTCGGTTTTAAAATAATCCGAGCTGACGGTATGAGTAGACGTCGCCTGGTATGTGATACCAGACTTGGTGGTTCCGTCAGAGTTCAAAAGTGCCCAATCCTTGAAGTCGTAGTTATCGCTATATCCTGTAGGTGAATCTTTAAGTTGGAAAGTGATGCTTGTAGCGCCTTCCTGAAGCACGTAGGGAGTTTCATCGACGGGAATGTTCGTCTGGAGTGCGCCGCTCGCATTGTAAATGCAGTATTCGTCGCCCACTTTATAGATGACATAAACGCTGTTATCTGCAACGTTCAGTTTCCAGTGCGCTTTAAGTTTGAGAATGTTTACAACATTATCATGTGCGCCGTCATTGTCACCGTAAGTATTGTTCGTCCAGTCTGCTGAGGACTGATATTCCGAATCAACACCAGGAACCGCGCCATTTACTAATGTATCAAAATTCCACGGGTTTTGTGTACCATCAACATACCAATAGTCCAGCACGTATCCCGTACGCTTTGCAGCAGAACCGGTGATGTTGGCACTATTGACCTTCTCATCATAGTCAAGTCGGAAAGTCAACGCCTGATTGTTTGCAAATTCATAAGATCCTTCAGGAGAATTGGGATTAAGGACTACTCTGCAACGTTGTGTGATCCACTTAGCGTAAACAGTAACGTCCGTGTCTCCCATTTTTTCTTCATTGAAGACAAACGGGACATTGCAGGCTTCATCCGCATACCATCCTGCAAACGCATAACCTTTAATTCCATTTGTCGGAGTGAATTTGTTTGCATACTCGCCTAAGTTGACATCGTAATAGATCCCGGTTTCCTCATGGGTAACACGACCGGTTGTCAGAGGTCCCTGAGAAATATAAGTTATCTTATGCTGATTGCGAGAATAACGAAGGAAGATATTATTACTGTAAGAAATACTTCCTTGGTTTGTTATTGAAGTCCATGCATTTTCATCGGTATTGATCGTTGATCTAACCTGATAACTATGGATTGTAAAGCCCGTAAAAGTTTCGGTTGGATACCAGGTGCTATTACTACCAAGATCAGCAGTGGACAGCAAATAGTCATCTGTATAGATCCAAGTGCCATTTTCACTTTGGACATATACATATAGCCTATTACTACCGGCATTATAATTTGTCGCCGTAAAGGTGATGGTTGTATCCGTAAATGAACTCGGGTTGTTTCCGTTATAACAAGCAAGCGGATCAAATACCGTTAAAGCAAGAGGGAAGTTGTAACCACCATAATTCCACGTTTTATTGTCACCGGCATCCGGCCATTCTGTTAACGAAGAGCCATAAAGTCCCGTGAAAGACTGGGACCCCGGCATGGTGAATTCAGTGCTAGAGATACTTACTTGATAATAATCACCACTTTGACGAGACATGCGAACATATCCGCCTGGGGTAACATTCGAGTCGTTTCGAATCGTTCTGTTTTCCCAAACACGATAGGCATTATTCCCAGTAAACTGATACCACTTACCGTCGATTTGAATATAGTAATTGTAATTATTTCCGCCAGAGGAGATCCTGGCCAAAGTATATCCACTATTAGTTTTTGTTTCCACATCACTAGAACTAAAAGTGTACGTGATCTCCTTGCGGTCATAACGAACGTTAAGAACCGTACTTCCATCTGCAGCCACTGTTTTGCTGAGATCGGAGTTCGCTTCATTATATTCAAAGAAATTGATACTCTCGGTAGAATCTGCAACATTATAAGACTTGTCTGCATCGGTAATCGACACAGTATCTCCGGTTCTGGCGGTTCTCGCCTCACTGGAAGCTACATAAACATACGTCTTCTGATCATCATCAAGTCCTACTGCATCAGACGTTGACTGCTTCCAATAAACCACGTAATAGTTAGTCTGGTCGCCTTCCCACTGTGCATACAGAGTAACATCTTCCGTGATAGCCGTTCCGAATCCATTTACAGAAGAATCGTCTGTCTTGCTCCACCATGTTCCGTTACCGTCAGCGCTCTCATTCCAACCAAGGAACTTATAGCCGGTACGGGTCGGATCAGCCGGTTTTACCGTCACGACACCTTCGCCGTAGATCAGCTGTGGCGGCGTATAGGTCGCGCCGCTGCCGGGGCCGCCGGCATTGGAGTCAAACACCAACCAGGCGCGCCCGCGCTCCTTCAGGAAGAAGCTTGTATGGTCTGTAACGGTATAAGTTGCTCCTTGTGCATATTGAGTTCCATCTTGAGCAAGCCACCCCAAGAACTCGTCACCCAACTGCGTGCCAAGGTCTCCTGGAATCGTTATGGTCTTATCTGCTGCATCAACAGGAACTTTGACAGTATCAAGAACTACAAGAACACCTTGATCGTTGTATCTGTTGAAGGTGACAACGTAGACTTTCTTGACAACGGCATAGTAGCTTAAAGGAGTATCAGCTGAGTAAGAATTCCAGTTCGACTCTATTGCGCTATTAACAGTATCAATTGTATTCCCAGATGTACTGCCCGGCTCTGTTGACCATCCGTAGAATTCAGTACCATACTCCAATTCCCACTGAGGGTTATAGAGGTCCTGAACTGCAGTGTCAACTTTCTTAATATACTGCGTATTGACCAGATCGCCATTTTCATCATAGAAGTTGACGGTAACGATCTTCGGTTCGCCCTCTAAGATCGCATAAATCGAGAAGTGCTCCGCCTCGAATGTGACCGTATTGTTCACGGAAACGACGGGCTTCGGCTCCACATACTCGCCGGCATCGTTGACGTAGTAAACCGTCAGATCCTTGCCGTGACCGAAGGAAGGATCGGTGATGGTCACTTCAATGGGCTCGCTTTCGGCGGGCTGCCACTCCTCGCCCTTATCGTCGAGGATCGCCTCGCCTTTCTCATCGACAACGGAAATGTCGAAGCGGGCTATCTCGAACTTTTTGTCCGCGTTGCCCTTTTTCCCATCGAGAGTGCTGGTGATCTCGCCGGCCGATCTCAGCTTTTCGGCTTTTACGAGGGCTTTTGCAGGAAGCTTACCGTCGAGGGCGACGCTCTTTGCCGAGATCAGCTTCTTCTCGAGCTGGAGGGTCTTTTTCTCGATCTTTTCCTGTTCCTTTTCAGCCTTTTCAGCAGCCTTTTCCGCTTCCTTCTGGGCTTTCTCAGTTTCCTTCTGAGCCTTTTCAGCCGCCTTGGCTTCTTCAGCTGCCTTGGCTTCCTCGGCTGCCTTTGCCGCCTCTTCGGCGAGTCTGGCTTCCTCAGCTGCCTTTGCTGCCTCTTCGGCGAGTCTGGCTTCCTCAGCCGCCTTTGCCGCCTCTTCGGCGAGTCTGGCTTCCTCAGCCGCCTTTGCCGCCTCTTCGGCGAGTCTGGCTTCCTCAGCCGCCTTTGCTGCCTCTTCGGCAAGTCTGGCTTCCTCAGCCGCCTTTTCTGCCTCTTCGGCGAGTCTGGCTTCCTCGGCCGCCTTGGCTTCCGCTTCGGCCTTTGCCGCCTCTTCGGCGAGTCTGGCTTCCTCGGCCGCCTTGGCTTCCGCTTCGGCCTTTGCTGCCTCTTCGGCGTTTGCCTTCTCTTCGCTGAGCTCAGATTCGTCAGTCGCCTTATCAGCCTCTTCGCCGTCAGACATCGTCGCCTCATCGGCAGGCGCGTCAACAACAGTCTCCTCCGAAACAGTCGCGAGATCATCCGCCATGCTTCTCATCATCGGCGGCTGGACATTGCCAATCACGACGATGGAGATCTCTTCGGCGTTCACCTCGGCGATGACCTTTCCGGCCTCGACCTTCGCTTCCGCGTCAACAGGACCCTCGTCCGTGAAATACCAGACGTGGGTGTTCTCGCCAAAGCCAACGTATGTATTCTCGAAGGTAAGCGTCGCTTTATCGTCGTCATCCTCGACAAAAACATTCAGCGCTTCCGCATAACTGAACGCAACGTCGATCGCCTCGATGTATTTTGCCGCATCCTTGATGGGCTTAACCAAGCGGCTCCTGTCCGCGGGAACGTCGGAAACGTTCACAACGGTACTGGATTCCTTGATGATGAAGAGGTAGGGATCCGGTTCCTGGATCTCGGCTTCTTCTTCCGCTGGCGGCGTTTCTTCGTCGGCCGGGACAACAATGGTCTCCTCGTCTGACGTCTGCTCGGCTTCCTCGGGCGTCTCTGTGACGACTTCGTCAGCCGGTTCCTGCTGCTCGGGTTCGACCTCGGCTACAGATTCTGCCTCAGCAGCCGGGGTATCTTCATCCGTCGGCGGCAAGGCATCTCCGCCCTGCCCTTCTGTGTCTTCTGCCGATACGGGTTCGACGTAGACATCTTCTGCCTGCTCGGTGTATTCCGGTTCTGCATCTTCAACATCATAGGCGATCGCCGAGATGGGATACAGACCGAACATCATCACCAGAGCGAGCAGCAGTGCGAGAGTGCGCTTCATCGTTGTGGTTTTCATGCGGTTTCCTCCTGGTGTTCTGCGGTTTTTACGCCGCAAAACAGAATGATATTTAATTAATGAAGGGAACATAAGGGTACGGGATCATGCGTCAGCCGGATCGGTTGTCTGCGCGCGGAAGTCACGCAGACGGCGGGATGGGTCAGATGCCCGCAGACAAATCCGGGATTTTTCTAACAGGTTGATTATAACTTAACCGCGAAGAAAGCGCAAGTAGTTTATTTTTTAGTTTATATCTGATTCGCAATTTGTTTTCATTTGGTTAACAATCGCTTCGCCGCTTTATCACGCGAAAGCAATTGTCTGTTAGTCATTCGCCTGATTATTCTTAAGCCAAACTGACAATTGTTGCATTTGTTGCCGGTACTTCCCTACTCTCTGATTTCCCTGCGAAAGTCTTCAAACAGAATCAATCCCCCCGCCGCACGGTCGCGGAGCTCGGACGCATATCTTGACCACACCTCGAACTCCCCGGCTGTCATTTTCTTTTTCATGTAGCGTGCGTAATGTGCCTTGTACGCCCGGTTGTAGGTCTGCCACACAGGATCGGTTTTGCAACGGTCGTCATAACGTCGCTTCGAGCCAACGTCCCGGCAGGTGCGGAAGTTCGCGCCGCGCGCGAATTCCACGAGTTCGGCTCCGCCGAATCTCGGTTTGTCTGGCTCGTCCGGCAGAGGATTTGAACAGTACGGACTGTATCTGCCTCCCTCGAGCAGAAAATACCTCCCGCACAGCCTGCATTTCGTCGGCAAACGGTTGAGCCGCAGACCGTTCCAGAAATCATAATACAGGAAAGAACGCAGATCCAGGAATTCGATCTGCTCACAGAAAATCATTTGCCCGTCCGCATCCTTTTGCGGCTTATAGGCAAAACCGCCCATCCGACATTTCATCTTTTGAAAAGGATGCCCCATCTTTCCCTCGAATTCATCAAACATCTTCGCCAGCGTGTGCGTGTCCGGAAAGGCGGAGTCACGGTGAAGCACTTCAGTGATAAACGGCGCGTATGTTTTCTTCACTTCCCTGCAGGCAGCCAGAAAATCGAGATACTCCCCGAAGAAAGAATGAAGCATCTCGTTGAATTCGGTCGCGGATTCCGGCAGATCCGGTTCCGGCCATTCGATCCTTCCGACATCCGGAACAAAGTGGACGATCCTCGATTCTTCCGCATCGGACATGTCGTCAGTCGAAGTATTGTGAACAAACAGTTCGTCGTATCGATTGAGCAGATCGGGAAGCGAATCGTGCCCGCGGACAAAGATACGGTCATACGGCGGCAGTCGGTCAATCGCTTCGTTCAGGCGATCGAAGATCTCCGCCGCCTTCCAGACATGGCTGTTATAACTTTGAATCAGATCGCAAGACATATCCGCCTCGATCGTCAGATCGTGCTGCAAGTCTTTCAAATCATCAATCCCCTTGATGCGGAGAATGGATTCGACCGCATTCAGATACGCCGTCAGGATCTCATTGGCGGCGTATTTTTCATGCCCGTTGATATAGACGTCCGTATTCCAAAACGATGCGCGAAAAGAAAACATGGGACCTCCAGAAATTTTCTTGGAAAATAGAAGTAAATAGCGATCAAAATAGAGAGTTCGGAATAATTATATCATATCTATTGACTTCGTGCAAGAGGTTTGCTATAATTCCTCTCGCAAAGAACGAAAATATTTGCGCAGCTCATTGAAAATCAAACGACCGACCGGATCGGATACGACATCGCCATGACCGCAAAACCATGCGTAAGCGATGCGACGCCGCTTTGAAACAGGGGGCAGGAACGGCATCCGGAGCAAACGGCAAAACAGCAAACAACAAAAGATCCGCGGGAGGGTGATGCCCTTCCGCGGAAAAAACAGCATAAGGTTTTCTATATGAACGTCAAGATGAATACTGAAAGAAAACAGCTCCTGGCATGCCAGAAAAGGATCAAACAGATCGATTAAACTGTTTGAAGCCCATATCATTTGCTTTCGTTCCCGAACCCGGATACACGATCAGATGATCCCAGACGGCATGATGAAATTGTTTTCGTTTAGCGGAAGTACCCGGTCCGACATGCAGATCACGGCTCCGCCTCCGACCTCGCGGCCCGCGTCTTCCAAAACGGAAAACGCCTTGAGTGCGCTTTTGTCAGGGACGGCGGTTTTCTTGATTTCCACCGGGTGGAGGACACCGTTTTCCTCGATGATCAGGTCGATCTCTTTCATCTTATTATCGCGGTAGAAATTCAGATTGACCTTATTTTTTCCGTACGCGTAGTGCCGCAGGAGTTCGGCGATCACATAATTCTCATAGTAGTGACCGCTCGCCGCGCCGTTCATCAGGACGTCCCGCGTCGTCCAGGAGGACAGGTACGCGCAAAAGCCGGTGTCGCAGAAATACAGCTTCGGCGTCTTGGTCAGCCGCTTGAGTTCGTTGGAGGCATAGGGCTCGAGCAGGAAGACGATCCCCATCGACTGCAGGATCTTCACCCACTCCTTCGCGGTCGCGCCGGAGACGCCTGCGGAGACACCGAGATCGTTGTAGTTCACAAGCTGTCCGGCAAACGCGGCGCACACGCGCAGGAATTTGCGGAAGCCCTCCGTGTCGGCGATGCCGTAATCGTCCACGGCGTCCCGCATCAGATAGGTTTCGATATAGGAATTGAAATACTCGCCGAGCTGCTCCTCGTCCTTTTCCTGCACGTCGGGAAGACCGCCCCGCCAAATGTTTTCAAAGGTGACGAGGATGTTGTTGGCAGGAAATGTTTTCTGCCGGGCGATCAGGGCCTTCAGCGAAAACTCCAGCTCGTCCGCCGACTCGACGCCGAGTTTTTCTCTCGCGGACAGGCTGTACATTTTCAGGATGCAAAGACGGCCTGCCAGAGAATCCCCGGCTTTCTTCACAAGCTTTTTGCTTTGAGAGCCCGTGAGCCAAAACTGCCCGCGCTCGTCGCTGTTGTCACAGAGGATCTTGATTTCCTCAAAGAGCTCCGGCGCCTTCTGAATCTCATCGATCAGGATCGGCGGTTCGTAGGTCTGCAGGAACAGCTTCGGCTCTGTCCGTGCAAAATCCCGAAGCTGGGAATCGTCCATCGTAACGTAAGCTCTGTTCTGGCCCTCCGCAAGGTGCTTCAGCATGGTCGATTTTCCGACCTGCCGTGCGCCGACAACCATCACCGCTTTGAAAGCAGAACTCATATGAAGGAATTTTCTTTCCAGATCTCGTTTGATGTATTGCATGTTCAACCTCCATAGTGGAGAAAATCCGAAGTCCACTTTATTTTAGCACAAAACAGTTTCAATTTCAAGGGGGTATGGTGTTAAAACCTTTTCTGAATAACCCATATTTCCGATTTCTGTTGTCAGGCACTCCCAGGAAAACCATGGGTGCCTGTTTGCATGAAGCGCCGATTTTGGTGCGCAGCCAGAGACGCAGGCTCTGTCAAAGGGGTATGGGGGCCACCCCCATCAAGCAGAAAAATGAGAAATGGGAGTTCCGTCGGAACGATCATTTTCACATTTTTGACGGCAAGCGGCATTGCTTGCCAAATTGTTTTCGGGGCCCCGGAAGCATTGCTTGCAAAAACTTGTTTATTCTCCGCATAACCAAAGGGACGGTCCCGCCGTCCGGAGAGAGAAAGGAGAACCATTGACAGCAAAACAATCCTGTACAACAAGGAGGACACAATGAATCAGACGTATCAGAACCTGCGTTCCCAGCTCAGAGGTCATTTCATCGACTATCTGAAAGCGGACCATGTGGGATACTGGCCGCCCGCCCTCACCGTCTGTCCCAAGTGCCACCGCAGCTGCGGCATTCAGGCTGAGATCCTGTGGTACTGTGAATCCTGTAATCTCCGCGGCGACGTGGTGGACTATGTGATGATCAACAACAGCTTCGACACACCGGAGAAGGCGATCCGCCATTTGTGCCGAATGCTCGGGATCAAGAACACACAATTCGACGTGTTCTCCGCCGATGAAGTCATGGACATGGAATTCTCCGAGCCGGTCTTCCTGGTGGACAAACTGATCTCCACCGGCCTGCACATTCTCGCCGGTCCTTCCAAATCCGGAAAGTCCTGGCTTGCCCTCTGGATGGCACACCGCATCTCCACCGGTCAGCCGATCTGGGACTTTCCCTGTCACCCGGGCGAGGTGCTGTACCTCAGTCTCGAAGATCCGCTCTCCCGCGTACAGCGCAGATTGGTGGACGTGACGGACGGGCACACCGGAAAGATCTGGATCGTCACGGAAGCGGAGATGATCGGAAACGGACTTGAGGAACAGCTCGTCAATTTCCTGGCTGAGCGTCCGGCAGTGAACTTTGTTCTGATCGATACGCTCCAGAAGATCCGGGACATGAAATCCGAAAATTACTGTTACGCCGGAGACTACAGAACCATGTCGATCCTGAAAAGCATCGCCGACCGGTTTCACATTGCGATCCTCCTGATCCACCACACCCGCAAGCAACCGTCCAGTGATCCCTTTGACATGATCTCCGGAACGACGGGGCTGATGGGCTGTGCGGATTCTTCTTTCATTCTGAAGAAGGACAAGCGTCTTTCCGAATTCGCCGACTTCTACGGAACCGGGCGTGATATCGAAGACCTGCACTTCAGTCTGCGCTTCCACCCGGAGGAGAAATGCTGGGACCTGGTCAGCTCCAACCTCGAAGACGCCGAACCGCCGAAACACGATCGAGTGCTGCAGCTCGTCCGTGATTTCACGGAAGAAAAGGAAGAATGGATCGGCACGGCGGCGGAACTCCTTCAGGAACTGAAAACCCGGACATCGAGTCTGGACCTGACGGCCAATGTTCTGATCCGGATCATGAACGCCAACCGCACGATGCTGAAAAACTACTACAAGGTCGCATATCAGATTCTTCCAAAACGGAACAACGTGAAACGCATTTCTCTACAGTTTCTGGTTGACGTCATCGTGAGCGATCCCGGCGAGACCGATCGATCCGATACATCCGATATGTCCGATAATATCGGACATATCGCGCTAATCGGACGGATCGGACAGAAGGAGGTGAGCTAAAAACGACGGTGATGATGAGATAAGCTCAAACGTGGAAAGTCTGAACTATTTTTTTAGATATGAGGAGGATTTCGATGGCACAAAAGAAAACGTATGATTTCGCGGAATTGGCAAACAAGTACACGCTGAGCTTTGAAGAGGCGATACAATATTTCAGAATTGGAGAAAAGCGGCTTCGTCAGGTCATCCATGAAAATGAAGATGCCGACTGGCTGATCTGGATCGGAAATCGGCACTATATCAAAAGACCGGTCTTTGAAAACTATCTCGCCGGGGTAAACCGTCTGTAACTTTTTCAAACATCACTTGACATTGAGAGCTCCGCGTGGTATAACAATATTGCGCGGGGTTCTCCCTTTCAAGTCGGAAAGGAAAGGAGAACTACGATGGAAAAGAGAAAAGATCACAAAGGCAGAGTGTTGAAGGACGGTGAATACCAGAGATCGGATGGACGATATGAATACCGGTATAAAGATAGCTTTTCCGGCAGGCAGATCAGCGTTTACTCCTGGAGGCTGAACGAAACGGACGGGGTACCGGAAGGAAAAAAGCGGAAAAAATCTCTTCGTGAGTTGGAGAAGGAAATTCGTGATAACGAGGCATTTGGGATCGATACTCACGCAGCGAACCGAACGACTGTTGATGATCTGTTCCGTGTGTATTCCGGCACAAAGTCCGATTTACGGGAAACGACACGGGCTATGTACCAGGGAATTTATGAGCGGCATATACAAGGCGTGATCGGACACTGTCCGGTCGGCAATATCCGGTACAGTCAGATCAAATCTCTGTATCTGTCTCTGATTCGAGAGAAAGGCCTCTCTCCTTCATCGCTTGTTCCCATCAATGCGGTGCTTCACTCCATGTTTGAACTTGCCGTAAGAGATGGGTTTGTCCGGACAAATCCGGCAAACGGCATCCTCGGGGAACTCAAGCGTCACAGAAAGACAGAGCGAACGATGAAATCCTTGACGCCAGAGCAACAGGAACGATTCCTTGATTTCGTCATGGCGGAAAAATCCTGTAAAAAATGGCGCTCGATGCTGACAGTCTTGTTCGGTACAGGTCTTCGGGTAGGCGAGTTATGCGGGCTGACGTGGCCCGATATTGATTTCAAGAGAAACGTCATTCGCATTTGTCGATCGCTTGGTTTTGGAAAGAGACTGGGCAGTACCTGCGACTACTTTATCAACCCGCCGAAGACGGAAGCAAGTCGGAGAGAGATCCCCATGATACAGAGCGTTCGGGATGCTTTGCGTCAGGAATATGCAGCGTGTCTGCGTACAGGGTTCTGTCCCGCAGAAGTTGACGGCATATCCGGTTTCGTCTTCTGGACGAGAAACGGAAATCCCTGTCGCAAAGGCAATGTCGACTATGCTCTTTCGCGTATGGCGACCTTGTACAATCAAAACGAGACGGAACGAGCGTGCGCCGAACGACGGGAGCCTCTATTGGTCCCGCTGTTCTCTGCACATGATATCCGTCACACGGTCGCCTCCCGGCTTGTGGGCGTAGAGCCGAACGTGAAAGCGGTGCAGGAAATCCTCGGACATGCAAATGCCCGGACAACGCTGGATATATACGCGGAAGCGATGCCGGAGGACAAAGCGGCAACGATGAGCAAGTTTGAATCCCGATTTCTGACAGGCTCATGATTTACCAGAATCCTACCAGATTTTTTGGTAGAAAAATTGGTAAATATGCGGACTTATGCCACACATTAAGAAAATCCGGTTTCGGAAAGCCTTATCAATCAAGGATTCTTGCGGATTTATGCCGGAAAAACGCGTCGCGTTCACATTTTATCCGCGGTTTTGTCATCAAATGGTCACGAAAAAGACTTGATCCTGTGCGGGGGAGAGCGTATTATTATACTTTGGAGTAAACTTTTAAGAAACGGTACGGATGATGGCAGCAGAGACAAAGACCTCGCCCCTCGGGCGCTTCCGACGGGGAGACGTGGATATGACGGAAGGCAGCATCGTGAGGCACATTCTCACCTTTGCCTTTCCGCTCCTCATCGGGAATATCTTCCAGCAGCTCTACAACATGGTCGACACCTGGGTGGTCGGGAACTACGTCTCGAACGCAGCCTTCTCCGCCGTCGGGAGCGTCGGGCCGATCATCAACATGCTCATCGGCTTCTTTCTCGGTCTGGCGAGCGGTGCCGGTGTCGTGATCTCGCAGTATTACGGCGCGAAGAACGAGGAAAAGGTCTCCCTGACCGTCCACACCGCGCTCCTCATGACGCTCATCATGGCGGCGCTCTTCACGGTCGCGGGCGTTCTCATGGCGCCGCACCTGGTGGACATGATGAAGGCTCCGGCCGACGTGCGTCCCGAGGCGATCACCTATCTCACGATCTATTTTTCCGGCGTCGTCGGACTGATGGTCTACAACATCGGCGCGGGGATCCTCCGGGCAGTCGGAGATTCGCAGAGACCATTCCTCTTTCTCTGCGTCTCGGCGACCCTCAACACCGTCCTCGACCTGCTCTTCGTACTCGCGTTCGATATGGGCGTCGCGGGGGTGGCCTGGGCGACGGTCATCGCGCAATGCGTCTCGGCGGTCCTCGTGCTGATCACGCTGGCGCGCTCGCGGTCCTGCATCCGGCTGATCCCGAAAAAGCTCCGGATCTCATGGGAAATGCTCCGGAAAATCTTCAAGATCGGCATCCCGGCGGCGCTTCAGATGGCGGTGACGGCCTTCTCGAACATCTTCGTGCAGTCCTACATCAACTACTTCCAGACCGACGTCATGGCCGGCTGGACGGCGTACAACAAGATCGACCAGATTCTCTTCCTTCCGATGCAGTCCATCGCGCTCGCCTCGACCACTTTCGTCGGGCAGAACCTCGGGCGGAATCAGGTGGACCGGGCGAAGCGGGGCGTGGCGATCTCCCTCGGGATGGCGGCGGCTTCCACGGTGGTCATCATGATTCCGGTGCTCCTCTTCGCGCCGCATTTCGTGGCGTTCTTCAATGCCAAGCCGGAGGTCGTGGCATACGGATCGATGCTGCTACGCGCGATCTCGCCGTTCTATGTGCTCTGCTGCGTGAACCAGGTCTATTCGGGTGCGCTCCGGGGAGCCGGAGACAGCCGCGCGCCGATGATCATCATGCTCTTCTCATTCGTCGTGTTCCGGCAGATCTATCTCTATATCATGGCGAACTTCATCGCAAACGAGATCATCCCGATCGCGATGGGATATCCCGCCGGGTGGCTGGTCTGCTCGACGATCACCTTCATCTACTTTCACAAAGCAAGCCTCGCAAAGTCCCGCATCGTCGACGGCTGATATTCCGCGGAGAGAACTCCATTCGGTTTTCTCCGCTTTTTTTGTTGAAATTTTATAAAAATCTGGCAAATGCGCGGGGAGTATGGTATAATCAAGGAAAAGAAGCAGCTGCGGAATCGGAAATACGCGGGAGAATGCCCGAAGGAGGAACGATGTACACCGTAACGATCCCGGTGATGATCCGGGAAGGATTTGACAGCCGGGGAACGCTCGGCGAACTGAAGCGCGCGAGGGCTGACCGGGTCCTGCTCGCCCTGCCCCGTTCGATGAAACCGACGCAGGACGGATACCGCATCGATGCGGACGCCTTCATGGACCAAATCGCCGCGCTCATCCCGGAATACGAGGCCGCGGGGCTCGACGTCGGCGTGTGGCTCGGGGAGACCATGGGGCACGGCATGGGCGTCGGACGCGGGGATTACGCCTATCAGCCCTTCGTGAGCATCACGGGGCGGGAATCGAACGGCGGGTTCTGCTGCGCCGATGCCCTCTTCCGCGCGGACGTATGCCGGTGGGCGGCAAGAGCGGCGGAAGCGGGGGCGAAGCTCATCGTGATCGACGACGACTGGCGGATGAACGCGCACGGCGACGGGATCTGGCCGGGATGCCTCTGTCCGGAGCATCTGCGGCGGTACTGTGACCTCGTCGGAGAAGAATGCAGCATCGAAGAGGTCGCCGCGCGCGTCTTTTCGGGAGGGGCAAACCGGTATCGTGACGCATGGCGGGAACTGATGGGCGGCGACCTGCTCCGGCTCGCCCGTGAGATCCGGGCTGCTGTGGATCGGGTCAATCCGAAGTGCCGGATCGGGATCTGCGCGGCTCCCACAGCCATCGGAATGGACGGCGCGGACTTCATGGAAATCGCCGACGCGCTCGCCGGGGACAACGATCCGTACGTTCGTCTCATCGGCGCGCCGTACTGGGCAAAGAGCGGCGCCGAGCTCTCCGCCGTCGTCACCCTCGAGCGGATGCAGGCACATCAGGCGCGGCGCTGGGCGATGGAAACACATGCCGGACGCGCGGAGGTCCTTCTCGAAGGGGACGTTTATCCCCGCCCGCGCTTCGTCACGCCGTCGGCCTATCTCGAATGTGCCGATCAGATCTGCCGCGCGGACGGCTGCTTCACCGGCGCGATGAAGTACATGATGGACTACGCCTCTTCTCCGCGCTACGAGCATGGCTACATCGACCGGCACGTCAGGAATGCGCCGCTTGCCCGCGAGATCGAAGCGATGTTCGGCGGGGCGGCGGGGATCGGATTCGTGCCGCTTGAGGACCCGGCCGTCTTCCGGCGCATGAACCTCCCGGAGGGATCGCCCTTCGACGCTTATTCGGAAGCATACGAGGCCTTCCGCGGGCTCTCGATCCGTTCACTCACCGACGCGTCAGTCCCGGTCTCCTTTGACGGCGGGATCCCGGTCCTCTTCGGCGAAAACGCGCGCTGTATCGACGATCATCCGGAATGGGAAAGAGCCCTCCGCTATGGAGCCGTTCTCGACGCAAAGGCCGCACAGATCCTCACGGAGGCGGGATACGACGTCGGAGCAGCATCGTTCGGGGAATTCATCCCCGCGAAATCGCCCGAGCACGTCGGGGACGAGATCGTTCCCTTCATCGCCGGGCTTCACGGGATCCGCGAGATCGTCCCGAAGTCGGAGGCGGAGATCCTGACGCGCTTCGCAGACAGCTCACCCGCGGTCTACCGGTATGAAAACCCGGACGGCGCGCGGTTCCTCGTCTATCCGACAGCCGGGGGGGACAGCGGATGCACCTTCTTCCGCAGCTACACCCGCCACCGCGAGCTGATGGAACAGGGGAACTGGATCGGCGAGGCGTATCCGGAAACGATCCGGATCCCGGCGGACTGCGCGGGCAATCCCGATCTCTACCTCATGGAATCGGTCTGCGGGAACACCACGGCAGTCGGGCTGTGGAACCTCTTCCCGGACGCGATCGAGGAGCCCGTCGTGACGCTCGGCGCGGAACCCGGAGCGGTGCGCTGGGTCGGATGTACCGGAGAAATCGACGGCAGAATGATCCGCCTCAGCCGCATCGAGCCGTTCGGCTTCGCGGGATTCTCTTATGTGACGAAAGATTGACGGGAGGACGATATGAAAGCATTCATCAAGGACCGCCTGACGGTCCGCATCCTGAAGAGCCGGAACGAGATGGGACGCGCCGCAGCCTGTGACATTGCCGTCGAAATGCGCCGCCTGCTCGCCCGGAAAGACGAGATCAACATGATCTTTGCCGCCGCGCCTTCGCAGAATGAGACCCTCGCCGCCCTCGCGGAGGAAGAGGGGATCGACTGGAGCCGCGTCAACGCCTTTCACATGGACGAATACGTCGGTCTGCCGCATGGCGCGCCGCAGTCCTTCGCATCGTATCTGACGGAACACCTCTTCGCGCTCGTTCCCCTGAAATCGGTCAATCTGATCGATCCCTCGCAGGACGCACAGAAGGAGGCTGCCCGGTATGCCGCGCTCCTCGACGACCATCCGGTCGACATCACGGTCCTCGGGATCGGGGAAAACGGGCACATCGCGTTCAACGACCCGGGCGTCGCCGATTTCCGGGATCCGGTGCTCGTGAAGCGCGTCCCGCTCGACGAGGTCTGCCGGATGCAGCAGGTCCACGACGGGTGCTTCCCTGCGATCGACGACGTGCCGCGGTATGCCCTGACGCTGACGATCCCCGCCCTGACATGTGCCGGTGCGATGTTCTGCTCCGTTCCCGCGCCGTCAAAGGCCGAGGCCGTATTCCGCACCGTCACTGGGCCGATCTCGGAGGAATGCCCCGCGACGATTTTGCGCACGCATCCGCACGCCGTTCTGTACTGCGATCCCGACAGCGGCGAGAAACTGCTGTAATTTTCTATAGAAGCTCAAACAACGCAAACCGGGGGCTTCCCCCGCAGAAAGGAAACGAACATGAAAAAACTCAGAGTCGCCATCATCGGACAGGGACGCAGCGGACGCGACATCCATGGCGCGTATTTCCGCTCGGAAGAAGGACGCGAACGGTATGATGTGGTCGCGGTCGCTGAGACAATCGACGCGAGACGCGCGCGTGCCGCCGAAGAATACGGGTGCGACGTCACCGGCGATTTCCGCGAGATTCTCCGGCGGGACGACGTCGATGTCGTGGTGAATTCGACCTTTTCCCACCTGCACTATCCCGTCACCATGGAAGCCCTGCGGTATGGGAAGAACGTCGTCTCGGAGAAGCCGTTCTCGAAATATGCGATGGAGTGCGAGGACATGATCCGCACGGCGAAGGAAAACGGCGTCACGCTCACCGTCTTCCAGCAGTCCCGCGTCGCGCCGTACTTCACCCGCATCCGGGAGATCCTCGCGACGGGGCTTCTCGGCAAAGTCGAACAGATCACGATCCGCTTCTCCGGCTTCCAGCGCCGCTGGGACTGGCAGACCTCGCTCCGCTACTACGGCGGATGCCTCCAGAACACCGGGCCGCACCCGCTCGACCAGGCGCTGACGCTGCTCGATTACGACGGGATGCCAGAGGTCTTCTCCGTCCTGAAGCGCATCAACTCCGCCGGGGACGCCGAGGACTACGCGAAGCTCATCCTGACTGCGCCGGACCGGCCGCTCATCGACCTCGAGATCAATCCGTCCGACGCATACAGCGATTTCACCTACCGGATCGCCGCGCAGAAGGGCTCCCTCTCCGCCACCATATCGAAGATCCGCTGGAAGTACTTCGACGACAAGCCGATGCCCGCGTTCACGTTCGAGCCGATCAACCGCGACGACGGCATCTCCCCGGCGTACTGCTCGGAAAAGCTGACGTGGCACGAGTTCGAGGAGGATCTCACGGGGAACGCGTTCGACGCCGGGCCGAAGATCTTCTACCGAAACCTTTACGAGCATCTGACGGCCGGGGCGGAGCTGCTCATCAAGCCCGAGCGGCTCATCCAGCAGATCCGCATCATGGAACTGGCTCACGCGGCAAATCCCTTGCCCGTGACGAAATGAGGTGAGCGTATGTACAAGATCGCCATTCTCGGCTCGGAAAACAGCCATTGCGCGGGATTTGCCTCCGTTCTCGCGCCGCTCTCGGGGGAAATGCGCTTCCCCGATCTCGAACTCATCGGCATCATGGGGGACGAGGCCTCGAACCGCGCGGTCATGGAGAAGACGGCGGTGAGCCGATCCTCGACCGATCCGGCGGCCTACGTCGGCGAAGCGGATGCCGTGATGATCACCGCGCGGCACGGGGGACGGCATCTTCCGTATGCCCTTCCCTATCTATCCGACGGGGCGAAGATCTGGATCGACAAGCCGATCACGGCCTCGGTCGACGACGCGCGGGAGCTCGTGAAGCTCGCGCATGAGAAGCATCTTCTGCTCTGCGGCGGCTCTTCGCTCGCGGGCGCATCGGGAACGGTGAAAATGAAAGCGCTTGCCCGGGAGAAGGCCGGATCGGTCACGGGAGGACACGTCACAGCGCCGGTCAACCTCGTGAACGACTACGGCAATTTCTGGTTCTACTCCCAGCACCTCGTGCAGATGGTGACGGAGGTCTTCGGCCAGGGGATCGTCTCGATCGAGGCGAAGCAGAAGGGCGACGGGGTCCCCGCGGTATTCCATTATCCGTCCTTTGACGTCACGGCCTATTTCGGGACGGGATACTCGATCACCATCTACCTCGGCGGCTACGGCGTCGCGTGTGAGCGGATCGACCTCGGCGCGGACTACTTCATGCCGGAGCTCGAGGAGATCGCCGCGATGCTGCGGGAAGGCCGGGTCCGTCAGACGCCGGAAGAGCTGGTCTATCCGGTCCTCGTCATTGACGCGCTGATCCGCTCGATGGATGCGGACGGCCGGGAAACGGAGCTCGCCGCGCTATGACGACAACGATCACGAACGCCCGCATCGTCGGGGAGGACCGGATCCTCGAGGGATTCGACGTCTGGTTCCAGGACGGGACGATCCTCGCCGTGACGCGGGACGAGCGCCCCTTCGACGCCTGCCCGGACCGGGTGCTCGACGCGGCGGGGCTGTATCTCTCGCCCGGGTGGATCGACATCCATACCCACGGTGCGGGCGGTGCGGATTTCCTCGACGGGACGCCCGACGCCTACCGGACCGCTGCCCGGATGCACGCGGTGCACGGCACGACGACCCTCATCCCGACGACCACCTCGGTCGACGCCGCCCGGATCGTCACCTCCGCCGCTGCGCTCGACGCCGTGCGGGATGATCCCGATCTGCCGGACATGCCGGGGCTGCACCTCGAGGGGCCGTACCTCGCCGTCTCGCAGAAGGGCGCGCAGGAGGACCGCTTCATCCATCCCTTCGACGAGGAGGAGACCGACGCGATCCTCGCTGCCTCCGACCGCATCCTCCGCTGGACTGCCGCGCCGGAGCTGCCGGGAGCCGAACCGTTTGCTAAAAAGCTCACCACGCGCGGGATCCTGCCCTCGATCGGGCACACGGACGCCGATTTCGCCGACGTTGAGCGCGCGTACCGGATGGGCTTCACCCACGTCACGCACCTCTATTCCTGCATGAGCACCGTCCACCGGGTCAACGCGTACCGGGTCGCGGGCGTGCTCGAAGCGGCGTATTACCTTGACGGGATGACGGCGGAGCTGATCGCGGACGGATGCCATCTTCCGCCGGAGCTTCTCCGCTATGCCGTGAAGTTCAAGGGCCGGGAGCGTCTCGCACTCGTGACTGATTCCATGCGCGCGGCGGGGATGCCGGAGGGGACGTCGATCCTTGGGGCAAAAGAAAACGGCCTGCCGGTGATCGTCGAGGAGGGCGTCGCCAAGCTGACCGACCGGAGCGCGTTTGCCGGAAGCGTCGCCACCGCGGACCGCCTCGTGCGCACGATGGTCGGGGCGGGGATCTCCCTCGTCGACGCGGTGTACATGATCACGGCCTCCCCCGCGCGGATCATGGGATTCCGGGATCGCGGGACACTCTCGCCCGGCGCCCGCGCAGACTTCACGCTGTTCGACGACGAGATCCGGGTCGGGAGGACGGTCGTGAAAGGAAGGGACATCTATGAACGCACATAGAATGAACCGTATCCTCTTTCTCCTCGCCGTTTTGTTTCTCCTCGCAGGCTGTACAGGGAATGATACGGACCGCTATGATCTGGCTTCAGGTTCCGGGATCGTCGGTGAAGGCCGGGTCTGCACGGATATCGCCGCGCACGGCAGCTTGATGATCGGCATCTCAGAAGGCGACGTTTTCCTTGTCGATCTTACCTCAGGCGAGGAAAGTCCGCTCGACGGCCTCTGCGAGGATGCCCGGTTTGCCGCCGCGGACGGGGATGTATTCTGGATCCTCGATGCCAACTCGATCCGTTCGTTTCGCGTCGACGGGAATGCGCCGTCCGCTGACAGAGAAATCCCCCTGCCCGATGCAGGAGATATTCTGTGTCTCGACGCATTGGACGGCAGGCTGCTGATAACGGATGGGGAAACCTGTTTCCTCTATGAGCGGGACCGTTGGGAGCGATTTGAGATTCCGATTTCCGGCGGCGAGCGCGTCACACAAGCCAAGTGGATCGACGCCAAAGCCGTCGCCGCGATTGTCTCATCCGATGCAAACGGGTCGCTCCTATATCGGTTCGATTTGAATAAGCGTAAGCTCGTGCCCCTCTCCGAACGGGAATGCGCCGCTGCCGATGCGAACGGGAAAACCGTTTACATGGCGTATGACATCATGCTCTACCGGATCGGAAAAACCGGACACGAGCAGATCATGCGCCTGAGACCTCCCGCCGGTGCGAAGGTCCCGGTGAAGATGTTTGTTTCCGGAAACAGCGTCCTCGTGCTCTGGGATGACGGGACACCGGTCCTGTACCGCCGCGCGGACGGAGGACAGAGCCTCAAGATGCTCACAAACGATTTTGAATATCAGCGCGCGCTGGGAATGTCATCCGCCGTGAGGGATATTCCCTGTACGGTCGTGCAGTTCGATACGTTTGAGTTCTACGACAAGATCAACGCGAAGATGCTGGCGCAGGACGACGACTACGACCTGATCCTGCTCGGCTCGCAGCCGGAATCCGTCGCCATCCTTCTCGAATCGATCATCCGGTACGGGCAATACGTCGATCTCTACGAGGACGCCGGGCTCCGGGCCAACCTCGACGACATGCTCCCCGGCGCGAAGGAGATCCTCGAAACAGACGGAAAACTCACCGCGCTCCCGGTGGAATATTCGTTTCACATTCCCGGCATGAACCGGGACGCCGCCGAAGCGCTGGGCATCGAGCCCTCCTTTGAGAGCGAAACGGATCCATTCACGCTCGACGAGCTCTGGCAGATCGCCGATGTTCTCTGCGGTCAGGATATCTACAGCCTCCTCTCGACCGGGGCCGGCGGTCTCAAGCCGGTGAGTCTGCTCTCCATGCTGCAGTCCTCCCTCCTCGCGAAATACGATTTCACGGAAGCGCCGCCCGAGGAGATGAAGGAGGACATCGATGCGTTCTTCACCCGGCTACGGAAATACCGGGACGCGGGCATCCTCATCGGGGACAATCCCCTGTTCGTCTCGATGCACGCATACAACATCTTCGATATGTCCGGAAAGCTCCTGCATTCTCCCGAAATCCTGCCCGTCGCCTTTCCCGCCGCGTCTCCTGATACAAAGTCGACGATCCGTACCAATGTCGTGATCGTCATCAATCCGAACTCCCCGCGGCGGGATCTCATCTTTCAGTTTCTGACCGCGCTTACCTCGGAAGAAAACCGGTATAACACGCATCTGTTCTCCACGCCGTTCTGGCCGGACATGATGCGGTATTACAGCGGAAAGTCAAGCGACAAAATGATATCGAAGGAAGCGGCCGGAATTGCGGAGCGGATGGAGGAGATCCTCGGAAATTTCTACTCCCACGGCTGCCGGAACTCAACCGGATCCACTCTCGAGACATGGAACGTGATGAACGATTTCTGCTCCGGTGATCTCTCGGCAGAGGAAGCGGCGGCGGAAGTCTACCGCCATCTCCGGTATCAGCATCTGGGATGAGGAATGCAAAAAAGGCTGACGCAATCCGTCGGCCTTTTCTTCGTCAGTTGTACGTGCAGTTCATCCAGACGGTGTTGAAGCCTGTCCCGCCGCAATGGTCCCCGCGGCATCCGGCGAGGATCATCATCACCCCCGCGAAGCCCTCCATGCGGAGATACCCGCGGCGGTTTTCCAAATCCCAGCCGACGCCGAGGATGTTTCGTTCCGTAAGCGTGAGCAGGATCGGACGGATCTCCTCATCGCCGAGACCGGACGCTTCCTTCAGCGCTGCGAGTGGTACGGCACGGTCGACGGAAGTCACCCTCAAAAGAGAGAGAACGCGGTCATCCGTGAGAATATCGAAGAGTTCGGTGAGATCGGCCGCATTCACGGACAGCAGATCTTCCGTCATCTCCTGCCCGTAGAGCAGGAACGCGCACGCGCTGTCATCGGAGATGCAAACAGAGCCATCCTTCCCTCTGCACTGATTCATGAAGACGCGGATCTCGGACGACGAAAGGGAGACGACGTTCCCTCTTGCGCAGTTGTCGTTTTCTGGCTCAAAAAGACGCCCGACAGCGTCGCAGCAGGTTCTGGCACGACCGTTCCGTCGGGCAGAAGCGCAGAAATCACGCGTGATGTTGACGTGCCGGACTTCCGCGGGAACGTCAAGGAATTCGTCGATGCTGATGCCGAAGATTTCGCAGAGCTTCGGCAGGAGCAGGATATCAGGCAGGCTGGCGCTTGTTTCCCATTTGGAAACAGCCTGTCCGGTGACACCGAGGAGCTCTCCGAGCGCGTCCTGCGTGAGGCCTTTGACGTGACGGAGTTCGGTGATTTTTTCAGAGACGGTCATATCGGTTTCCTTTCTGATTCGATGAGTGGTTTTCCATCTGGATTCCGCACCCATGATACCGCAAAACCAATCGGGTGTCAAGCGAAACGTTGTCAAGTCCGCCCAACCGGAAGTTGCCTCAATTTTGAAAACCGCACGGAGTTTTCGTTCCGTGCGGTTTTGTTATGGTTTCGGTTCGTCGGGCGTTTTGTCCTCCGTCTTTTCGGATCCCGGGGAGGGCTCCGGCGGCGGGACGGATGCGGCTGACTCCGCGGCTTTTTCCTCTTCGAGCTGGCGGAGCTTCTCCTTCGCCTCGCGGATCGCGTCGGCCTTTTCTTTTTTGATGATGTCCTTCACGGCCTCGAACGGCGTCAAATCGAGCAGACCCGTGATGTCCTTCGGACTCAGTCCCTTTTCGCCGGACTTGCGCAGCATCCGCTGGATCTTCCGGTTCCGCATATTTCCGCCCCCGCCGTGTATCGAATTCTGTGCAGACAGTATATCACAGCCGCAGGGATTTGTCAACACGGAAAAACACGGAAAGCGCGTCGACGGGACCGATGCTGCCCGGGACAGAGGAAGTTCCCTCCGCCCGCTCCCCGTCAGGTGCGCCAATCGGCGTCAAATTCCGCGTTGCGGTCACAGGTGAGGCGTCCGGCTTCGATTTTCAGTTCCGCCATCTGCACCGCGCTCCGCGGACGGTCAACCGGGTCGGGATGGGTGAAGTAGACGATGAACGCGCGGTCCCCGGCGACATAGACATCCGCGTGCGCGCCCCGGCCCTGATCGTCCCGCCTCGTTCCGCTCTCGCGGAGGATGTTCTCCGGCTGGCGGACGAAGTGCTCGCAGTCGTCGGAGGAATAGACGGCCAGCCCGTCCCAGACGTCCGTGATCATCCAGTATTTCCCGCCGAAGAAGAAGACGTTCGGGCCCTCCTCGGGCTGGTCGCCGCACGCGATGCCGCGGTATTCCCAGCGGAAGAGGTCGGGGCTGTCGGCATAGCAGGTGGCGGAGTTCTGCCGCTCGTCCTTGTACCACATCCGCCAACCGCCGGAGGGCAGCTCAAAGAGGCAGGGATCGATGATCCGCGCCGATCCGAAGGCAAGCCCGCCCTCGCGGGTCCAATGGAAGAGATCCTCCGAGGTATAGTGCTCGATGCGCGCGTCGCCTCCCCAGTCCAGATAGACGCCCTGGATGTAGGAGACGAACATGTGATATCGGCCCGTCTTGCGGTCATAGACGATCTCCGGCGCCCAGAAGGTGTTCTGCCCGAACTCGAACTCGAGATTGAGCGCGCCGCGGTAATGCCAATGCGCCCCGTCCGGGGATTCTGCGACGCCGATCGAACAGCCGTAGCAGTAGGAGACGCCCTCCACCTGCTGATTGGCGCGGCGCTGGGTATAAAACATATAGAATTTGCCGTCAGATTCCTTGCGGATGACCATGGGGTCGGCGGCGCCGTTGAAAATGGGGTCCTTGTAAAGCGGTGCGGGGATCATAGGATCGCCTCCGTTCGTCGTATTTCTGCCTTCATTGTACCACAATTCCCTCCCCCGCGCAAGGTTTTTGCGTTTTTTTCGCCGATCCCGTTCCCTTTTCGGGCGTTGTCTGCTATAATAAGGGAAAGATCATTTCCGGAGGCACATCATGACTGCAGAAGAATTCTATCAAACCTACTCCTCCGCCAGCGTGACGGGCAGCGCGAATCAGATCCTGACCCGGGATCCAGAGCCCGTCGAACGGACCGGCCGCGTCTGGTTCCGTCTCTCCCGCGGCGGCGAAACGATCGCCCTGCTCTTCTCCAACCGCATCGACTCCACCTTTGCCGACGGCTCGATCAGCCGCTCGAACGATCCCGGCGGGGTGTGGGAGATCCGCTCCCTGCGCGTCGGGCTCACGGCGAACCGCGGCGAAGAACCGGATCGTTGGCTCCCCGTGACCTTCGGCGGCGCGATGCAAAGGGCCGTCGATACGGGCGAGGGGGAGTTCGTCACCGATCCGATCCCGCTTCCCTTCCGGGACGAGGACTATCTGTGCTATGAGATCTCCGTGCGCGGCGCGTGCTATCCGTATCACGAAGAGATGGTGCTGAACACGGTCGTGAAAGACGGCGGCGGATGGCGGGCGGACAAGCGCTTCCCCGTCCCGCTGATGATCGGATGCAACCATCCGGCACGCGCGACGGTCGGTTTCCTCGGCGATTCGATCACGCAGGGCTGCGGTACGGTGTATGACAGCTACACCCATTGGGCGGCGAAGATCGCGGAGGGGCTGCCGAACGATCTCGCGGTGTGGGATCTCGGGATCGGATATGCCCGGGCATCCGACGCGGCAACGGACGGGGGCTGGCTGGCGCGGGCCAAGCGGTGCGACGTCGTGAACGTCTGCCTCGGCGTGAACGACCTC
Source organism: Clostridia bacterium (assembly GCA_017412675.1). Lineage (GTDB taxonomy): Bacteria > Bacillota > Clostridia > Oscillospirales > CAG-272 > UMGS1696. Next base: position 25,455 of record JAFPWV010000217.1, read on the forward strand.
TGCCGGGACCGAAGTGCAGAAGCGATCATCGCAGATCTGACGACCGTCGTGCGCGCCCTGAAAGCCGCCGGATGCCGGGTGATCCTCTTCACGGTGCCGCCGTTCGATTTCACGGGCGTCGCCGGGGAGCGCTGGTACGCGGTGAACCGCGTCGTGCGGGAATCGATCGCGAAAGAGGCGGACGCGCTCTTCGACTTTGCCGCGGTGCTGGGGAGGGACGCGCCGGACGAGCATCTTTCGGTCTGGGGCGGACATCCGAACGCGGAGGGATGCGCCGTCGCGGCCAGGGCCTATCTCGCACAGGACGTGCTCGGGAGAGTGCTCGGGAAGGAATGAATTACGGAATCATCACCGTTTGTTTGGACAGATCTGAACAGGAAATGACAGGACAAACCCTTTCTCACGGAGTATAATGCCAGCATCAGGGGAAGGAGGGGCAAACAATGGAATGGCTCACCAGCATCCGTACCGCTATCGATTACATGGAGAATCATCTGGAAGACAACATCCGTGCGGAGGATGTTGCCGACCGCGTGTATCTTTCCCCTTTCTTCCTTCAGAAGGGCTTTTCGCTGATGACCGGCTGTGGGATCGGAGAATACATCCGCAACCGCAGAATGTATCTGGCAGCGCTTGATCTGAAGGAAACGAAGGACAAAGTGATCGATATTGCGCTGCGATACGGTTATGAAACACCGGAGAGCTTTACGAAAGCCTTTTCCCGCTTCCATGGCGCAACACCTTCCCAGGTGCGCAGCGGCGCTCCGATCACCGCCTTTCTTCCCCTGACAATCACATTATCCGTTCACGGAGGCAAACAAATGGACTACAAGATCACACCGATGTTCCCGTTCAAGGTCATCGGCTTTCAGAAGGTGTTTGACAACGAGACCGCATACGCCGAGATTCCCAAGTACTGGGACGAGATATGCGAGAAGTATGCATATCCTGTATATGCCGGAAACGCACCGGCGAATCCCTACGAGCAGGCACTGATGGACAACTGCATCGGGGAGTACGGTGTCTGCATCGATGATATCGGGGGCGGGAAATTTCGTTATCTCATCGCCGGGAAATACACAGGCGGAGAGGTGCCGGAGGGGATGGTCGTCTATGAATTCCCTCGCTGTGACTGGGCGGTGTTTCCCTGTATCGGTCCGATCCCGGAAGCGCTTCAGACCGTGAACACGCGGATCTTTCAGGAATGGCTCCCCGGCAATCCGGAGTACGAACTGTGCGGAAATGCCAGTGTAGAGTGGTATGACTGTGTCAACGGCGAAAAGATTGACCCGGATTACCGCAGTGCAATCTGGGTACCGGTAAAGAGAAAAGAATAAAATCCTGACTTGCACAGTGTTGGTAGACAGTGATATAATAGAGGCATAATCTCTCGTAAGGGTGGTTTGCCACATGCCGAAATCCAGCAACCGTAAATCCAGAAGGATCACACCATGGGACGGCG
>JAFPWV010000218.1 GCA_017412675.1 Clostridia bacterium
CGAGACGCCGCCCGCCTTCCTCTGGCATACCTCCGACGACCCGGTGGTGAACGTGATCCACAGCTATCGCTATGCCACGGCGCTGAGGCAGCACAACATCCCCCACGAGGTCCACGTCTTCCCGAAGGGGAGCCATGGCCTCGGCCTCGCGACGGGCAACCCCTCCGTCGGACAGTGGGGAGGACTCCTTTTGAAGTGGCTCGATCAAACATTTTAAGATACCATTGGGAGGATGAAGCATGGAAACCATCAAACTCTGGGAAAACACGCCCGGTCTCTGCCTCGAAGAACCGGTCCTCGAATACTTTCCGGCACCAAACCGCATTTCCGATGCGACCGTCGTGATCTATCCCGGCGGCGGGTACGGGATGCGCGCACCGCACGAGGGAAAGGGATATGCCGAATACTTCAATGCCATCGGCATGGACGCGTTCGTATGCGAATACCGCGTATCGCCGCACCGTTTCCCGCTCGAGCTGCTCGATGCGCGCCGCGCGGTCCGCTGGGTCCGGCATCACGCCGCGGACTACGGCCTCGATCCGCATAAGGTCGCGGTGATGGGCTCTTCCGCGGGCGGTCACCTCGCCGGACTCGTCTCGACCTACACCGATCCGATCGATTTTGAAGACCTCGACGAGGTCGACCGGGAGGATCCGATCCCCGACGCGACGATCCTCTGCTATGCCGTCTGCCACATGCCGGACGACACGAACATCGCGCACGTCGGCTCCTTCGTGAATCTCCTCGGCGAGCGCAAGGACTACGAGCACTTCTCGAACGATCTCAACGTCACGGACAAGACGCCGCCCGCCTTCCTCTGGCACACCTCTGACGACGAAGGCGTCAACGTCATCAACAGCTATCTCTACGCGACGGCCCTGCGTGAGCACAACATCCCGCATGAGCTTCACGTCTTCCCGCACGGCTATCACGGTCTCGGCCTGGCGGAGTCGAATCCCCATGTCGCGCAGTGGGCCGGACTCATGGCAAACTGGCTCAAAAGCCTCGGCTGGCTCGCCTGACGGATCCCCGCAAAAATCTCCAAAAGAAGAGGAAAGTTTCCCCGAACTTCTTGACAACTTCACGAAAATGTTGTATCATGGATCCGGTGAACCGCGCCGTTTTGCGGACACGATTTCAAAAAACACTCGAAACAAAGGAGAATCATTATGTTAGCGAAAACACCTCCGATGGGTTGGAATTCCTGGAATACGTTCGGCGAAGCCATCAACGAACAGGTCGTCCGCGACACCGCAGATGCGATCGTGGAAAAGGGCCTCAAGGACGCGGGCTATGAATACGTAGTCATCGACGACTGCTGGTCCCTCCGTCAGCGCGGCGCCGACGACCGCATCGTCCCCGATCCCGTGAAGTTCCCCTCCGGCATGAAGGCGCTTGCGGACTATGTGCATTTCAAGGGCCTGAAATTCGGTATGTACTCCTGCGCCGGCACGAGGACCTGCGCCGGTTATCCGGGCTCCTTCGACTATGAGTTCATCGACGCGAAGACCTTCGCGGAATGGGGCGTCGACTTTTTGAAATACGATTTCTGCTACAAGCCGCGCCTCGCCAACGGCCCCATCCTCTACAACAGAATGGGCATGGCGCTCAAGGCTTCCGGCCGCGAGATCCTCTTCTCCGCATGCAACTGGGGTTCCGATGAGGTCGAAAAGTGGATCCGCTCCACCGGCGCGCACATGTACCGCTCCACCGGCGACATCAACGACAGCTTCAACAGCTTCAAGGACATCGCCATGAGCCAGGTCGAAAAGCTCGCCTACTCCGGTCCCTGCTGCTTCAACGACATCGACATGCTGATCTGCGGCATGCACGGCAAGGGCAACGTTGCGAACGGCGGCTGCACCGACACCGAATACCGCACGCACTTCGCGCTGTGGTGCCTGTTCCAGTCCCCGCTGATGATCGGCGGCGACCTCTCGAAGATCGACGACTACAACCTCGACCTTCTGAAGAACAAGGAACTCATCTCCATCAACCAGGATCCCGAAGCGCGTCCTCCGATGAGACTCGGTCACGGCGACCGCCCGATCTTCTTCAAGCACCTTGCGAACAACGAATACGTCCTCGCGTTCTTCAACTTCGGCGACCGTGACAGCTGGGGCGACGTGGAATTCTACGACCTCGGCCTGACCGTCGCGTCCGGCTACGGATTCCAGTTCCGCGACATCTTCACCGGCGAAGAGACCGGCGTCGTCACGGGCCACCTCTCCACGGGCATCAAGTCCCACGACTGCCGCATCTTCCGCGGGACCCTCGTCGAGAAATAACCCGTGGCGGAGAATCTCTACGAGCAGCCGAAGTGCATGAAATGCGGCAAGACCCTCACGAACGACGAAATCGGCATCCACAAGAAGATGATCAACCGCGGCGCGACGGAGTTCTTCTGTCTCCGCTGCCTGGCGGAATTCACCCATTCGACCGAGGACCGTCTCCGGGAGCGGATCGAGCATTTCCGCGCGCAAGGATGTCTCTTGTTTCAGTAACCGAAGGGAGCAGGTTCGATTCCTGCTCTCTTTTTTTGCGCGGATCGGCTTGCAAGCGTCCCGGGAACATGGTATAATAGGGCAGCAGCAATCTCATAAAGACGGAGGCACCCATGCTCTTTCAGTTTCTCGGAACCGCGGCGGCGGAAGGCGTTCCCGCCCTCTGGTGCAACTGCGAACGCTGTGCCCGCTCCCGTCAGATCGGCGGACGCGCGCTCCGGACCCGCTCGCAGGCCATCATCGACGGAGAACTCCTGATCGACTTTCCCGCGGATACCCTCGATCACCTGTACCGAAACGGGCTCGATCTTTTGAAGGTCCGCGATTGTCTCATCACGCACACCCACGGCGACCATCTCTACCCGACCGATCTTTCGATGCTCCGCGTGGGTTTCTCGCACGTTCCTCCGGACTACCGCATCACCTTCCGCGGCTCCGAAGCCGTCCGGGAGGCGGTCGCAGGCGTCCTCGCGCAGCCGGAGAGGGAAGGATCGGCGGCATTCGAGGTCATGAATCCCTTCGATCCCGTGACCGTCGGGCGCTATACCGTGACGGCCTATCCCTCGATCCACGATCCCGCGGCAGGTCCGCTCTTCTACGGCATCTCCGACGGGGAGCACACCGTTCTCTACGCCCACGATACCGGCTATTTCCGCGACGACGTCTGGGCGTACTGGAAAGAGACCCGCCCGCACTTCGATCTCGTTTCCCTCGACTGCACGAACGCCTGCCTGCCCCTCACCTACATCGGCCACATGGGCCTGACCGAGAACGCCGAGGTGAGGCGCCGGATGCTCGAAGAGGGGTACGCCGACGGGGAGACCGTCTTCGTCTCGAATCACTTTTCCCACAACGGCATCCATGTCGTCTACGACGATTTCGTGCCGATCGCCGCGCGGGAGGGCTTTCTCGTCTCCTACGACGGCATGAAGATCCAGCTATGAAGCAACGGAGGACATCATGAACAAGATCCATCTCATCGGAAACGCGCATCTCGACCCCGTCTGGCTCTGGCAGTGGTACGAGGGCTACGCCGAAGTCAAGGCCACGTTCCGCTCCGCCCTCGACCGAATGAAGGAATTCCCGGATTATAAATTCACCTCCGCCTGCGCCGCCTACTACGAATGGGTGCGTGACAGCGATCCCGCTATGTTCGACGAGATCCGCGCGCGGGTGAAGGAAGGGCGCTGGTGCGTCACGGGCGGCTGGTACATCCAGCCCGACTGCAACATCCCCTCCGGCGAGTCCTTCGCGCGCCACGCCCTCGTCTCCCAGCGCTTTTTCCGCCGCGAATTCGGAAGGACGGCGAAAACCGGCTACAACGTCGACTCCTTCGGCCACAACGGCTCCCTCCCGATGATCCTCTCCGCCTCCGGGATGAACGCCTACGTCTTCATGCGCCCGGGTCCGCACGAAAAGCCGGAGATCCCCGACTCCCTCTTCCGCTGGGTGAGCCCGGACGGTTCGTCGGTCCCGACCTACCGCATCCCGATCCAGTACAACTTCAACCTCGGCTGCTTCGACAACTTTGCCAAGGTTGCCGACATGGCCGTGCAGCACGACATGATGGCCTTCTACGGCGTCGGGAACCACGGCGGCGGCCCGACCATCCGGCTGCTCGAGAAGATGGAAGCCGAGCTCGGCGACGCGTATGTCTACTCCACGCCGGACGAGTACTTTGACGCCGTGCGGAACGTGGACATGCCCGCGGTCCATGACGATCTCCAGTTCCATGCGAAGGGCTGCTACAGCGCGTGCTCGATGATCAAGAAGAACAACCGCAAGAGCGAGAGCATGCTCTATGCTGCCGAGAACCTCACCTCGCTCTCCCGGAAGCTCGCCGGGACGAAGTGGCCCGAGGCTGCGTTCGAGCGCGCCTGGAAGAACACCCTCTTCAATCAGTTCCACGACATCATGGGCGGCTGCTCGATCCGCGACGCCTACGAGAACGCGGCGTTCACCCACGGCGAGAGTCAGGCGATCGCAGACCGTGCGATCAATTTCGCCTGCCAGCAGATCAGCTGGAACATCGACACCATCGGCGACGCGCCGTTTCAGCCGGACAAACCGGGCTGGGGCGCAGGCTGGACCAACGAGGGCGTCGGCACCCCGATCGTCGTCTTCAACCCGCACCCGTGGCCGGTCCGCGCGTTCGTGACCGTTCACGACCTCCCGAAGCGTCTCACCGACGAGGATGGCCATCCGGTCCGCTGCCAGCCCGTCCGCGCGCCGCGCACCAACGGCCGGGACGACAAGTGGGAGATCGGCTTCCTCGTCAACCTGCCCCCGCTCGGCTACCGCACCCTGCGCGCGTTCTATCTCGGCGAGCCGGACGAGGCGGAAAACACGATGAATGCCGGAGAAAACTTCATCGAAAACGAGATCCTGCGGCTCACCTTTGACCCGGCGACGGGAGAGCTCGTCTCGATCTATGATAAGGCGGCGGAGCGGGAATACCTCGCCTCGCCCACGCGCACCGAGCTCATCGACGAGACCGATTCCGACACCTGGGCGCACGGCATCCGCGAATTCAAGAAGGTCACCGATACCTTCGCGGACGGAGAGATCCGGCTCCTCGAGTCCGGCCCGGTCCGTGCGACGATGCGGACCTTCACCCGCGGCGCAAACACCGTCGTCCGCCGGGATTACTCCCTCCTCCAGGGCTGCGCAGAGATCTTCGTCAAGACCCAGGTCGACTTCCGCGAGCATCACCGGATGCTTAAATTCCGCCTTCCCGTCGCCGCGGAAAATCCGCGGGCATTCTGTGAGATCCCGTTCGGCTGGATCGAGCGGCCGACGGACGGCACGGAGCAGATCTGCCACCGCTGGACCGCGCTTTACGGCGAGGACGGGCTGGGACTGGCGATGCTCAACGACAGCAAATACAGCTTTGACGCCGACGGCTCGACCCTCACGCTCACCGTTCTGCGCGGCGCGATCTGGGCCGATCACTTCGGCGCGCGCGACGATCTCTGCGAATACATGGATCAGGGCATCCACGAATTCACCTACGCGATCTATCCCGCCGCACAGGACTGCAAATATCTCCTCGCACGCCGGGCAGCCGAGCTGAACGCCGCGCCCTTCGCCGTCCTCGAAACCTTCCACAGGGGCACTCTCCCGACGTCGTATTCCGGCATCCGCGTGAGCCTGGAGAACGTCGTCGTCACGGCGGTGAAAAAGCACGAGGACTCCGACGCGGTCGTGATCCGCGCCTACGAGTGCGAGGGCCGGGACACCGAAGCGGAATTCACCGTTTTCGGCAAAACCTTCCGGGCTTCGTTCGGTCACCGCGCGGTGAAGACCTTCGCGGTCGATGAAAACGGCGCGCGGGAATGCAATTTCCTGGAGGACATCGAATGAAAACCTACATCGGAGTCGACATCGGCGGGACCAAATGCGCGGTCCTGCTCGGCGACGAATTCGGGACCGTTTTGAAGGAGTCCCGCTTCCCGACAGCGGACGTCACCTCGACCGTCGCGCGCATCCTCGACGAGTGCGCCGCCATGCAGGAGGCCGCCGCGGGGTCCGCCGTTTCGGTGGGGATCAGCTGCGGCTCGCCGCTCGATCCCGTCCGCGGGATCATCCAGTCCCCGCCGAATCTCCCGGGCTGGGACAACATCGAAATCGTCCGGATGGCCGAGGAACGCACGGGTCTGCCTGCCGTGCTCTGCAACGATGCCAACGCCTGCGCGCTCGCGGAATGGAAATACGGCGCGGGCCGCGGATGCCGGAACATGGTCTTTCTCACCTTCGGCACCGGGATGGGCGCGGGCCTGATCCTCGACGAGAAGCTCTACGGCGGCACGAACGGCAACGCAGGTGAGGTCGGCCATATCCGTCTCGAACGCTTCGGCCCGGTCGGGTACGGCAAGCAGGGCTCGTTCGAGGGCTTTGCGAGCGGCGGGGGCATTGCGATGAACGCACGGACCGCCGCGATCATGGAGCTCCAGAAAGGGAAGCACACCGGGTATTGCAAAAGCTGGGACGAGCTCGATTCCATCACGGCGAAATCCGTGGCGGAGGCGGCGCGGGACGGGGACGAAACGGCGATCCGCATTTACCGGCAGACGGGCGAGATGCTCGGGCGCGGCCTTGCGATCCTCGTCGATGTGATCAACCCCGAGCGCATCGTCATCGGGTCGATCTTCCAGCGTTCCGCGGATCTTCTGATCGAGCCGATGCGGCAGGTGCTCGAGGAGGAGTGTCTGCCACCGTCCCTCGCGGTCTGCGAGATCGTTCCCGCAGAGCTCGGGGACGACATCGGCAGCCGGGCAGCCATCGTGCTGGCAGTCATGCTGGACGGGGGGGCGATCTGATGGAATCGATCGATCTGCTCATCGGGCGGTACCCGAAGCTCATCGGCTGCCGGGCGGACCTTCTCTCGGCGCTTGATCTGCTCTGCGACGGCTTTCGGTGCGGCGGAACGCTCTTCACCTGCGGAAACGGGGGCAGCGCGGCGGATGCCGATCACATCGTCGGAGAGCTTGCGAAGGGCTTTCTGGAAAAAAGGCCCGTTCCCGCAGAACTCCGGGAGGCACTCGCCGTCTATCCGGACGGGGACGCGATCGCTGATGGACTGCAGGGGGGCCTGCCCGCCGTGTCCCTGCATTCGCAGAGCGCGCTGCTGACGGCCTTCGCCAACGACTGCGAACCGTCACTCGTCTATGCCCAGGCCCTCTATGCGCTCGCAAAGCCCGGCGATCTGCTCCTCGCGATCAGCACCTCGGGCAACTCACGAAACGTCGTCAACGCGGCGAAGCTCGCAAAGGTCCGCGGCGTGACGGTGATCGCCCTCACCGGAGAGAAGCCGTCGCAGCTTTCCGCGCTTGCGGACTGCGCGATCCGGGTGGGGGACACGGAGACCTATCGGGTGCAGGAACTGCATCTCCCGGCGTATCATTGGCTCTGCGCGGGCGTCGAAGCGGCGTTCTTCGCCGAGAAAACAGGAGGAACGACATGAAACTGTTCATCGATACCGCCAATCTCGACGAGATCGGGGCGGCGGCAAAGCTGGGCGTCATCCACGGCGTCACGACGAACCCGACCCTGATTTCCCGCGAGCGGGGCGATTTTGCCGCCATCATCCGGGAAATCACGTCCCTCGTCGACGGTCCCGTCTTTGCGGAGGTCCTCGCGGAGGACGCGGACGGGATGGTGCGCGAAGGACTGGAGCTCGCCGCGATCCATGAAAATGTGTGCGTGAAGATCCCGATGACGCCGGCCGGTCTCGAAGCGATCTCCCGCCTCTCAAAGGAAGGGGTCAAGACGGCGTGCACGCTGGTCTTTTCCGCGGCACAGGCCCTTCTCGCAGCGAACGCGGGCGCGCGGTATGTGGCTCCGTTCGTCGGACGTGCGGATGACATCGGCTGGGACGGCATCGAGGCGCTCTCCGCCATCGCGGACGTCCTCTCCGACGGCGATTTCGACACCGAAGTGATCGCCGCGAGCGTGCGCAGTCCATTGCACGTCGTCGAAGCGGCACGGGCAGGCGCGGACATCGCCACCGTTCCGCCGAAGGTCCTCGCGCAGATGGCATCCCATCCCCTCACTGACGCCGGCCTCGAACGCTTCCGCCGCGACTGGGCGTTGAAAAAAGACTGACAGAACAAAACCCCGCCGGGATTCAACCGTCCCGACGGGTTTTTTTCATGTTCAAATCGTTTCGCACTTCTGCGGCTCGGGCTCCCGCAAAAACCGCTCCGCGTAGATCTCGTACAGCGCGCGGGATTCGCGGAAGATCCCCGGATCCTCGAGCCCGTGTCCGGCCTTCGGCATCGGGAGGAAGACGTATTCCACCCCGTTCACCTCGAGCGCATCCCGCAGCGCCGTCGCGTTGGAGAACGGCACGACGTCGTCCCGCTGACCGTGGCAGATGATCGTCGGGACACTCCGCTCATTGACATAATGGAGGGGCGAATACTGCAGAAGCACCGGCAGGAACGCCTCCCGGTTTTCCCCGCAGAACGGGATCCCCGTGAGGTTGGAATACAGCTCGATCCATTGCTCCATCGGCGGATAGCGCGACGGCGTCCCCTCGAGGAGCTCCTCGTCCGTGAGGAGCGTCGGGCCGCAGTAATCCACGACGCACACGGGCCGGATCGGCGCCTCATCCGCCATGGCATACGCGTAGAGCAGGGAAAGATGCCCGCCTGCTGACGCTCCGGTGAGAAGCGTGCGGCTGAGCGTCACGCCGTTCTCCTCGGCCGTTCGTTTGATCGCGGCGAGCGCCTCCGTGATGTCCCGGATCAGCGTGTCCATGTGCGCCTCCGGGGAGAGGTAGTGGTAGTTGATCGCCGCTGCCGCATAGCCCTTCGCCGCCCATTCGTCGAGCTCGTCCCGGTAATACCCCTTGTCGCCGTGGATCCATGCGCCGCCGTGGATTGAGAGGATCAGCCCCCCGCAGCAGTCCGACGGCAGGACGAGATCGTAGATCTGCCGCTCGTGTTCGCCGTATGCCGCGTCATAGAATTTCCGCAGTTTGTTCTTCATGTCTGCACCTCGTTTCCGATTGTTTCTGCCTGTATGGTAACACATTCGGAAGCCGGTGTCAAGAGTCCCGGGAGCTTTTCTCCGTCGGCAAAATCCGCCCTTCGGCATATCCGATGTATTCGCATCCGCCCGCGCGGCCGTTGTACCAGAGGCGGTACGTCCCGTCCTCAGCCCGCACGACCGTCGGCTTGTAGCAGGAATCTTCGTCCCATCCGCCCGGCGTGGGCAAAACGAGCGGGTTCTCCGGCACGCGCACCCAATCGGTGATCCCGTCCTTCGAGCGCGCGGCGCAGACGCAGGCGGTCTGGATGTCGCGGTAGCCGATGTAGAACATCAGATACCCGCCGTCCTCCTTCAGTACGTCGCACGCGCCGATCCGCTCCTGTTCGTACTCCTTGTCGGGATTGCAGGAGAAGATCGGGTTGCCCGGGTACTTTTCCCACCGGATCCCGTCGTCCGATTTCGCGTAGCAGATCGTGTTCGGCTCGTAGGTCTCCCCGGCGGCGTACCACATGCGGAATTTCCCGTCCTCGACCATCACGAACGGGTTCATGACGGATTCCTTTTCAAAATCCGCCTCGGGCACGAGAACGGGATCCCTCCGGAACCGCTCGAAATGGATGCCGTCGTCGGAGCGCGCGATCCCGATCTTCGAGACCCCGTGACCGCCGTCCCACACCTGACCGGTGTACCACATGAGCCAGCCGTGCCCCGAGGGATCCGGCAGCACGCAGCTGCGGTTGACGATCTGCTCCCAGCCGGAGGTCTTGTCCGGGCCGAGCGTGATGACGGGCTCGCTCCAATGGAGGCCGTCGTCCGAGAAGGTCACGGCGAACGATTCCTTCGGCCGCCAGGACACATCCATGCGCAGCCGTCCGTCTGGCTGCTTCCGCACAAAGGCGTCGAACATCGTCCCGGTCGATTCGTCGCCGAAGACGGGGGTGGGGTGTTTCACAAAAGATCCTCTGTCGGTCATGAGCTTCATCCTCCGATCTTTTCGATCAGCTTGTCGATGTTTTTGATGGCGACTTTCTTTGTCTTTTCAAACGTGGAGGCGAGCTTGTCGGTGGAACCGCTCTGCAGGGCTGCGGTGTACGCGCTGCTCGCGTTGAGGAAGCTGTACGCCGCTTCCGGGTCGATCGTCCGGCTCTGACGGATGATCTCGAGCATCTCGCAGGATTCCGGATCGCGCATCGCTTTACCCTTCAGGACAACATCATAATAGGCGATGGACGTGGAGTAATAACTGTCTGCGTTGATCGCTTCGAGCATCGCGCCGGTGAACTCAGCCGTTTCCGAATTGCGCGGCAGGAACATGATGCTCGACCAGTAGGTTGAGAAGGTGTGGCGGTATTCCGTCTGCTCCTCGTCGTATTTCGGGAAGGGAAGCAGGCCGATGTCCGTTTCCAGATCGCGGAAGATCAGAAGCTGTTCGATGCCGCCGACGTAGAAGAGCGAGTTGCCCGAGCGGAAGTTGAACCGCAGGCCGTTGCCCCAGACGTCGTCCACCTTGCCCTGCAGCTTTTCGGCAAGCAGATAGTTTCCCGAGCACATCATGGAGCACACTCTCTCCGCCACGTTGAACAGACGCTCGCTCAGATCCAGAACTGGAAGCCCCTCGTCGTCGTGCCCGACCACGAACACGTCGGACGCCAACACATGAAGACCGAAGTTGAAGAATTCGCCGACCGCGCCGTATCGGTCGTTGTGATCCATTTCGCCGTTTCCGTCCTCGTCGTTCGTGACCTGTTCGAGGATGGCGGAGAAGGTGTCAAGGTTCCATTTGTTGCCGCGCACGAGTTCATAGGCGTCAATATCGAACGCCTTTGCCAGTTCCTTGTTGAACACGACGGCGTAGGTGTGGGAGTCCGTCCATGTGTTCATCGCGCCGATGGCGGAAAACACGCTCTTCCCGATCTTCATGGACTTTGCCACATTGCTGTCCCACCACGGCTTTTCAAAATCGATATACGGAACCGTGCTGAGGTCGAGGGTATAGCCGTTGTTCGTCTGTGCGAGCACGGCGGAGAAGCCTGCGACGAGCACGTCCCACTCCTGCTGTGCAGCGAGATAGGTCTTCTGGTACTCGCCGGTGACGTCGGGGGAGGTGTCGTTCACGATTTTGATGTCGTACATCGCCTCGATCCGGCCCGTTCGCTCGAACACGGTGTCGTTCATTATCTCGCCGTTCATTTCGTCCGACGCCACTTCGGAGTAGTACCGCACGACCGCGTCCGTGATCTCCCGGGAGAGGAAGCGGAGGTCCTGTCCGCCGTAGGTTGTGTCGGGAATGTCGGGCAGCAGCTTTGCCTCGGTTTCGGGGGCCTCGGTCTCCAGCGTCGGGTTCTCATCCGCACCGGCTGTTACACTCGGATCGGATGCCGGCGTTTCGGGATCCGCCGGCTTTTCGCCGCACGCCACAAGCGGAAGCAGCAGGGCGAGGGCAAGCAGAACGGACAGTAGTTGTTTCATGGTCTTACTCCTCCTTTTGTTGGTTTTTGTATCTCACAGCTCATTTGCGGCGTCGATCAGCGCGCAGAGATTTTCAAACGGAACATCCGCCTGAATGCCCTGCGCGGCAGCGATGAGGTAGCCCCCGTTATCCGAAAGCGCAGCGGTCACGCGTCTCGTCTCCTCCCGCACCTCGTCGGGGGTGCCGTACGGAAGCGTCCTCTGCGTACTGATCCCGCCCCAGAAGGTCAGATCCGCGCCGAACGCCCGTTTCAGCTCGAAAATGTCCATGCACTCCGGCTGCAGGGGATTGAGCACATCCACTCCCATCTCGCAGAGATCGGGCAGGATCTTCGAGATATCGCCGCAGGAGTGGACCCATACGTCGAGCCCCGCCTCGCGGATCAGATCGTATTCCTTTTGAGCGCCGGGCTTCAGCATGGTCCGCCAGGTCCCCGGCGACATCAAGAGATCGCGCTGGGATCCCCAGTCGTTTCCGAGGAGCACGCCGTCGAGGCCGGGGGTTTCGACGATCTGCTTCAGGATCGAGAGGTTTTTCTCGGTGATGAAATCGAGCAGCTCCATGGCGAATTCCGGCTCTGCCGCCATATCCGCGAGGAAGTACTCGAGCCCGCGGGAGAAGTACGCCTTCTCAAAATCGCTCGTCCAGACCTCGGCGAGAACGTAGGCGTCCGTGTATTCACGCAGGTTGCGCACCGATTCCGCAAAGACCTCATAAGACCCGAAATCGACGGTGTCCGGGATGAAGTCCGGCGTGTCCTCCATTTTGTACGCGGGCGGAAGATCCTTCCAGTCCCACCATGGGAAGTTTTCGAGAAAGCAGACGTGATTCCCCAGGCTGAAGTACAGCGAATTGCGGTATCCGAGCTTTCCCTCGGCGTGCAGCTTCCGCATGTCCTCCCGCCCGTAGCGTTCCCAGAGCGGTTCGCCGTATTTTTGCAGTCCGTCCGGCGCGAGATGGAAGAACGTCGGCGTCTTGTCCGGCGTCTCGTGGCGGATCGCGGCTTTTACTCTCTCATGTCTTGTCATGGCGTCCTCCGTCGTCTGTATGATGCGGGGCCGATCCCCTCTTGCGATTCCGGAAAAAATGTGCTATAATGATGGTGAAATAGACATTTTGTCCGCAGGCAGAACGATCCGGCCGGTTTCTCTGTTTCATTATAGCATAAGCCGGCAGGAAAGAAAATGGCGTTTTGTCCGCATTCTTTGGCTTTTTGTCCGGAGGTTTCCATGAAGAGTCCCTTGAGCGGCAGCCCCGCGGCGCTCCCGGCGTCGGAGTTGAACACCTGCCGGTTCATCCGCCGGAATCAGGACATCCTCCTCGGTCCGCGCGCCGAGCTTTTGTTTCACGTCCAGTACGTCGGCCACTATCTCTGCCGGCGCGAATTCCACATCAAGCGGCGCATGGGACAGTCCGCCCTGCTCCTGCTCAGCCTCACGGGCGAGGGCGAGCTCCGCTATCAGGGGGCCCGGTACCGCCTCGCAAGGGGAGCGTGCGCCCTGCTCGATACCCGGATCGAACACGAGTATTATCCGCTCGGCGACGACTGGGAATTCAAATTCCTGCACTTCTGGGGCGGCACGAGTCTCGAATTCCTCACCGAGCTGCGCGGACCCGTGCGCGAGCTCGGGCACAAAGCGTTCGCGCGGATGGAGGCGATCCTCGATTCGATCCTCGAAGAGACCGATGCCGACGTGATCGACGATTATCCGCGCCTCTCCGGCGAGATCTATTCGCTTCTCATGCTTCTTCTGTCCCACGACGATCGCCGGACGGACCGTCAGTCGGCGGGCTACCGGGCGATCCCCGACATCCTCGCCTATATCCGCAGTAACTACAGCCGCAAGCTCACGACAGAGGAGCTGGCCGATTCCGTCAATCTGTCGCGCTCGTACCTCTCCGAGCTCTTTCAGAAGAAGATCGGGATGCCGCCGCACGAGTACGTGACGCAGTACCGCCTGTCCGTGGCGAAGACGATGCTCTCGAACACGCCCCTGTCCGTCACGGAGATCGCGGAGCAGACGGGCTTTCGGGATATCTTCGCCTTTTCCCGCGTGTTCCGTCGGCGCGTCGGGCTCTCCCCGGTCGCCTACCGGCGCAGATACGCGTCGGGCGGAGATGATACCCTCGCCTCCGAATAACAAAAAACAACCGCGCGATCCTCCGATGCAGCATTGCAGGGAAGACCGCGCGGCTTTTTATATTTCGTTCAGATCGCAAGGAAATACCGTCAGATCGCAAGGAAATACCGTACCCAGATCCAGCGGAGGGGATTCGACGTCTTCCGCCGTTCTGCGGTGAGCGCGTCCGCCGCCGATGTGACGAGCGCGAGATCCTCCTCCGTCGACGGGTGATTGCTGAACCGCGCGCGGAGAGCGGCGTCCCGGACCTTCGCGGGGACTTCCCGATCCATCGCGTCGGCGAGCCAGACGGCATACCGGTACCGCGCGAGGAGCTGACGGTTCCGGTCCCCACGACGGAAATCGACGCGCCGGATCGCCTTCATGATAAGCGGCCATGCGGCAGCGGCGAGGAGCGCGGGGATCAGGATCGCGGCGGCCAGCGGGATCTTTTTCCCACGCGGTGCATTGACATCGGCCGGAGCGGGATCGTCCCGTTCACGCGGCGCGGTGGGATCATCGTCCCCGCGCAGAATCGGCAGGGGAGCCGTCGGCGCCGCGGGAGTGCTGTCCTCCTCTTCGGCGACTTCCACGGAGGACGTCACCTCGAGCATCCGCCACGACGCGTTCGATTCATCGAAGTATTCCACCCATGCGTGCGCGTCGCCCTGCGTCACCGTCGTCCATTGTCCCCCGACGGCATGGGCCATGTACCCGGTGACATACCGCGCCGGAATGCCCAGCATCCGCAAAAGGACCGTTGCCGCACTCGCAAAGTGGACGCAGTAGCCCGTGTCGCTGTATTTCAGAAACCACGCGACGAAGTCTCCGCCCGCCGGCATCCGTTCGGTGTCGAGGTCGTACGTCGCCGAGTTGCGCACATAATTCGCCACCTCGAAGACCACGTTGGGATCCTCCGGGTCGAACCGGCTCACGATGTCGGCGAGCTCCTCCGCGGTCGTGTCGAGCACCATGGTGTACGCCGGATCCAGCGCGTTGTAATACTCCGGGGAGACCGGCGCATAGTAGGCGTTCGGCTTGAAGAGGACGGTGTAGTCGGAGATCTTCTTCTGCACGCTGACATATTGGTCATAATGGGGGAACGATCCCGCGGGAAGCTCGGTCGGCGTGTAAGGCAGGTAGAGGATCCCTGTCGGACGGGCCGTGCGGATGAGAAGCTGCTCTTCGGGCGCGCTGGGCGTGATGAGCGAATCCGCGCGGACGCCGGGCATTTCCTCCCATTGGATCCAGCGGGATCCGTCATACCAGCCGTAGGACATCCCGCGCAGGTAATACGTCCGGGTGGTGTCGGAATAGATCTCCATCGCCGGGACCTCGGAGTAGGTTTGCGGCCCGACGTACGAGAGATAGATCAGGGAAGGGTTCGAGTTCCAGACGTACGCGCCGATGGCCTCCGCGACGGCATTCGAGGAACGCGTGCCGCCGTTGTTCTTCCCCTGACTGCGAAGCCGCGAGTCCGCGAAGTCGAGGATCCGCCGCACCGCGGTATCCGCCCAGACGGGACGTTCATACCGGCTCCCGACATACCCGCAGAGCAGGCAGAACGCCGTCGCCGGGACCATGAAGACGAAGAGGATGCGGCGGGCGGAGAGCGGGTCGCGCCTGCGCATCAGGGAGACGAGGATCAGAACGATGTGCGCGGCGAGCAGGAAGAGAAACGGCAGGCCGGGCGGATCGGTCTGCATCACGACACAGAGCGCCGCGACCGCGGTCACGTTGAGCACGGAGAACCAGAGCGAATTGCGCCGCCGCATGAGGAGGAACGCCGTGAGAAGCGCGAGGGCAAGCCCGACGAGGAGCAGCGCTTCTCCCTGTGAATCCGTCGTGACGTGCGAGAGCCGGAACCCACGCAGCGCGGCGGGGAAGAGCTGACGGAAGGACCCGCGGCGCATGAGATACCCGAAGAGATCGTGAAACTCGGCGGCGAGGAGCGCGCGCTTCCAGACGATCCACCCGATCCCGGCGAGCGAGAGCCCCAGATACCACCATCCCGGCTTCGGAAGGAGGGACACGGCGACCGAGAGGACGGTCAGCGCGAGGAGCAGGATGGGCAGCACCGGGATCCTGCTCTCCGTGATCCGGATCCCGCGGAACGCGTTGCCGTTCAGGCCGACCGCATCGAGGAGCCGCGCGATCACATGAGTGCTGCGCATGTCCTTCGTCGGGATCTCGAAAAGTCCGGTGAAGAGCAGCAGATTGGTATAGGCAACCGCAAAGGCGGTCACGGCAACGGTCAGAGCGTCGAGGATCCGCGCGGCTCTGCCTTTTTTTTTCGCTGTTTGTTGAGGCATGGCGTTGGATGAGAGGATGGCATCAGATTTCAAGGCGGTAGTGCCAGTCGGCGGCGGGCAGGGAATGCTCTTCTGCCGTGCCGGGAAGCGGTTCTGCGAGGAGGCGGAGCAAGAGCG
>JAFPWV010000219.1 GCA_017412675.1 Clostridia bacterium
CTTCGTGCCGCAGATGCTCGTGCTGTTCTTCCTGCTGGCGTTCGTCGAGGCGAGCGGCTATATGGCGCGCGTCGCCTTCGTGCTCGACCGCGTGTTCCGCCGCTTTGGGCTCTCCGGCAAATCGTTCATCCCGATTCTCGTCGGCACGGGCTGCGGCATCCCCGGCGTCATGGCGTCCCGCACGATCGAAAACGAGCGCGACCGCCGCATGACCATCACGACGACCTGCTTCATGCCCTGCGGCGCGAAAATGCCGATCATCGGCCTGATCGCGGGTGCGCTTTTCGGCGGATCCTCCCTGGTCGCAACCTCCGCGTACTTCATCGGCGTCGCGGCGATCGTCATCTCGGGCATCATGCTGAAAAAGACCAAGCTCTTTGCGGGCGACCCGGCTCCGTTCGTCATGGAGCTGCCCGCCTACCACGCCCCGACCCTCGTCAACGTCCTCCGCGCCATGTGGGAACGCGGCTGGTCCTTCATCAAGAAGGCGGGGACCATCATCCTGCTCTCCACCATCGTCCTCTGGTTCCTCCAGGGCTTCGGCACGGTCAACGGCAAGTTCGGCATGGTCGAGGAGCTCTATGAGGACGACACCCTCGTCACCGATTCCTACATCGAAGAAGTCGCCGAGCGCATGGGCATCGAGCCCGACGAGGTCAACCCGTCCGACGATTCGCTCCTCGCCCGCATCGCGCAGCCCGTGTCCGTGATCTTCAAGCCCCAGGGCTTCGGCTCGTGGAAACCGACCGTCGCGACCGTCACCGGCCTCATCGCGAAGGAGAACGTCGTCGGAACCTTCGGCGTCCTCTACAACTACGACGATCAGGACGGTGAAGAGGAACTCGAAGAGAACGGCGATCAGATCTGGGACAGCGTCGCCGACGACTTCGAGCGCACGTCCGACGGTCACGGAAAGCTCGCGGCGTTCGCGTTCATGATCTTCAACCTGCTCTGCGCGCCGTGCTTCGCCGCAATGGGCGCGATCAAGCGTGAGATGAACAGCGCGAAGTGGACGGCGTTCGCGATCTCGTACATGTGCGTCTTCGCCTACGCGATCTCCCTCATCGTCTTCCAGATCGGCAAGGTCTTCGCGGGCGGCATAAACGTCGTCGGCCTGATCGTGGGTCTGGCGCTGCTCGCCGCGATCTGCTTCCAGCTGTTCAAGCCCTATCGGGAATCCACCGAATTCACGGGCGACGTAAAGGTCTCGAAATAAGGAACATCCCCCGAAAGAAAGGAGGCAGCCGCCATGCTGTGGCTTGTGGAAAACCTTGCAACGATCCTCGTTTCGCTCGTTGTTCTCGCGATCGTGACGCTGGTGATCGCCGACATGATCCGGGACAAAAGGAAAGGCAAGTCCGTCACGTGCGGCGGCTGCTCCGGCTGTTCGGGCAACTGCGCCCATTGCAAAGCCGTTCACGCCGCGAAGATCGCCGAAGCGAGACGGGCGAGGGCCAAGAGCTGACGGACCCGGAAGGGTTCTTCCGAAGAAAAACACCCATCAGAGAGGTTTCTCATGAGCGTTGTGATCGTCGGCGGAAACGAATGCATGGTCCGCCCGTACAAAGACCTTTGCGCGGAATACGGCTGCAAGGCAAAGATTTACCCGAAGATGAACGCGGGACTCCGTGACATCGGCGCACCCGATCTCTTGATCCTCTTCACGAACACGGTCTCCCACAAGATGATCCGGCTCGTGCTCGGGGAGAGGAGGGACCGCACCCGCGTCGCCCGCTGCCACTCGTCCTCCATCGCCGCCCTCCGCGGGATCCTCGAGGAACATGCGGCGGGTGGGTGACGGAGCGCGGAGCCCGACGGAGAAGGTCGATGGCATGGCTCGCAGAAAACGGAGCGACGCTTACAGCGATTGCGCTCCCCGTTTGGATTGCCGCGCTGTTTGTCTGAACCGGCAAAAATCCCCCGTTGTCGCACGCAGCGGGGGATCCTTTTGACCGGAATCGTTTGGGGAGCGGAAACAGAGGACTCTATTCTTTTTTTCACAGATCGAGGTGCTGATGCATGACAACGAATGAACTCGAAAAGGTATCTCGCCGGATGCTCTGGGTCATACCGGCCATGCTGCTGGCAATGGTCGGCGACTACTGCATGGGGATCGAGCCGAAGGACAGCGCCGCTCTGTCCGGGATGATCTCCTCGGGCTGGCTGACGATCGCGGACTGGCGGATCGCGGTGTCGAACATCGGCGGCCTGCTCGGGACGGTCTTCTACACCCTGGCCGCCCTGCCCTTCGCGGCGTTTCTGAAAACCCTGCTGCCCGGCTGCAGGAGCAAATGGGACCGGCGGCTCTTGAAGCTCTACATCGCCGGACTGATTCTCGGCGTCATGTGCTTTTTATACTTCCATCTTGAATGCGGGACGCTGGTTCACAATTTCAATCTGCTCCATGAGGCGGCGGGGGGCGATACGGAGCTTGCGGCGGCGTTGTGGAACCGTTCGTATGCGGTGCAGTTTGTCCCCTATTGGACGACCTTCTTCGCCTTCGAGCTCGCCGTCCTTGTCGGCTGGATCGCTCTGATCCTGCGGGGGACGTTCGCCCTCGGGAAAATCTGGATCCTGGCCGCTCCGCTGATCGTCGCCGGGATCGGGTATCTCATGGAAATCCTGATCCCCTGGCCGTTCAACGGCTTCGTCTCGGGATTTGAGAGCTTCGGCTGGATCGTGATGTTCCTCGGAGGCAGAGAACTCGTCCGGAAAGCCATACGGGAACAAAGCGAACGGGAGGAGGCCGCATGACGCTGAAGAAAGCTCCGGCTTTCCCGCTTCAGGGATCCGGCTGCTCGGAAAACAGATTGAAACGGAGGAGAAAACATCATGACCGCATCGGAAAAGCTCATGCGGAAAAAGAAGATCTACAAAGAGGAGCTGGATCAGGTCACGCCCATGAGCGACGCGCTGTGGAAGCAGTCAACGGCAAGGCTTGAACAGATCCGGAACCAGTACGGGGAGATCCCGAAGGGCGTCCGGGGCCATACGGACAAAATCTTTCCCGCCGCGGCCGTCTATCTGACCGTGAAGGAGGAGCTCGGGGAGAAGACGGCGTACTCCGTCCTTGAAAACGCCTCGGTCAGGCTATGCTCTGAGGTCACGCCGAAGCTAGCAAAGCTGATGCGGCTGCCGGGGATGAAAAGCCTGTTTGTCAGGATGTGGGATCCGATGACGAAGAAGATGTTCGGCCCGGAGAACGGCTTCCGGAACGTGTTCTACCCGAAGAAGAAGGGCGAATACCGGATGGACGTGATCTCCTGCCCCTACTTCCGGTATTTCACCGAGCTGAGGTGCCCCGAGATCACGAGGATCTTCTGCGAAAACGACGACCGGATCTACGGCTGCCTGCCGGGCTTACAGTTTCTGAGGACCGGAACGCTCGGAAAAGGCGCGGAGAGATGCGATTTCTGGATGAAGAAGGAATAAGTTCTCGCGTCACGGAAAAATCGCCGCTTCCTCTTTCTCCGGCATTCAAAACGCCGTTCCCATTCGATGCGCGAAAAGATATCAGACGATGGCTTCCCCATGAAAGCCTTTTCCCGGGAAAAACCGCGGCAATCCCTGTGCCATGTAATCCACGCACCACTCATAGGAATGAGCGCCGTCGGACACGCACCAGCACAGATTGCCGCCTTTTTCCGCATCACCGAACCACGGCGCGCGCGTGAAAAGCTCCTCCACCATCGGACGCATGGCGGAATAGGCGATGTCGTTCGTCCCCGTCGCGGCGAATACCTCGCAGTCGCCCGGCTTCAGCCCGTTTTGCTCCATCGCGGCGATCAGGCGATCGCAGGTTTCGGATGTGTGATCTGCGCCTCCCTTGATGGAAACGACCCAGAAGTCCCCGCTCATCGGCAGATAGTACCGCGCGGCGTCGCCTCCCCAGGCCAACGCGCTCCACGTCGCCTCCGCGCCCATCGAAAAGCCTCCGAACGCGCGCCCGTCCCGATCGGCGATCGTCGGGAAAGCCGCGTCGACGGCAGGGATCAGCGCGTTTTTCCATTCCTTCCAGAACCGCTCCGTCAGGCTCTGCGCCGCGTCCAGCTGAAACCGCGCGTCCTCCGAATTCCGCCTGGCATAGGTGGGCGTCACCACGATGGTCGGCGCGAGGATCTCTTCCGCGATCAGGTGATCGAACACGGATTTCAGCGTCGTCTTCCCTTCGATGCCTCCGAGAAAATCGTTTTCGCTGCCGCCGCCTCCGTGACAGAGCGTGAAGACCGGAAATCTCTCATCCGGCTCCAAGTCGACGGCACGCGGCAGATAGACGAGCGCCCGTTTCCTCTCGCCCTCGTACTCATAAAAGAATTCTGTGATCCGTCCGCCGTTTTCCATGGGAAAGGAATACCGCTGCGGGGTCTTTTGGGATTTCATCGGTGTTTTCTCCTTGTGATGCCGGGGCTCAAAACCTCCGGTTAAATCGTCGCGCGCCGTCCGCCGCACGGTCCGTCAGTCTCTCGCAGATTCTCCGTCATCGGATCTTTGTCCGTTTCGATCGGAATGTTTTTCACGCTTGACCCTTTGGTTCATTCCACCTTGAAATAGGTGTGATACGCCCGGCCGTGCGCGCGGTACATCGGGACGAATTCGCGGCCGCCGTACCGGATCGTGCATGCGCCGTCGATCTCTTCCGCTTTGCCCTGCGCCGGGATCGTCAGGTACGTCTTCGCATCATCGAAGGTCACCATCACAAACGGGCCGTACAACAGCGACGCGAGCCTGTGTCCGTCCTCCGTGAGATCGGGCGTGAATTCGAGGCGCGGACGGTAATCGAATCGGACCGGGATCACGAGAGGTCTGCCCGGCTCGACCTTGACCGAGGCATACCGCCCCGCCGTCGTCACCCCGTCCGCCGCGAAGGGATTTTCGAGGCACCAGCGCGGGATCCGGAGCTTCAGGGTGAAATCCCGTTCAGCGTCGACGGTGACCGTCCCCTCGCCTTTCGGGAAGGAGACGCCGCAGTCAAGCCGGAACCCGTCCCCCTCACATTCCGCGGGCAGGTACTGATTGAGCCATACCGTGTCCCCGGCGTCGAAGAGCATCGCGTCGGGGTATTTGACGTGGTTTTCCATCCCCGTCCCGTGACAGCAGGTGAATGCCCAGTCATCGTTCGAGTATTCCTTCTCCGCCCCCGGGCCGATGGGGAGCATGTAGGTGACGGCGTTCGTCTCATGCTCGTTTCCGTCCGGCTTCTGCGACGCGAGGATGTGGTTGTACAGCCCCCGCTCACAGTAGTCCATCAGCTCCGCGTTCTCCGGCTCGAAGGCATACAGTTCCCGGGCGAGCTTCAGCAAATTGTACGTCGCGCAGGTCTCGCAGTTCGTGCCCTCCCTGATGTACCGAGCGAGGGAATCCGGCTCGCGGAAGCATTCGCCCTGCCCGACGCCGCCGACCGCATACAGGTGGTGCGCGAAGACGTGACCGAGGAAGGACCTCGCGATCCGGCGATAAGCAGCCTCGCCCGACGCTTCGTATTCGAGCATCGCACCCATGATCTGCGGGATGTGCTGGTTGGCGTGGAGATTGTGGAAGGTGTCCTCGCCCTCCGAAAGGCCCGGAAAGATGTTTTCGTTGTCGAAGAGCTTCGCGGTGCACAGATACTTTCCCTCCCCGGTCAGGAGCGCAAGGCGTGCGAGGGATTCGTTCATCCCGCCGTACTCCCCGGCGATATACATGCTCCACATCTTTTTCCGATGCTCCGGCGTGAGGGCTGAAAGGCGGTTTTCCACCCATCCGCCGATGCCGCAGGCCGCTTCCAGCGCTTCTTCGTTTCCCGTGCGCTCGTACGCTTCGATCAGCCCGGCGAGGATTTTGTGCAGGGTGTAGTACGGCGCCCAGATCTTCGCGTAGGGCGTGAACTGCTCGAGCAGGGCGAACTGATCCGGGGAGTATGCGGACAGAAATCCCTCGCCCCAGACGGAAGGATCGCGGCTCCATTTCTCCTGCCCGCAGTCGTCCGGGGTGCAGACGGTGACGAAATCGCATGCGCGTCCCCCGGAGAGCCTTTGCAGGTTCCGCAGCTCGTGTACGGTGTAATCGAGCTTGTGCCGGAGCGCTTCATCCCCCGTCGCGCTTACGGCGAGGGCGAGCGCGGAGAGAAAATGCCCGGTGGAGTGCCCGCGGAGCAGCTCGTCCGGCGCGTCCCATCCGCCGATCGGCTCGGCATCGGTTTTGACGCCGAACGCCGCACGGAAGTTATAGAGCATCCGGTCCGCGTCGAGCTTTTTCAGATAGTTCAGATCCCGCGTCCTGTTCGCGGAGAACGCGGAGCCGGGGCTCAGACGTGTCTTTGAGAGGGGGAGGTAAGCTCCGAGCGGTTTGATCATGTTCATTCCTCCGTTTTATTCGCCGTTTTCTCCATCCGCCGAAGCGCGGACGTGATCTTCCCGGATCACTCAGCCCGCGGATGGTGCCGTCACAGACCGAACCGAGCTCGAAGCTGCGGCTGTTCAGGATCCATTCGATCATCGGACCGGACGCTCCTCACCGGGATCTGATGGAGGTATTATACCACACGCCCGCCCCTCCCTGCAACCCCCGATGATCGCTCCGCCGACAAAAACTGCCGGTCGGCTGAATCAATCCGTTGTCTTCCGAGGGCGGACCGCATCCTCCGAACCTTTTGACGTCAAGTCACGCGGGTCCAGATCCCACGCCCTGCGGATCAGAAAAAGGCATCCCGTGTGAGGTGCCTTTCTCCGTTCTGCCCGCGGGCTTTTCGCGGACGGCGGCTTCTTCGGTGACGCTCTTGTCGAGGATTTCGCCGGTTTTTGCGTCGATCTTGTATTTGTACACTTGACCGTCCGCTTTGAATCTCACTGTGTAAGTGCTCTCATCGTCTTTCTCCTGATACTTTGCCCGGACGTGACCTTCCGCTTCGACGCCCGCGTCCGCAAGAACGGCTTCCTTTGCGGCGTCCTTTCCGATCACGCCTTCGGGCTCGGCAGCTTCGGCTTTGGCTTTGCGGCCCTTGCACGGCTTGGCTTTTTCCGCGGTTTCCGTTTCTTCGGCGGTGATTTGTTTTTCGGCCCGGGATCTATCCGGCTTTTTACGGCGCGTTGTCTCTTCCTCCGCCGTGATCTCCGCCTGACTGTCCGTCTTTGGCGTTTCCTCCGCCTGAGCGGCGACCGCGCAGACCGATGCGGTCATGATCCCCGCGAGAAGCAGGGCAAGGATGGAAGTTTTCTTCATGTTGATTCACTCCTTTTTTGATGTTGAATGTTCACTATCCGGCTGGGATACTGATTTCGATTTTGTTTGCTCAATGCCATCCGCCGCGTCCGCCCACTGTGCCCATGCCGCCCATCATGCCGCCGCCCATCATCTGCCCGGCGGGGATGCCGCTCTGGGTCACGCCGTTGACGATGATCGTACCGCCGGTGTAGGTCGCCGTGCCGTCGTAGTCGAAGGAGGACATCGTGGAGGTCACGTTGATCGTGCCGCCCGAGACGTAGATGTTGCCGTTGGAGTCGATGGCGTCCGTGTCGCCCTGTCCGACCGCGACGGTCAGATTGCCGCCCGCGATCTCGATGGCGGTTTCGTAGACCGAGGACTTGTTCGCGCCGTTGATGCCGTCGTCGGAAGCCGTAATGTTGATGGTGCCGCCGTTGATCTGGACGTAGGTCCCTTCGATCCCTTCGGAAGCGCTGACGGTGACCGTTCCGCCGTCGATCTGGACGAAGGACGTGGCGTGGATCCCGTCGTCGGAAGCCGTGACAGTCAGCGTGCCGCCGCCGATCCAGACGTAGCCGAGGCTGTCGTCATCGTCGTTTTCGGCATGCAGGCCGTCCTTCTTGCTGTTCACGGTGACATTGCCGTCGCTCATGACGATGGAGTCGTTCGCTTCGAGGGCGTCGAGGGCGGCTGAGACAGTCAGCGTGCCGCCGGTGATTTTGAGATCGTCCTTCGAGGTGATCCCGTTGCCCTTCGCGGAGGTGACGGTGAGGGTGCCCTTGCCGTTCAGAACGAGGTCTTCCTTCGAGTAGATCACCGCGTCGGTGTTGGTGGAGCCGTCTGCCTTGAAGGTCCCGGTGACGGTGAGGCTGTTTTCGCTGCCCGCGGCCGTGGTGACGAAGACCTTGTCGGCGGAGACGACGTAGATCGCCGGGAAATCGTCGTTGGTGATGCTCACGCCGTCGAGGACGAGCTGGATCTTCGCCTCCTTGTCGGCTTCGATCTTCACGGTGCAGTTCGCCGCGGTTCCGGAGAGGACGTAGACGCCTTCTTCCGTGATCGTGATCGTCTTGCCGTCCGCCACGGTGATGTGCGTTGCGGCTTCGAGATCGGCGGTCTGCTTCAGATCCCTCTTCGAGAAGAGCTCGTCGGAGGTGACGATCCCGCCGGTGAGATCCGCGTAGGACAGCGCGTTCGTTTTCGCGGTGTAAGCGGTCATGCCGCCCATGGCAGGAGCGTTCCCGCCGATCGTGTAGGAGGAACCGCTTCCGTTGGAGTAAGACCGGCGCGAACCGCCCCATGCGGCGGAAACGGCGGTGGCGGAGGCGACGAGCATGGCTCCCGCGAGGAGAGTCACGAGGATCTTTTTCGTATTCTTTCTGCTGAGTTTTTTCATGATGGTCTTCCTTTCTGTGCGTTCGCACGTCCCGGTGTGTCCGGGCGGGTTGTTTTTCTTTGATGGCTGTATGATACATCGCCCGGATTGAAGGATCATTGAAGATTTCTCATGACTTTTTCAATCTTCTTTCAATCTTTCGGGCGGGGCGGCTTGCGGGTCTGCCGGTCTGCCGCCGTTTTTCCTTTGCTGACGGCATTTTACCTCGTGAAGATGGAAAGAAAATTGAAAAAACCTTGCAATTTGTTCAATCCTGTTTCAATGATTCCCTGTATAATGAAAGTATCATAAAAATCGGAAAGAAAAAAGACCGACGGAGGCCGGCATGAAAATCCTTGTAATTGAAGATGAAGAGGGTCTGCGGGAAGCCCTGATCCAGTCCCTGACCGACGAGGGGTATCTCGCGGACGGCGCGGAGGACGGGGAGACCGGGTTCTCGATGATCACGTCGGGGCTGTACGACCTCGTGATCCTCGACATCATGCTCCCCGTGATCGACGGGTTCGAGGTACTGCGCCGGACGCGGAACCGCGGGATCGCGATCCCGATCATCCTCCTGACCGCCCGGTCCGCTCTGCGCGACAAGATCGGCGGGATGGACCTCGGCGCGGACGACTATCTCACGAAGCCCTTCGCCATGCAGGAACTTCTCGCGCGCATCCGCATGGTCTCGCGGCGGGGTGCCGGAACGACCGCGGACAACCGCATCCGGGCGGGGGAACTGCGCCTCGATCCCGGGACCTACGAACTGTCTCGCGAAGGGGAGCAGCGGACCGTCCGGCTCGGCGCGAAGGAGTATCAGCTCATGGAATACCTGATGCGGAACGCGGGCCAGATCCTCTCCCGGGAACAGATCACGGAGCGGGTCTGGGGATACGATTCCGAAGCGGAGTACAACAACGCGGACGTGTATGTGTCGTTCCTCAGAAAAAAGCTGAAATTCATCCGCTCGTCTGCCGTCATCCGGGCGGTGCGCGGCGTGGGCTATTCGCTGGAGGTGGAGGAACATGATTGAAAAGCTGAAACGGAAGGTCTTCCGGAGCATCTTTTTCAGCGCGGCGGGGGTGCTGTTCGCGATCCTGCTCGTTTTGAATCTCATGAATGTCGGACAGACGATCCAGAAAGAACGGTCGGTCATGGACTCCGCGCAATCGATGCTGTTTTCCGAAAAGAATGAAAAAGGCCGCGGCCACGGCGGAAAAGGGAAACCGGACCTGCTCCGCTCCGTATCCGAGGACGAGCTCGTGATCGCGCGACTGGACGAAGACGGCAGCATTACCGATATTCAGGGCTTTTCCGACGGCGCGGACGAAACGCTGATCGAAGCCGCTCTCGAAAAAGCCGGGGAAAAACCGGAAGGAAAGCTCGGGTCGTGGCGGTACCGCCTGGGGAAAGACGCCCTCGTGATGCTCGACACTTCTTCGTTCGCGGAGGAAGCGGCCGAGGTTGCGCTGTGGTCGGCGGCGGGCTTTTGCGCGGCATGCTTGCTGTTCGCGCTTCTCGCGCATTTCCTCGCAGAGCGGATCGTGAAACCGGCGGACGAGGCGATGCAGGCGCAGAGACGGTTCATCGCGGACGCCAGTCATGAGCTGAAAACCCCGCTGACCGTCATCGACGCCAACGCCGCCGTGCTCGAAAAGCAGGTCGGGCAGAGCAAATGGCTCGACTACATCAAGGACGAATCCGGGCGGATGGCGGGGCTGGTGAACGCCCTGCTGCGCCTGTCCGGGATCGAGGAGGAGAGCGAAAAATCCCTGCCCGAATCTCTTCCATTCGACGCGGCGGAGGTCGTTATGGAATCCTCGCTTCCTTTCGAGAGCGTCGCCTTCGAGCGCGGCCTGACGCTGGAAACGGACCTGCCGGACAGCCTGATGCTCCATGGCCGGGCGGACGACCTCGGGCAGCTCGTCGGGATCCTCGTCGACAACGCGATCAAACACGCCTTCCCCGGCACGGCGGTCCGGCTCGTCATGGAGAGCGAAACGATCCGCCGCGGGCGAAAGGAAGAGACACAAACCGCCGTCCGCGTCACGAACACGGGGGATCCCATTCCCCCCGACGCCCTGCCCCACCTCTTCGAGCGGTTTTACAAGGCCGATCCGTCCCGGCAGCATACGGACAACAGCTTCGGCCTCGGCCTGGCGATCGCCAAAGCCCTGGCGTATCGCAACGGATGGGAGATTGCCGTTTGGTCGGAGAAGAATGAGACGGCGTTCACGATCATCCTGCAGAGCGGGAAGGAATGAACGGGATCAAGCAGAAAAAAGCAGAGAATGCCCCTTCCGGCGCGGCGTCAACGGCATCGCATCGGAGGGGGCATCGTCTTCGCGGGAAAGTCCGGCGAACCGCCCGTCGGTCCGGCGCAAATCCCGCCCCGCCTATTTACAGAGAACGGAAAAAGAGGTATAATAGAGAGGATCAAAACTTCACGGGAAGGACATCGCACAATGAACGACAAAAAGCCGCCGCAGGAGCCTCGCCTCGAAACAGCCATGCGGATCGCAGGGATCCTGATCTGGGCTGCGCTCGTCGTGGTTCTCTTTCTTCACCGGGACCGGATCTCGACGGAGGCGATTTTGGAATGGACGCCCGAAAACCTGTGGGGAGCCGCGCTGCTGATGCTGTTCTTCTTCGTCGTCAAGGGCATGAGCATGGTCCTTCACGCCGGGATCCTGTACACCGCGTCGGGACTGCTCTTCCCCCTGCCGGCCGCCATTCTCGTGAATATCGTCGGGACGGCGTGCATGGTGACGGCTCCGTGGCTGTACGGCCGGTTTGTCGGCGGGGACATCGCAGAACGCTTCGACGCAAAATACCCTGCGGCCGCGCGGATCGCCTCCTTCCGGGAAAAGAACGACTGGCTGTTTTCGCTGGGGGTGCGGCTTCTGAGCGGACTTCCGAGCGATCCGCTCAGCATGTACTTCGGCGCGGTGAGGCTCCCGTGGCCGGCTCTCGTCTTCGGGGCGGTCCTCGCCTATCTGCCGAACGCGGTCACGATGCCCCTCATGGCGCAGAACGCGGGCGATCCCGGCTCCCCGGTCTTCGTGATCTCCGCCGCCGTGGCTGTCCTCTTCGCCTGCGCCCCCGCGATCTTTCTCCTTGTCCTCTTCATCCGAAAGAGACGCGAAAAGAAAAAAGCGGCGGATGAGGACGGGGAAGGATCTCGCTGACCTCTCCGCCGTCCCCGCCGCCGTTCTCACGACCAGACGAGATTCGCGTAGATCTTCTGCATCCGTTCATCCGGGAAGCGCAGGTCGAAGATATTCCAGAACACCCCCGGCACGGCAGTCCCCACCACCCGCGCATGCCATCGCATCACCGCGAAGAGGGAGACGAGGGCGTCGAACACGAAGAACGCGAGGATGACCCACGTGAGGATCTTCCCCCACCTGTCGGGAATATGAATGATCGCCGCCGCCATCCGGGGGTACAGGTTTTTCAGCCAGAAGATGCCGAGGATCCCCCAGAAAACGGAATAGAGCAGGCAGATCCGCCCGTTCAGGTTGAAGGGCATGTCGCTGTAATCCCACGAGCGGGATCCGAGAAAGGTCTCCTGCGCCCAGGAGGTGGCGTATTCCACCGCGCTGCCGACCGCCATCCCGACGAGGAAGGAGAGCCAGCGCCCGCGGTTCCGGTAACGGTAAAGGAACACGGTCAGCGCGATCGCGCCCACGCCGTAGAGGAGGTTGAACGGCCCGTAAACCAGTCCCGCCCGGCTCTCGAAATGTCCGTTCCGGAGAAAGCACCAGAGGAGTTCCACCACCACGCCCGCAAAGGAGCCGATGTAGAGGATGATGAGGAGCTTGTAGACGTTCAGTCCCCGCGCGAAATGGCCGGACTGCTCCTCTTCCAGATCGATCGCGGCGTTGGCGGGGGCACGTCTGAGCAGGGGGAGCCTGCTTTTCTTTTTCGCCTTCGTCAGATCGTTGAAGCGCGCGCTGACCTCGTCCGCGATCTCGTAGGAACGCAGAGAAGACGCCGCCAGATTGTCCCCGGCCCGCCTCCATGACTGCGCCCGGTCCAGCACCTCGCCGCGCATTTCCTCCGGGGTGTCCGATTCCGCCATCCGCACGTAGAAACCCTGCATGTCGCGCGCGCCGTCCCGGAAGGAATCCTTCAGCCGGACGGTTTCCTCCTCGAAGGGGAGAGTGAGCTTCTCGCGCTCCCGGTCCAGAAGATCCGGCACCACCAGCTCGCCCGGGCGAATGGAGCGCATCAGCTTTTTCCTGCGCTTCGCCTCGGCGCGTTTTGCTGTTTTCTCCGCTCTCCGTGCTTTTCGTTCTTCTGCGCTTTTCATAACGGCTCCTGTTTTCATCATCAGTCAACGATATACAGTATATCACCGTCGGCGCGAATCGTCAAGCCCCGACGCTCGCCGTCATGAAGCGCTGCTTCCGGCACCACGATCCGCGCCATGAAGGTGACGCGCGAAAACACGGCTTTGAGAACCTTCATCCGTTTCCCTCCCCTCCGACGATCCCCCGGATCATCTGTGCCATCTCCGCGGGCGTCTCCCGGAAGTCGTGCAGGATCCACCCGTCGAGCAGGCCGTAGAGGCCGTGGGCGTAGAACCGCTCCCGGTATTCCGCGAACACGTCGTCCCGATCTCCGGGGACCATGATGCGGTAGAAGGATTCGTGCAGAGCCTCCTGCATCCCCGCCGCGTAGACGATGGAGAGGATGTGCTTGATGGAATAGTTGTACTCGAAGAACGGCACGGCGTTCGAGAGATCGAAGCGGTCCCGGACCCTGATGTCGTTCAGCTCGGCGTATTGTTCCCACATGCGGATGAACTTGTAGGTGACGATCTCCTCCTTCGAGGTAAACGCGCGGAAAACCGTCACCCGCCCGACGCCCGCCCGGGACGCGATCTCGTCGACGGTGATTTTACCCGCCGGTTTCTCTTTCAGAAGGACAAGGTACGCGTCGGCGATGCAGTCCTTCAGATACTGGTTGACTTCCGGTTTTTTCATTTCTGTTCCGTTCCTTTGTGATACGATTTTGCCGGATCGTATCATTTCTCTTGTCTCTGGCAGATTCCGCTTGACACGGCGTCTCTGTGTGCGGTATAATGGCCGCGGAAATGATACGAAAGTATCGTTCGTTTTCTATCATATCACACAAAAAGGGGAATGTCAAGACCCTTTTTCGGAGGAGGAGTGAATCCATGAAAACCGCGCTGAAAGTCATCGGCATCGTCCTTGTCGTCCTGCTCGCTCTCGCGCTGCTCGTTTATTTTACCGTGCTTCGCTATCCGAACCTGAAAGAAAACCCGACCGTCGGGAAGTGGTACCGCGTGGCGAGTCCCGGTATGAAGGATTCCGAAGGAAACAGCTATCACTCTTTCTTCAAAAAAGGCAGCGGAAACAAGGTTATGGTGTATTTCGCCGGCGGCGGAGCTTCGCTCAATGAGGAAACGGCGCGGGACGACACGTATATCTGGCCCGATCTGCTCGCCAATACGACGATGAATATGGGCGGTCTTGCGACTGCGATCGAAAACAGTCCGTTCAAAAACTGGAGCATGATTCTTTTCCCGTACTCGACGGGCGACTTCCACTGCGGAACAGGCGAGTTCCGTTATACGGACACCGACGGAAAGGAAAAGATCCTTTATCACAACGGTTACGTCAATTATACCGAAGCGATGAAGATCGTGATGGAAAAAGGCGGCATAAATAAGGCCGATACCGTCCTCGTCACCGGCTACAGTGCGGGAGGCTTCGCCGCGGCCCTGCTTGCAGACGACGTTTATACAAATTACTTCCCGAAAGCCGCAGGCAAAAACGTGCTCGTGGATGCCTCCTTGCTCCTATACGACGATTGGCACGACGTGGCGGTCAATGTCTGGAAAACGCCGAAGGAGATTTCAGAAAAGCTGACGAGCGGCAATCTAACCCCCGACTGTCTGCGAGCCCTTCGGGAAAAATACGGCGACGGGATCCATCTACTGTTCGACTGCTCGACCAGAGACGGTGATCTGGCAAAGATGCAGAACTACCTGAGCAACGGGATCATGGAGGTGGACGAAGAGGTCGCCGACGTTTTCCAGCAGATTCTGAGAGATACGATCCCCGCGTTCCAAGAAGCCGGCGTCAGCCTGTTTCTCTTTGACGGGATCGCATGGTATGACGATCCGAGAAACATGACCGCGCATACGATCATAGCTACTCCGGTCGTGTGGGCCCCTTTCGAGGAGCAGGGACAGTCCGTCGCCGGGTGGCTTTGGGACGTGATCGAAGGGAAGCCGAAGGACTACGGCCTGGAGCTGGTGAACAAGGAGTACGACTGATCCCGGAAAGAAAGGAAACGACCCCCGCGGTCCTGCCGGAGACGTTCGTTTTCCGCGTTTCCCGGCTTTTCATCTTGACAGGCACGGAAAAAGTATGATAAAATGAGGTCATCGAAGGATCATACGGCAGCAGAACAGATCGGCGGCTGACCGGGAGGGGAGGAAACGATGGGATATCTCTTCGCGCATTTCACCAGCCGCGGCTACGACGACCGCGAATGCGTGTGGTTCTCCGTGAGCCGGGACGGCCTTCATTGGACCGATCTCGGAGACGGGGAACCGGCGCTCCGTTCGGAGATCGGCACCCGGGGGATCCGCGATCCGTTCCCGGTGTACGACCCGCGGCTCGGCAAGTACTTCCTCCTCGCCACCGATCTCAACACGAAATCGGGGAACTGGGACGATTTTTCGCACCGCGGCAGCCGGTCCCTCCTGATCTGGGAGTCCGACGACCTGATCCGGTGGTCCGAGCCGCGGCTCGAAGAGCTGGCTCCCCCGGACGCGGGATGCGCGTGGGCGCCGGAGGCCGTATGGTGCGTCAAGCGGGACTGCTGGCTCGTCTTCTGGGCGTCGTGCGTGAAAGAAGAGGGCGATCCGGTCCCGAAGCAGCGCATTTACGCGGCCCTCACAAAGGATTTCCATTCCTTCGAGCCGACCTTCCAGTGGATCGAAGGCCCGAACGACATCATCGACACGGACGTCGTGCGGGACGGGGAGTTCTACTACCGCTTCTCGAAGGACGACCGGGAGAAGACGATCACCGTGGAGAAGAGCCGCGTCCTCGTTCCGGAAGACTGTGAGGGATGGGAGCGCGTTCCCTGTCCCCTGCTCGATCACTTTGACGGACTCGAAGGTCCCGCCGCCTACTGGCTGGAGGGCAGAGGGCAATGGTGCCTCCTCGTCGACCAATACCGGAAGCAGACGGGATATTTACCCCTCGTGACGGACGATCTTTCCTCGGGGGACTTCCGCGCGCTCGATCCGGCGGAATATGATCTCGGCGCGCGCCTGAAGCGTCACGGCGGGGTCGTGCGGATTCCCGACGAAGACTTTGCTCGGATCGCTCCGAAGGGATGAGATCCGGGCTGTAACATAGAGCGATCCCGGACTTCCCTCTCCCTGCGGGGACATCCGTTCATCAAGCTGCAAGGAGAACCTCGTATGCATCTGCTTCTCGATCTGTTTCTGACGTTTGCGAAGATCGGGCTGTTCACCTTCGGGGGCGGCTATGCCATGATCTCGCTGATCGAACGATCCTGCGTCGAGACGAAACGGTGGATCACCCACGACGAGATGATGAACGTCACCGTGCTCGCCGAATCGACGCCCGGCCCCATCGCCATCAACTGCGCCACCTATGTGGGGTACAAGCAGAAAGGCCTGATCGGCGCCGTCGCCGCGACCATCGGGATCGTTTTGCCCTCTTTCTGCATCATCTTCTTCCTGTCGTTGTTCCTCGACCACTTCCTCGAAATCCCGTGGATCGCCCACGCGTTCCGGGGCATCCGCGCAGCCGTCGGCATCCTGATCCTCGACGCGGGACTGAACATGATCCGCAAGATGAAAAAGAAACCTCTGCCCGTCACACTCGCGGTCTGCGCCTTTCTGGCCGTGCTTGTGACCGATCTGTTGGCGGCGCGCATGTCTTCCGTCGCGCTGATGCTGTTCGCCGCCGTCGTCAGCCTCACCGTTTTTCTCGTGAAGCGAGATCCCGGGAAGGAGGCGGACAAATGATTTTTCTCGATCTCCTGCTCGGATTTCTGAAGGTCGGGCTGTTTTCCTTCGGCGGCGCGTACGGCGCGATCCCGCTCATCCGGGACGTCGTTCTGGATCACGGCTGGCTGGAGGAGGACATCCTGACCGACATGATCGCGGTGAGCGAGAGCACGCCCGGTCCGATCATGGTGAACCTCGCCACCTACGTCGGGAGTTCGCAGGCGGGGTTCCCCGGCGCGCTGACGGCAACCGCGGCGGTGGTGTTCCCGTCATTCGTCATCATCCTCGCGCTCATGATCCTGTTCCGAAAGCTGACGGGGATTCCGCTCACGCAGGCGATCCTCGGCGGGCTCAAGGCCTGCGTCGTCGGGATCGTCACGGCGACCGGGATCATGATGATCTTCAAGACCTGCTTCGGGACGCCTGGCATGTTCTCGGTCGACGAAACGGCGCTTTGCCTGACCGCAGTCCTCGCGGCGGGTTATTTCGGATCGCGGAAGATCCTGAAGCGCGGGATCTCGCCCATCGCCCTGATCGGCCTGTCCGCAGCCGCGGGAATCCTCGTGTACGGCTGGCGGTGAGCGGAACGGTCGGAGGAAGGGCGAGAGATTATCCGACGCCGCGTTTCGCGGTATCATAAAATCATCATTCCGGCAAGGCGGCCGGGCGAGGGGGGCATATCGATGAAATCCGTTATTCTGCGCTTCATGGCCTGCAGCGATCTCCACTACACCGGAGCACCCGACTGCGTCGAAAAGGTCCGCTTTGAGGAAGGCCTCCGCCAGCTCTACGCCTACGCGGACAGCCAGCCGTACCCCTCGGTGGACGCCGTTTACATCGTCGGCGATTTCGCGCAGGACGGGACGCTCGAGCAGATGAAGCAGATGAAGGACTCCCTCGACCGGTTCATCCGTCCGGGGACCGCGTCAATCTTTCGATGGCGTCCCACGAGTACCATGAGCCGCACGGGGAGGAGGGCGCGCGCCGGTTCTTCGCCGCCGTCTTCGGGCAGGAGGCGGACACGCACCGGGTCATCCGCGGGCACCACTTCATCTCCGTCACGACGACGGACGGCAACCGCTTCTATGAGCCGCAGTTTGCCTTTATCCATCGCGCGCTCGCCGAAGCACATGCGGACACGCCGGAGAAGGCGATCTTCTTTTTCCAGCACCCGGATCAGAAGGACACCGTCTACGGCTCGATCGGCTGGGGCAACCACGATCTCACGACGACCCTCATGGATTACCCGCAGATCATCGACTTCTCGGGCCACTCCCACGCCCCGGCCAACGACCCGCGCTCCCTCCATCAGGAGCATTTCACCTCCGTGGGGCTCGGCTCGTTCCGCGATCTCGAGCTGGACGAATTCGACAAGTTTTACGGCACCTTCCCGCCCGGATCGGACAGGGCCGCAGAGATGCAGATCGTGGAGGTGTTCGACGACGAAAGCGTGTGGATCCGGCCCTACGACGCGCTGGCCGGGCGGTTCTTCCACGACGGCTGGCTCATCGAGCGGCCCTGGGATCCCGATTCCTTCGTCTACACGCGGGCGAAGCGGATCCGGGAGGCTCCGACGCCGCATTTTCCCGCGGGCGCTTCCCTTTCGGCCATCCAGACGGAAGACGGCCTGAGGGTCACCTTCGACCACGCCGACGGGGGCCGGGAGGACGTCAACGATTACGTCGTCACCGTGCGGGATGCGCGGGATTTCGTCGCGCGGCGCTGTGCCGTCTGGTCGCCCTATTATCTCTCGGACCGCCCGGAGAAGATGGAGATGACCATCCCGCCGCTCGCCCCCGGCACCTACACCGTCACCGTCCGCGTGCGGGGGTTCTGGTACAACGAATCGGACAACGTGCTCCGGGGAACGGTCCGGATCGCACGGTAAGCAGCTGGGGACGCATGACAAATCCGACGTCGCACGAGCGCCCGATGGGCCTTTTCCGCGGGGAGGAGATCGACCGTCCCGCCGCTCGGATCGGATGGGAGGGAAAGGAGAGGACCATGGCACTTTCGGAAAAACGGGATTATCGGACGGAAACACTCATCCTTCATTTCGTCACAGAGGCCGATCTGGCAGAGGTCGCCAGGACATGGCCCGCCGATCACCATCCGCTTTCTGAGGCAGAGGCACGAAAAGCGATCGCTTCCATGCGCGGAAATTACGAAAGGAACACGAAAGGTTGTATCTGTCATCTCTGCCTCGCGGTGTGCGGCAAGGAGCATCCCGGGACCATCATGGGCTGGTGCGGTCTGGATGGCAGGCGCAACCCGACGGAGCCTGAAATCTTTATCCTGCTGGATGAAGAATACCGAAACCTGGGATACGGGACCCAATGCGTCAGGGAACTGCTGCGGATCGCTGCAGAGGACTATGCGCTCTCCGGCGTCCACGGCGGCTGTGCCAAGGAGAACATCGCCTCCGCTCGGGCCATGGAAAAGGGCGGCATGGTGCAGTATGGCACGGAAGAAAACGGCGACCCGCTGTTCCGGTTTTGCGTCAAACAGTGATCCAGTTCGTTTCAGGAGGAAGCCGCCATGAAAAAGAAGCTGATCCTCATCAGCGGGTCTCCCTGCGTGGGCAAAACCGCCGTCGGCACACGGCTCTTCGAATGCTATGACAACAGCGCGTACTTGGACGGGGACTGGTGCTGGTGCGTGCATCCCTTTTCTGTGGCGGACAAACGCCTGCGGAACGGAGACAGGAGCATGTCCTTTGTTCTGTCCAATTATCTGGATTCGGATTTTGAATTTGTGTTCTTCACGTCGGTGGTGCTGACGGACACGAGAATCCGTGAAAACATCCTGAACGGGATCACAGCCGGCGATTATGAGACCATCGCCTTTACGCTCACCTGCTCGGAGGAAACGCTGAAAAAGCAGCACGACAAGCGGGGCGATCAAGGCGAAACGAATTACCACTGGCTGCATCTACCGCCCTGCCCGGGTGATATCGTCATCGATACGGACAAGAAAAGCATCCGGGAGGTTGTCAAAGAAATGAAGATGCGGATCAATACGGGATTCGGAGAAATGCTCTGATCCTCTGCATCGCGGCGATCGCGGCCGGTGCGGTTTTGCTCCTGAAGAATTTCTTTGATCAATAGGAGGTATGTATGAAAGCCTTGTCGACCGTCTTCTGGATCCTGGCGGCCCTTCTGTCCGACGTGATGTGCGCGGTCGTCGCATACAACTACTGCGACATGCTGTGGGGGATCCGATACGCGGGCTACAGCGCCCCGGCATCCACCGCGTTTTGGGCCGCGATCCCCTTTGCCGCCGCCATCGCGGTCTCGGTCGTCCTCGCCCTGTTTTTCCGAAGAAAAGCGGGGTGAGCGCTCCTGATTCCGGGCAAAAAGGCTTCCGTTCCCCGTGGGTTGTCCGCGAGGGGCGAAAGCCTTTTGTTGTCGGTTTGTTCTGCCCGCGCCGGGCCGGGGATCAGTTGAAGCTCGTCCACCCGGGCAGCCAGTCGCGGTTTGCCTCGAAGAGCCGCGAGACCATTTCCCGGATCTCCGCCATCGAGCACACGGACGCGGTGAGCGGATCGTACAGGCAGGACCAGAAGATCTTCTGCGGATCGCGCTCGAGACCGCCCGCCACCGCCAGCTCTTCGCACGCCGCGGAGACGTTGTTGAGCGCGGCCAGCTGCGGCGGAAGCGCGCCGACGTGGATCGGCTCGAGACCGCGCTTCGATGCGAGGACCGGCACCTCCACGCAGCACCCCGCGGGCAGGTTGTCGATCAGGCCGAAGTTCTGGACGTTGCCGTTGAAGTGGAACATTTCGTTGTCCCCGAAGACGGCGTTGAAGATGTACGCGGCGTACTCCTCGCCCCGGTCGAGCGGGAAGGACGCGATGTCGAAATTGCCGAATTCCCGGGTGTGCCGCTCCTCGGTGGTCTCGTTCATCACGGCTTTCCTGCGCTCGAGGGCGTCATGACCAGGATTCCAGTTGGTGCCGTGCGTGCAGTATTTTTCGATGAGGTCCAGGCGCTTGCGGAACCACCAGTTGTATTCGCTGTTGTGCCCGCTCGATTCGGTCGCGTAGTAGCCGAGGTGCAGAAACATCTCGTTGCGGACCTGCTCCTTGTTATAGATCTCCTCGTTCTCGGTGATCGCCTTGCGGATGAGCGGGATCGCGTCCTTCCCGTTCCAGTCGAATTTCAAATAATGTGCCTGATGGTTCAGCCCGGCGCAGAGGTAGGTGACCTCGTTCCGCGGCGCGCCGATGAAGCCGCAGAGCATGGCAGCGGTTCCCTGTACGGAGTGGCAGAGCCCGCTGATGGTCACGGTGTCCGTCGATCCCTGGAGGGCGCGGCAGAGCATGGCCATCGGGTTGGTGTAGTTGAGCCAGAGGGCGTTCGGGCAGAGCTCCTCCATGTCACGGAGGATGTCGAGCATGGGGTAGAGGGTGCGCAGGAAGCGGAAGACCGCCGACGGGCCGCGCGTGTCGCCGATGTTGATGGAGCAGCCGTAGGATTCCGGGATCGCGATGTCGTTGTAGAGGTCGCGGTTGGTGCCGCAGCAGATCGTCGTGAGGACGCCGTCCGCGCCGGGGAGCGCCTCTCTGCGGTCCGTCGTCGCCGTGACGCGGGCGGGATAGCCGCCCTTCTCGACGATGCCGTCCACCGCCTTTTTCGAGAGGGCGAGGTTGGTCTCGTTGATGTCCACGAGCGCGATCTCGGCGTCCCGGAAGGCGTCGAAGGTCAGGAGGTCGCGGACCAGATTGCGGGTGAAGACGAGGGAACCGGATCCAATAAAGACGATTTTCTTTGCCATGATCGATACTCCTTTTCATGAAACAGATCGTGGATTGTCCATGGGTGGTGGACGGACGGGCGTTTTTCCGGCATCCCCTTGACGGGCGCCGGGAACTGTGGTATAATGGGCTTACGTCACCGGAGGACAGTACGCCGCAGCGTAGGGGATCGCGGAGAATTCCGCAGGCCGCCTGTCGGATAAGGTGCCGGGTGCGCTCGGAGCAAAGGATCTTTTGTCCCTTTGCCGCCGGGCGATTTCTTTTTTCGGAGGGTTTTGTCATGTACGCAGAAGGGATCACGATCACCCCGCTCGAAGCGGAGGACCGCGAACAGTTCATCCTCGACAACCAGGCCGCGTTCAAATACGGCGCGATGGAGGAATTCGGGCTCCGCGACAATCATTTCGAGGAGGACGGGGAAATCATCTCTCGCGCGACCATCGAGCAAAGCATCGACGGCGGATGTGCCTACCGCATCCGTCAGAACGGCCGGATCGTCGGCGGGATGGTGCTGCGGATCGACGAGGTGACGCAGCACAACGAGCTCGAGCTGCTGTTTGTCAACCCGTCGGCGCACAGCCGGGGGATCGGCGCGGCGGCATGGCGCGAAGCGGAGCGGCTCTACCCGGACACCGTCGTCTGGGAGACCTGCACCCCCTATTTCGAGCAGCGGAACATTCACTTCTACATCAACAAGTGCGGATTCCACGCCGTGGAGTTCTTCTGCCGCTTCCACCCGGACCCGCACGATCCGGAAACCGGGGAGGAAAACGCCTATGACGGGGACGAGGGCTTCGACGGGATGTTCCGGTTCGAGAAGCGCATGAAGTGAGGGGGACTCAGCACTCGTATTCCCAGTGCAGCAGCATGTACACGCTGGCGGACCAGGTATAGCCGGGCGCGCACAGTCCCGTCCCGCAGAGGGCGTCGAAGTTCTCGTAGTTGCCCTTCGCACGCTCCGCCGACATCCGGCAGTAGCGCTCGGCGACGGTCCGCGCCAGCCGTTCATAGCCGCCTCGGCGGAGTCCATCGACCAAGAGATACGTCGACGGCGCCCAGATCGGCCCTCTCCAGTACCCGTTCGCGCGGTATTTCGGGCTCTCCGGCATCTCGGTCGCGAGGCCGTTGTCCGTGAGGAAATCCCGCTCGAGGACGAGGACGAGCTTGTCGCGGATGTCCTGCGGCAGAAGCTCGCCGAGCACGAGGGGCATGAGGGACAAGAGACTCGTCGGCTGCTCGTCGCATTCGTGCGAGCCGCTCCTCTTCGCGACGAAGCGCTCGCCGTTCCAGCTGTGCTCGATCAGCCGCGCGAGCATCGCGTCCGCCTCGGCGTTCCAGGCTGCCGCTTTCCCCTCGAAAGCGGGATACGGCGCGAGCTTCTCGGCGATCCGCGCGAGCGTTTTCATCTGCAGAACGAGGAACGCGGGCAGATCGGGCGTCTCCATGAAATAGCCCGCGTCGAACAGGGTGGAGTTGTCCCAGCCGCTGTCGCACCCCTGCGGATAGTCCGGGATGCCGTCGCCGTCCGTGTCGCTCGTCTCCGTCCACCAGCGCGTCCAGCTCTCGAGCCAGCCGTAGACCTCGGTGAGCGTATCCCGGTCGAACCGGAAGCGATCCATCAGGAGCCCGAAGCACCAGCCGTGGATCGGCGGCTTCGTCGTGCCCCAGCGGATCTCGAGGTCCGGGTTCCACATGTCGGGGAGCACGCCGCTCCCGTCCTGCAGCCAGAACGGCGCGGAAAACTGGTCCATGGCGATGCGCCTGGCCGCCTGCGGATCCGTGAGATGCGCCATGGCGAGGGCGTTGAAGCAGTGGTCCCAGCTCCACGTCGAGCTCATGCCCTTCTTTGACATGAGCATGGTGTCGTATCGGTAGATCCCCTCGGCCCGCACGAAGCTCGACCAGAGGTTGTACCAGGTGACGACGGGGAAATCCCCCGCGCCTCCCGTCTCCTCCGGGAGCCGGCCGAGGAAGTCCTCCCACTCCGCCCGGACCGCGGCGATCTCGTCCCCGGGCTGAATCGGCAGGACGGGTCCCTTCGGCGCGGCGTGACGAACGGTCAGGGAGAGCAGGATCTGCCCGTCCACGCACCGGACGGCGAGGCGGGTCTTTGCGTCGCGCAGGTTCCCGGCCTCGCTCTTGTACTGCGGTCCGCTGAGGTCTGCCCTGCCCTTCGCGACGGCAAAGGAGGTGTAGAGGCTCATGGTGCCCGAGATCATGCGGAAGGTCCCCGCCCCCGTCTCCGTGCCGTAGCCCCAATGGCGCAGCCTCAGGCAGAGATCCAGCCCGCGGCTCTCGATGCCGAGCGTGTCGTCGTCGCGGAGCCAGAGGACGGCGGACCCGTGCTGGTTCTCCACCGTCAGAGCCTCCGGCGCGGCGGTGCAGGTGAAGTCCTCCCCATCGCCCGCTCCGAAGGTCAATTCCATGAGGGGGCCTTCTTCAAATCTTCTGCGCACGGAGTGGATCACCAGCTTCTTCGCCGGGCCCTCCCCGTCTTTTCCTTCGTCCCGCGTCACGGACAGGTACGCGCCGTACCGGCTGAACGGGATGTGGGTGATGTCGATCCGGACAGGTTTCATGCTTTTCCTCCCTCGCTCTCTTTCGCTGATTCCGATGCAGGTCTCCCCTGCCGCCTTCATTATACATCATTTTTCCGCGTTTGGACAGCGGGTTTTCGTTTTTTCCCGAAAAAAACCGGGAAGACGGTTGCGCATCTTCCGCGGTTTTGATACAATGGACGGGGGCCCGCGCCGGTTTTCTCCTGTGACACGATCCGTGTCGGCGGCGTGACGGAACGGTTCTTGACCGGGACGGGATCCCATGCTATCCTGATTTCGGCTGAAAACCGAAAGGATGTGAAAACATGAACGAAATGAAAAACACGGAAAAGAACGGCAGAAAGCTCCTCACGGCGGGCATCGTCCTCCTCGCGCTGTTCGCCGCCTGGACCGCCGTGATCCTGACCGTCGACGTCAGACCCGTCGGCGCGGCGGGCACCCGCATCGGACTGGCCGCCCTGAACACGCGCTTCCACGAGCTGATCGGCGTTCACGAGCGCTTCTATACGCTGACGGACTGGCTCGGACTGGTCCCGATCCTCGTCTGCATGATCTTCTTTGTCATCGGACTCGCGCAGCTGATCGGACGCAGGCGCTTCTTCCTGGTCGACTGCGATCTGTGGATCCTTGGCGTCTATTATCTTTTGGTCATCGCCGCGTATCTGATCTTCGAGCGGCTCCCGATCAACTATCGGCCAATCCTGATCGAGGGCAGGCTCGAGACCTCCTATCCGTCGTCCACGACGCTGCTCGTGCTCAGCGTGATGCCGACGCTCTGCTTCGAGGCGCACCGCAGGCTCCCATCCCCCGCGCTCCGCGGCCTCATCGACCTCTTCTCCGCCGGGTTCTCCCTGTTCATGGTGATCGGGCGGACCGTATCGGGCGTTCATTGGCTCTCGGATATCATCGGTTCCGTATTTCTCAGCGCGGGGCTGTTTCTGCTGTATCGCGGATGCGTGACCTTCGCGGACGGGAAAACCAAGCGAAAGGAGCGATCATGATGGAATTTCACGAAAAGCTGCAGGAACTTCGGAAAAATCGCGGACTGACGCAGGAAGAGCTCGCGGCGGCGCTGTATGTTTCCCGGACGGCGATCTCCAAATGGGAATCCGGGCGGGGATACCCGAGCATCGATTCCCTGAAGGAGCTCTCGCGCTTCTTTTCGGTGTCGATCGACGATCTTCTGTCCTCGGAAGAGCTTCTCGTTGCCGCCAGGGAGGATGGCGAAGCCCGGCAGCGGACGCTCTTCGACCTCTTCTTCGGCGCCGCGGATCTGGGGGCCGTCGCGCTCATCCTTCTCCCGCTCTACCCCGAGCCGATGGGCAGCTTCATCGCGTCGGTCGACCTCTGCTCCGTCACGGGGATGCCGTTTTGGCTCCGCCTTGTCCATTGGCTCCTCGCCGCCGCGCTGATCGGGATCGGGGCGGTCAAGGTGATCCTCAACCGGAGGCAGATCGAGAAGGGGCGCGGTGCCCTGACGCAGGTCTCGCTGATCCTCAGCATCGCGGCGGTTTTGTTCCTGATCCTCGCGCGGGAACCGTACGCGGCTGCCGTCGTCTTTCTCCTGCTGATTGGAAAGGGGGCTCTGGTCTGGAGCGAAGGGAGGAGTGAGAGGTAAGGAATGCAAGCGAATTCAGAATGCAGAATGGAAACAGCCTTCATTCTGCATTCTTAATTCTTAATTCTGAATTCCTCTCCTCACTCCTCCCGCCTATCCCTCACTCTATCCCCACCCGCGCGAAGGCGACGGTTTTGCGGTTCCATGTGAAGGTGACGAGGAGCTCCCCCTGCGCGAAGATCACGGCGGGATAGGAGTATTCCCCCTCGCCCCGCGCCAGGTCCAGCTCGCGCTTCCAGCTCCGCCCGCCGTCCGATGAGACGAGGAGGGAGAGCGGGGTCCTCGCGCCCCAGTCCCGTCCGACGGGATTGCAGACGAGCGCCAGCCGACCGTCCGGGAGCGCCGCGCAGTCGATCCCGCTGTTGTTGTTCGCCAGCGCCGTCTTCGTCACCGCAGACCACGTCCGGCCGTCCGGGGAGTCCGCACGGCAGATGACGCCCGCGTTCGAGCGCAGAAAGGCGTGCACGCCGTCCCCGTCCTCCCAGAGCGTCGGCTGGATGAGGCGGAGGGGCTCCGTCACCTCGAGATACGGCGTCCGCTCCCACGTTTTCCCGCCGTCCGGGGAGAGGTCGAAGAACGCGCGCCAGATCTTCCCGTCCTCGCTCTCGTGTGACGCGCCGGCGATGAGCGTGCCGTTTCCGAGCCGGATCGGCTTGTCCTTTACGGGGCCGCGTCCGCCGCTTTCATCCCCGGGTACGAGCTCTTCCTCCGCCCCGAAGGTGCATCCTCCGTCCGAGGAGCGCCGCGCGAAGGTCTTCCAGTGGGCGATCTTGTGTCCGCGCTTGAAGAAGAGCGTCACAGCCTCCCCGTCGCGGTACAGCACCGGGTTCCAGCACGCCTCCTCGGTCGTCCGGGACATCTGCACGGGGGTCCCCCACCGGCCGTCCGGCTCCCGCACCGCCGCATAGATCTCGAC
Organism: Clostridia bacterium; assembly: GCA_017412675.1. Classification (GTDB taxonomy): domain Bacteria; phylum Bacillota; class Clostridia; order Oscillospirales; family CAG-272; genus UMGS1696. Next base: position 26,432 of record JAFPWV010000219.1, read on the forward strand.
GTCGTCCGCCGATTCGTGATGACCGCCGAACCACGCCGCCATGATCCGGCCGTCGGGCAGCGTACACAAGGTCGACGCATGGCAGGAGGGCGTCGGTCCCTCTCCCACCGGGTAAAGCAGCGTGATTTCACAGAGTTTCATGATCAATTCTCCCCCTGTCCGCCCTCGCCGGGCTTTTTCGCCTGTTTCCGGTTCTCTTCCCGGAGCTTTTTGAGGAACGCCTCGATCTCGTCGTCCACCGCAAGGATCTCGTCGCGGAACTCCCTGGCGGACAGCCGCAGCACGCCGGAGCGCACCGCCTGCAGCTGGATCAGGCTGTCGGAAGTCACCACGCGGACGTTCTGATCCGCGCCAATCTCGTGGACGAGCTTCTCGATGTAGGTGTCGCCGAGCTCGCCCTCCTTCGTGAAGACGACGTGCAGCCCGTCCCGGTCCTCCTTGCGCTCCGCGTCGCCTTTCACGTTGTACGCGTCGAAGACGACGATCATCTCGCGCCGGGTGAACGCCTGATAGTTCGCCAGGATGTCGCACAGGTCCCGTCTGGCGGTCGCGAGGTCCGATTCGGCCACGGCTGCCAGCTCGTCCCACGCGAAGATGACGTTGTACCCGTCGACGATGTAGAGCGATTTTTTGTATTTCGGGTGCTTCACGTCCGGGGCGAAGGGCTGTTCCTTCTTCGGCGTCCCGTAGACCCGCCGCCGGATCGGCCCGAACTCCCGCTCCATGATCGCCTCGAGCTCCTTTTCGTCGAGGTTGAGGTTTTTCCGGATCACCCGGCCCGCGCGCTCGTTGATCTCGGCCTCCTCGATCGGGGTGGCTGGCTCTTTGTTGAGTTCCAGCCCCTCGAGGTGCATGTACTGCGGCACCCACGCCCACGGGACGACGATGCCCGCGCCGTGCGAGCAGAAAACGGAGTTCGGCGTGTTCGCGACGTCCGCCTCGGGATCGTACGCCGTCTCCCGGATGACCTCCTCCGCGTTGTGACAGGGCGCGTAGCCGTCCGTGCGGCAGGTGAAGCGGCCTCTGCCGTGGGTATAAGCCGCCACCTCGCGGGCGTAATCCCCGATCGTGGAGACGGGCGCGCGCCCTTCGAGGATCGAGGTGCCGGGCGTCGCCTCATGCTCCGAAAAGGTCCCCGCGCGGGCGAGGATATCGGCGATGGCGCGGCCCACGCACTCCCCGGGCACCTCCAGCCGGAAGGCGTAGACCGGTTCGAGCAGCACGCATTCCCCGCGCATGGCGGAGAACATCAGCCCCTCCCGCACCGCGCGGTACGTCGCCTCCCGGAAATCCCCGCCGACCGTGTGCTTCAGGTGCGCGCGGCCCGATACGAGCGTGATCTTCATGTCAGTGATCGGGCTGCCCGTCAGCGTGCCGAGATGCTGCTTCTCTTCGAGGTGCGTCAGGATCAACCGCTGCCAGTTGCGCTCGAGGAAGTTCTCGGAGCACATCGTGTCAAATCGAAGCCACGATCCGGGGGGAAGCGGCTCCATCAGGAGGTGGACCTCCGCGTAATGCCGCAGCGGCTCGAAGTGCCCGACTCCCTCGACGGGCGCGGTGATCGTCTCCTTATACAGGATCCGGCCGTCCTCGAAGGTGACGGCGACCCCGAAGCGCTCGGCGATGAGGCGCGTGAGGACCTCCGTCTGCACCTCGCCCATCAGCTGCGCGTGGATCTCGCCGTACCGCTCGTTCCAGACGATGTGAAGGAGCGGCTCCTCCTCTTCGAGCTCGCGGAATTTCGGCAGGAGCAGCTTCGGATCGGCGTCCGCGGGCAGGGCGATGCGGTAATGGAGCACCGGCTCGAGGAGGGGCGCGGAGGAGGCAGCCTCAAATCCGAGTCCCTGACCGCTGACGGTCGCCGAGAGACCCGTCGCCGCACAGACCTCCCCGGCCCGCACGACCTCGCGGGTCTCGTACTTCGCGCCGGAGTAGATCCTCAGGCCGGTGATCTTCTCTTCGATCACATCCTCCTGCCCGGGCGCCGTGTACGTCACCGTCTGCCGGTTTGCAAGCGCGCCGCCCGTGACCTTGAGGAAGGTCAGCCGTCCGCCTCCCGGATCGTGGCCGATCTTGTAGACGCGCGCGCCGAACGCCTCCCCGTAAACCGGCTGCTCGGTGAGGTCGGCGAGGGCTTCGAGGAATTCCCGCACCCCGTCGAGGCGCAGGCCGCTCCCGAAATACACGGGAAAGAGCGCCCTCTCCCGGATCATGCGCCGGACGGTCTCCCGCGGCACCTCTCCGGTCTCCATGTAGCCGTCGAGCGCCTCCTCGTCGCAGAGGGCGAGCTTTTCCGCGGGATCCCGGACCATGTCGACGGCGGAGGAGGTGAGGTGCTCCCCGATATCCGAAAGCACCGCCGCACGGTCCGCCCCGGCGAGGTCCATCTTCGTGACGAAGACGAAGGTCGGGACATGGTACCGCTCGAGCAGATGCCAGAGGGTCTCCGTATGCGCCTGCACGCCCTCCGATCCACTCACGACGAGGACGGCATAGTCGAGCACGGAGAGGACCCGCTCGGCCTCGGCGGAGAAATCGACGTGACCCGGCGTGTCGAGCAGGGTGACGGAAAGCGCGGGGGTCTCGAACACGGCCTGCTTCGAGAAGATCGTGATCCCGCGCTCGCGTTCGAGCTCATGCGTGTCGAGATAGGTGTTCCGCCAGTCGACGCGTCCGGGCTTCTTGATCTTTCCGGCAGTATAGAGAAGGGCTTCGGCGAGCGTGGTCTTTCCCGCGTCCACATGCGCCAGAATCCCGAGGATGATCGTTTTCATGCGCTCCTCCTTCCGGGGGATGATACTGTATGATAGCACATTTTCCCGGCGGATTCCAGCAGATTTTGTAAATGCGCATCTCGGGGGCCTCCCGATGCAGCTCGCCGCCCGGCCTCTTGCCATTTCCGGGGGGGATATGGTATGATAGAGACAAATCCGAGAAAAGGAGGCTGCGCCGTGAACATCACCGTCCGGGAGGACCCGTTGCGCAGCGAGGCGGAGATTTGCGTGACCGGTCCCCGCGAAGCCATCGAGGAGATCCTTGCCGCGCTCGCCCTCGTCGGAGAGACTGTCGCCGGACGCGCGGGGGAGGAGATCGCCGCCGTGCCGCTCTCGTCCGTGTATTATTTCGAGACCGTGGACGATCGTCTGTTCTTCTATACCGCGCGCGAGACCTACGAATGCCCGGCGCGCCTCAAGGCGATCGAGGAGCGGCTCATGTCGGCCTCCCTGCCCTTCGCACGCATCTCGAAGACCGCGATCGTCAATCTGCGCCGCATGAAGAGCATCCGTCCAGAGAAGAACAGCCGCCTCGTCGCGACGCTCGTGAACGGCGAGCACCTCGTCGTCAACCGGCAGTATGTGAAATCCATCAAAGAGAAACTGGGGGTGTGACGCAATGAAAACCTTCCTCCAAACCGCAAAGCTCCTCCTGATCGGCTGGGGACTGGCTGCCGCCGCCGTCGTCCTCGCTTCGTTCGTCAGCCCGGAAAGAGCGGATATGCAGCTTCTGCGCGTCGTGCTTCTCGAGGTCACGCTCGTGACGGTGCCCGCGTATCTGGTGTTTCGCTCGCCAACGGGGAGTCTCCTGACCCGCCGGATCGTCGTCACGGCATGTGCCGCCGTCATTGCGGCCGCCGTGCCCGTCCTCTGCGGAATGCGGCCCTTCACCTGGACCTTCTGCGCGTGGACGGCGGGCGGCATCGTCGGGGCCTCGGCCCTCGCCTTTGGCATCGCCGACCGGATCGAAGCGCATGTCCTCGCGAGGATCAACGAAAAGCTCAGGCAAAACGAATGATCCGATTTCATAAAAAACCGCCCTGTTCGTGCAGGACGGTCTTTCTGTTCCGTTGTTTGACGCTTCATGCGCGTTTGAGCGCGGCGGCGTACCACCCGTTCTCGAAGTGCTCGTCGACGACGGCATAGCCGTTTGCTCTGAGGACCGCGAGGACCTCCTCCGCCCGCTCCGCGATGATCCCGGAGACGACGAAGGTCCCGCCCGGCGCGAGAACATCCCCCACGTCGGGGGCGAGGCGGATGATGATGTCCGCGACGATGTTCGCGACGACGAGATCATACCCGCCGGGCACGCGCTCCGCCTGTTTCAGAAGATCGGAGACCGCGCAGGTGACGTTGGTTGTGTGGTTCAGGGCGGCGTTCTCCTCAGCGACCCGCACGGCGACGGGATCGATGTCGCAGGCGAAGCACTTCCCCGCCCCGAGCTTCGCCGCCGCGATCGCGAGGATGCCCGATCCGCACCCGACGTCGAGGACCGTGCAGCCGGGCGTCGTGTATTCCTCCACGAATCCGGCGCATAATCTCGTCGTCTCGTGCGTGCCCGTCCCGAACGCCATGCCGAGATCCATCAGGACCGTGATCTCGCCGGGCTCGGCCTCGTAGGTCTCCCACACCGGGACGATCACAAGGCGCTTCCCCGTCTTGATCGGCTTGTAATACTGCTTCCACGAATCTGCCCAGTCCTCCTCGCGCACGCCGATGTGCTCGACGGTGAAGGGGATCCCGAGCGTTTCGAGGCGGTTCTTGATGAAGAGCTCGCTCTCCGCCGGGGACTTGATCGTCGGGAGAAACACGGAGACGGCGGCCTTCGTGCGGTCCGCTTCGAGCAGGCTCTCGTCGATCAGCTCGCCGTACATGCCGTGCTTGATGAGGTCGTCGATGTCGGAGTTGTCCTCGATCATGAGCCCGTTGTCCACCATCGACATGACGGAGGCGACGGTGTCGGTGTCCTTTGCGTCACAGGTGACCTTGATCTGCACCCAGCTCTGGTTGTCGTCCATGTCCCGCTCCCCTTAATCCTTCTTGAACCGCTTGAAGAAATTCGACTTCTTCGAGTAATTCGATTCGCCGCAGGAGGACGCGAACCTGCGCAAGAGATCCTTCTGCTCGCCGTTCAGATTCTTCGGCACCTCGACGGTGACCGTGATGTAAAGATTGCCCCGCGATTTCGGGTTGTTGACGCGGCAGACGCCCTTGTTCTTGAGCGTGAACGTCGTGCCGGTCTGCGTGCCCTCGGGGATCGTCAGCTTCTGCGAGCCTTCGAGCGTCTGGATGTCGATCTCTGCGCCGAGGGTGGCGTCCGCGTACGTGATCGGGACTTCGCAGTAGAGGTCGTCGCCGTCGCGCTCGAACAGCGGATGCGGCCGCACCGAGACGATGACGTTGAGGTCGCCCGCGGGACCGCCGTTCATGCCGTCGGAGCCCTTGTAGCGGAACGCGACCTGCTGTCCGTCGTCGATGCCGGCGGGGATGTTGACGCTGCCGTTCACCGTCACGCGCTCAAAACCGGTCCCGCGGCACCGCGTGCATTTGTTCTCGATGGTCTTGCCGGTGCCGTGGCAGGCGTCGCAGGTCTTCGCCGTCTGCATGATGCCGAAGGGCGTGCGCTGCTGGACCCGCACCTGACCGCTGCCTCCGCAGGCAGAACACGTCTTCGGCGAGGTCCCGGGCGCGGCACCCGTTCCGCCGCAGTCGGGGCATTGCTGGATCTTCTGATAGCTGACATCCTTCTTGCAGCCGAACACCGCCTCCTCGAAATTGAGGGTCAGACGGATCGTGACGTTGTCGCCGCGGATCGGACCGTTGCGCCGCGAGCCGCCGGACGTCGACGCGCCGCCGAAGAAGGAGGAAAAGATGTCGTTGATGTCGAATCCGCCGAAATCGCCGAACCCGAAGCCGCCGCCCCCGCCCATGCCGGACGTGGGATCGAACGCCGCATGGCCGTACTGGTCGTACTTCGCGCGCTTGTCGGGATCGGAGAGGATGTCGTAGGCCTCGTTCACTTCCTTGAAGTGCTGCTCGGCCTCCTTATCCCCGGGATTCAGGTCGGGATGGTATTTTTTCGCGAGGGTCCGGTACGCATTTTTGATCGCGGCGTCGTCCGCGTTCTTCTCGACGCCCAGCACCTCGTATTAGTCTCGTTTTGTTTCCGCAATGATTCAGTCCTCGATCGTGATTTCACCGCAGAAAGGGCGGAGTGGTCCCCGCCCTACGGTTTCGGATTGTCACGCAATCAGTTGCCGCTCTTGTCTTCAAAGTCGTTGCTGTAATAAGTGCCGTCGGGACCCTGCTCGGGCGCGCCGTTCTGCGGACCCTGTCCGGCCTGGCTCTCCTGATAGAGCTTCTCAGCGATCGGATAGAACGCTTTCTCGAGCGCTTCGGTGTCCGCCTTGATCGCGTCGACGTTGTCGCCCTTCATGGTCTCCTTCAGCCGGTCGATGGCCTCACGGACGGGCTGCTTGTCGCTCTCGGAAGCCTTGTCGCCGATATCGGAGAGGCTCTTTTCGCTCTGGTAGATCACCTGCTCCGCGCGGTTCTTGATCTCTACGGCTTCCTTCTTCTTCTTATCCTCCTCAGCAAACCGCTCGGCTTCGCGGACGGCCTTGTCGATGTCTTCCTTCGACATGTTGGTAGAGGAGGTGATGGTGATGTGCTGTTCCTTGCCGGTGCCCTTGTCGGTCGCGTAGACGTTCACGATGCCATTGGCGTCGATGTCGAACGTGACCTCAATCTGCGGAACGCCGCGCGGCGCCGGGGTGATGCCGTCGAGGATGAAGCGTCCGAGGGTCGTGTTGCCGGCCGCCATGTCGCGCTCGCCCTGGAGGACGTGGATCTCCACGGAGGTCTGGCCGTCCGCCGCGGTGGAGTACACCTGGCTCTTCTTGACCGGGATGGTCGTGTTGCGGTCGATGATGCGGTTGAAGACGCCGCCGAGGGTCTCGATGCCCAGGGACAGCGGCGTGACGTCGAGCAGAAGGA
>JAFPWV010000220.1 GCA_017412675.1 Clostridia bacterium
GTCGCATGGATCCGATCGGGGGAATAGACGTCGAATCCGGCGTGAATGACGATGAACATGCCGTACGACGCGGCGAGGGAGAAGATCTCGTCAAAGGCGGGATCGTCGATGAAAAAGCCCATGTAATCGGGGTGCAGCTTCAGCCCGGGGATCCCGGCTGCCCGGAGACGTGCGATCTCGCGCTCCGGTTCCGGATAATCCGGGTGCAGACTGCCGAGCGGAGTGAAGCGATCCCCGCGCTTCGTCATCGTTTCGATCGCAAAGGTATTGACGTTCTCCGTCTGACGGGCGTTCGTCGCGATGTTGCAGATCACCGAACGGTCGACGCCGGAGGCCCGCATCAGGGCATCGAGGCCGTCCAGCGTGCCGTCGGTGAAGGGGGGCACATGGATCGGCTGGGAAAGTGCGGCCATGGCGCGCGGCGCAAGGTTGTCGGGAAAGGCGTGGGTGTGAAAATCGATGAGCATGGACCCCTCCGGGCGTGTCGGATTCGATCGAACGATCAAGAGAAAGTATAATCCGTGAAAGTGAGAACGGGTTGGCAGAAATGTGAATTTACTTTTAATATTGCGGGAACATCTTGATTATCACCGGGAAATGCGGTATGATTAGTACAATGGGGCAGAATGGTTTTCCTTCTGCTCGATGGACCTCTGTTCCTGAAAAACCGTTATCATCACCATTCTTCTGGAGGAACTATGGAGTATATTTTGAAGGACGGCGGAGCCGGATGCGCATACCCGAAGACCGCCGAGGCATTCCGCGAGCTCCTCGTCCGGGATGAAAAACCCGGATCGGACGGGACTCTCAGCGCGAGGGAGCGGCTCATCGCGCTCTTCGACGAGGGGACCTTCACCGAGCTCGGCGCCTATGCCGTCAGAAGACGCGACAGCGAACCCGCCTCCGACGGCGCGCTTGAGGGCGTGATCGGCGGCTACGGCGCGGTGGACGGATGTCTCGTCTACGCCTTTGCCGAAGATCTTTCCCGCACGAAGGCCGCCGTCAGCGATGCGACTGCCGACAAGATCGCAAACCTCTACCGCCTCGCTCTGGAAAACGGATGTCCCATCGTCGGCTGCTTCGACAGCGCAGGCGCGGATCTCGTGGCGGGCGTGCGCGCGCTTGCCGGTTACGGACGGATCATGAAGGCCGTCAGCGCGGCATCCGGCGTCATCCCGCAGATCGCGGTGGTGTCCGGCGCAGCGCAGGGTGCATCCGCCGTGATCGTTTCGATGTTCGACTTCGTCGTCGCGACGGAGAAGTCCGTTGTGAGCGTCAGCCCGGCCTTTGTCGTCGGAGGCGGCAGGAGCGCGGATTCCGCGGAACACGGGATCGCGACGGTCACCGTCGGGGACGATGCCGAAGCAATGAACACCGCGCGCAGGCTCCTCTCCTGCATCCCCTCCAACAATGAGGAAGGCACGGTCGAAGACCTCTCTTCGGATGATCCCGACCGGGAAATCGATCTCTCCTCCTTTGCCGCGGATCGGGATGCCCGGGCACTCCTCGGCCTGATCGGTGACGCCGGCTCCTTCGTCGAGATCGGCGATCAGACCGCCCCCTCCGTCGTCACGGGATTCGTTTCGTTCGACGGCACGGTCTGCGGCGCGGTTGCCACGGACCATGCGACGGACGGCGGTCGGCTCACGTCCCTCGGCGCGCGCAAGGCTGCAAAATTCGTGAACTTCTGCGACTGCTTCGGCATTCCGGTCGTGACCCTCGTTGATTCCGAGGGCTTCGCGCGGTCTGCCGAGGAAGAGAAGAGCCCCTTTGCCGCGGAGCTTGCCAAGCTGGCCTCTGCTTATGCCTCCGCGAAGACGCCGCTCGTCACGCTCGTGACCGGGTGCGCCTACGGATCCGTCTTTTCGGTCCTCGGCTCGAAATCGCTCGGGGCGGACGTGGTCTTTGCCCTCGATTCCGCGAAGATCTCCTGCCTCGCGCCTGATGCCGGCGTTGCGCTCCTCTGGAATGACCGGATCACTGGTTACGTGACGCGCGAATCGCTTGAAAAAGACTGGGAAGAGACGGAAGCGAACGTCATCCACGCGGCAAGAGCGGGGGAGGTTGACGACATCATCGCCTCCGCCGAGGTCCGCCAGAGAGTGACCTCCGCCGTTCTGATGCTCTCCGGCAAATCCGCCGCTGCGCCCAGACGCCGTCACGCCAATCTTCCTCTGTGATCGGAGGGTACCGATATGTCCGTTTTCTTAGCTGTTGAATTCGCGTACGGCACGATCGGCGAAAAGCTGGCCCTCTGCGGCCGCATGATCCTCACCGGCATGGGCACCGTGTTCCTCGTCCTCTGCATCCTTTGGGCCGTCATCGCCATCTTCGGCGCGGTCGCAAAGGCACAGGCGAAGAGAGAGCGCGAGCGCATCATGGAGCAGGTGAAGAACTCCCCGGCTCCGAACGACGCGAAGCGCAGCGTCCCGGAGACCGCGCCGGCCAGCACCGACGAGATCGAAGAAGACGACGGCGCGCTCATTGCCGTGATCACCGCAGCCATCGAAGCCTTCCGCGCAGCCGAGGGAGCCGCTCCCGGTTCCTACCGCGTGGTTTCCTTCAAGCGCAAGAACACCAGAAAAAGCTGGAACGGTCCCATCGACGACTGATCCAGGATCCCGACTGAATAATTTGTGGAGGCACACATGAAAAAATACAACGTCACCGTCAACGGCGTCACTTATGAAGTCCTCGTCGAGGAAGCCGATTCCGCATCCGCCGAAGCTGCCGCTCCCGCACCGAAAGCAGCAGCACCGAAAGCCGCCGCTCAGGCACCCGCTCCGAAAGCCGCACCCTCCGGCGCGCAGGGCGGGATCAAGGTCACCGCTCCCATGCCCGGCACCATTCTGAAAATGAACGTCAAGGTCGGCGATACCGTGAAGGCGAACGATCTTGTCTGCGTACTCGAAGCCATGAAGATGGAAAACGAAATCTTCGCAAAGGAAGGCGGGGTCGTCAAGACCGTCGACGCGCCGCAGGGCTCCTCGGTCAACTCCGGCGACACCATCATCACGCTGGGCTGATTTTACTCCAACCAATCCATCATACAGGAGTGAAAGAAATTGAGCTTTTTTACCAACATATACAACACCACGGGGCTTCCGATCCTGTTTGAAGATCCGGTCCATCTCATCAAGACGCTCGTCATGTATGCGATCATCGGAGGCTTGTTCTATCTTGCGATCGTGAAGAAATTTGAGCCGCTCCTGCTTTTGCCCATAGCATTCGGGATGCTGCTCGCGAATCTCCCCGGCGCGAATCTGTACCACATGGAGCTCTTCATCCATGAGGACGGCTCGCCCATCAACATGCAGCAGATCGCCGAACAGGGCAATCTGATCGACTTTCTCTATCTCGGCGTCAAGCTCGGTATCTACCCATCCCTGATCTTCCTCGGCGTCGGCGCGATGACCGACTTCTCCGCGCTGATCGCAAATCCGAAGTCCCTCCTGATGGGCGCGGGCGCGCAGCTCGGCGTGTTCGTCGCGTTTTCCGGCGCGATCCTGCTCGGCTTCACGCCCCATGAAGCGGGTTCCATCGGCATCATCGGCGGCGCGGACGGTCCTACGGCGATCCTGGTCACCAAGACCCTCGCCCCCCATCTCCTCGGCGCGATCGCGATCGCCGCGTACAGCTACATGGCGCTGATCCCGATCATCCAGCCCCCGTTCATGAAGCTCCTCACCACGAAGGAAGAGCGCTCCATCGTCATGACGACGCTCCGCCCGGTCTCGAAGGCGGAGAAGATCCTCTTCCCGATCGTCGTTACCCTCGTCGTCACCCTCATCGTGCCGGACGCCGCGCCGCTCATCGGATTCTTGATGCTCGGCAACCTGTTGAACGTCTCGGGCGTCTGCGACCGGCTCTCCAAGACCGCGCAGAACGAACTGATGAACATCGTGACGATCTTCCTCGGGGTTTCGGTCGGCGCGACGGCAAACGCGGACAATTTCCTTGCGTGGAGCACCGTCAAGATCATCCTGCTCGGCCTGACCGCCTTCATCATCTCCACCTGCGGCGGCCTCATCACCGGCAAGATCATGTGCTGGATCACGAAGGGCAAGATCAATCCGCTGATCGGTTCCGCGGGCGTTTCCGCCGTTCCGATGGCTGCACGCGTCTCGCAGGTCGTCGGTCAGAAGGAAAACCCCTCGAACTTCCTGCTCATGCACGCCATGGGTCCGAATGTCGCGGGCGTCATCGGTTCCGCGGTGGCTGCCGGCGTGTTCCTCTCGTATTTCGCCTGATTTCCCAGACTGCGTATGCATACGATACAACGAAAGGTTTGATTACGATATGGCTAAAGTCAAAATCACGGAGACCGTTCTCCGCGACGCTCACCAGTCCCTGATCGCGACCCGCATGACGACGGAAGATATGCTCCCGATCCTCGAAGAACTCGACAAGGTCGGCTATCATTCGCTCGAAGCATGGGGCGGCGCGACGTTCGATTCCTGTATGCGCTTCCTCAACGAGGATCCGTGGGAACGCTTGCGCATCATCCGCTCGAAGGTGAAGAACACCAAGCTGCAGATGCTGTTCCGCGGGCAGAATATCCTCGGCTACCGCCATTATGCGGACGATGTGGTCGAATACTTCGTGCAGAAGTCGATCGCAAACGGCATCGATATCATCCGCATTTTCGACGCGCTCAACGACGCGCGCAACCTGAAGACCGCGATCGACGCGACGAAGAAGGAAGGCGGACACGTCCAGGCGGCGCTGTCCTACACCATCAGCCCGGTCCACTCTTCCACCGCTTTCGCAAAGTACGCCAAGGAGCTCGAGGAAATGGGCGCGGATTCCATCTGCATCAAGGATATGTCCGGTCTGCTCACGCCCTATACGGCTTACGATCTCGTCAAGACGCTCAAGAGTGAAGTGAAGATTCCGATCCAGCTGCACACGCACTATACGACCGGTCTCGCCTCCATGACGATCCTCAAGGCCATCGAAGCGGGCGTCGACATCGTCGATACCGCGATCTCCCCGATGGCGATGGGTACGTCCCAGGCCCCGACCGAGGCGATCGTCGCGACGCTCCAGGGCTCGGAATACGACACCGGTCTCGATCTGCGCCAGCTCGACAAGATTTGCAAGTATTTCACGCCGCTGAGAGAAAAGTATCTCTCGTCCGGCCTTCTCGATCCGAAGGTCCTCAAGGTCGACGTCAACTGCCTCCTCTATCAGGTGCCGGGCGGGATGCTCTCGAACCTCGTGTCCCAGCTCAAGCAGCAGGGCAAGAGCGAAAAGCTCGCCGAGGTGCTCGAGGAAGTTCCGAGAGTGCGCGAGGATGCGGGATTCCCGCCGCTCGTCACGCCGACCTCCCAGATCGTCGGCACGCAGGCGGTCCTGAACGTCATCGCTGGCGAGCGCTACAAGCTCGTCTCGAAGGAATTCAAGGGTATGATCCGCGGCGAATACGGCAAATCGCCCGCACCGATCAAACCGGAATTCGTGAAGAAGATCATCGGCGACGAGGAACAGATCACCTACCGTCCCGCCGACGCGATCAAGCCCGAGCTCGACACGCTGCGCGAGAAGGTGAAGCCGTGGGAAGAGCAGGAGGAGGACGTCCTCTCTTACGCGCTCTTCGAGCAGGTCGCAACGAAGTTCTTCGAGTACCGCAAGGCGAAGAAGTACGGTCTCGACGCGGACAACGGCGACGCCGTGCTCGCCGTTCACACGGTCTGACAAGATGGTCCTGATCTGCGACAGACTTGTCAAGGAACGGGCGAAGAATCTGAGAGAGCGGATGCTCACCGGCGGGATTCCCGCGGCGGTTTCCGCTCTTTCTTCGATCCGGCCGTTTCTGCCCGTGCGGCTCCTCGTCACCTTCACCGATGTTTTCGACGATCTGCGGCGTCTGCCGACCGACCCGATCTTCTGCGTCGCCATCGGACAGGGATTCGTCAACTCCGCCCTGCATGCCGTGCGGGTCGATTCGGAAGAAGAGGCGATCCGGGCGGTGCGGCAGCATCTTGCGCTGGAGAACGATGCCGGTTTCGGGTCCCACCTGACACCGGAGATCTTCCGCGGTCCAGGCTTCTACGAGATCCGCGGTCATACGATCGTCTTTACGGCGTACGAGGAGCGGCTGTTCCTCTGTCTCGTGTTCGCCCAAGGACGCTGCGTCACGCCGGAGATGATCCGCGCGTTCTGCTCGCCCGGAGATCGTGAAGGACCGGCGGACGGCGCGAACGGGATCGCCGTGCATGTGCATCATCTCAACGCCAAGCTCACGCCGGCTCTCGGAGAACGTCCGATCCGGGAAAAACGCTTCTTCGGATATTATCTGAAAGGGATCTGAACGGATATGAACAGGAACGAACACATGAGTCTCGCCGAACGCGCTCTCGATATGCAGGCCTTCTTCGACCGAAAGGCGGACGGATACGACGACGTACACCGGAGCTTCATGGGTACGAAAACGTCCTTGACGGACGCGCTGCCGGACGGTACGCACCGTATCCTCGATCTCGGCGGCGGGACGGGACTCGAACTCTTTCCACTGTTTGAACGCTTCCCGGACGCGCAGGTCACGGTGATCGATGTGTCGGAGAAGATGCTCGACCTCTTGATGAAGCGGCCGTTCGCCAATCATGTGCAGCCTGTCTTCGGCGATTTCTTCGAGGTCGGTTTCGGCACGGATTACGACGCGGTGATCTCGACCTCCGCCCTGCATCATTTTGAGCCGGATGACAAGCGCATCCTCTGGCGGAAAGTCTATGACTGTCTCAGACCGGGCGGTCTCTTTCTCAACGCCGACAAGATATCGAAGAACAGGACGGCCGAAGCGGATGCGTTCGCGTTCTACCGGGAAAACAAGGATTCGGGAGAGTATCCGCACATCGACACGCCGCTCGCGCCGTCGACCGAGGTACAGCTTCTCGAGGACACGGGCTTCCATCACATCACCGTGACCCTGACCGACCGGGACAACTACCGCCTGTTCCGGGGGGTGAAATAAAAAAAGGGGCTGTCGCATGAACTCCAAGAAACGGAGAAATGCGACAGCCGTTCTCTTTACACAGCGCTTTCGGCGTTCTTTTTCTCCTTTATCGAGGAGAAAAAGAACCAAAAAGAGGAACTCTCTGGAAGTTTTGGGTGTTCCGCACTCTGCGGAGTGCGGGTCAGGGCGCTGCCCTCGACACTCGGGATGCTTCGCATCCCGGGACGCCATTTTGGAAAAGGCGGGCGAAAACTTTTGCCCTATTTGCGA
>JAFPWV010000221.1 GCA_017412675.1 Clostridia bacterium
GGAGGCGCTGGCGGACCTTCTCGCGATCTCCCCGCAGGCCGTGAGCCGCTGGGAGTGCGATCAGGCGATGCCGGACATTGCACTCCTGCCGCGGATCGCAAACCTCTTCAGCGTCAGCGCGGACTATCTGCTCGGCATCGACTTCGAGAGCCGGGAGAAGAAGATCACCGAGATCCGCGAACGCGCCGACCGCATCCTGTCGGACGGGAACCGCGGCGAAGCGATCCGCATTCTCCGCACGGGCCTGCTCCGTTATCCGAACGCCCTGCCGCTCATGGCCGCGCTTTCCGACGCGCTCTTTCTGGAAGGACAGCTCGATGAAAGCCTTTCGCTCGCGGAGTGGGTGATGGATCATGCGACGGACATGGATTTGCATGTGCAGGCGGTATTCACGGCTTGCTGCGTCCTCGATCACCGGGGTCAGCACGACCGCGCGGTGGAGCTCGCGAAGACGGTGCCGGAATGCAGTCAGCACGATATTCTCCGGCATCTTCTGACCGGCTCGGAACGCATCCGCGAGCTGCGGCATGAAACCCTCGTCAACTGCGAAACCGTCCTCTCAAACCTCTTATTCCTCGCGCAGGCGAAGCGGGATGACGGGACGCCGGAATACACGCCCGGGGAGCGGCGGAGGCTTTATGAAGCGGTTCTCGGCGGATATGCGCTCTTCTATGAGGACGGCGATCTCTTCTTCGACGCGCAGTTTGCGGCGCAGGCACACCGCGAGCTCGCACGCCTCGACGTTTCAGAGGGCAGGGAAGACGATGCCATGGCGCATCTTGCGGAATGCGTGACGTGGGGGCTTCGGTTCGCCGATTACGATCCCGACGCGCCGCACACCTCCCTTGCCTTCCGCGGGGAAGCGGACGGAGGTTACGTCAGGAAATCGCCGGACGATGATTTCCGCGACGAGATCGCCGTATGGCTGAACGATGAGGATTTCGCGCCGCTGAGAACGCGTGAAGACTGGTCCGCCCTCCTGCATCGTTTCAAAAAGGAAAACAGCAATCGAAGATGAACGAAAAAAAGAGAGGAGACCCGTCAGACCGGCAGGTTTCCTCTCTCTGTTTTCGGAGTTTATTCGCGTTCCAGCACGCCGCCGCGGAGATACAGCCTCACGTCCGCGCGTTCCGGGAGCAGAGCGTCGTGCGTCACCGCGATGACCAGCTTGCCGCGGGTATGCGCGAGCGCTTCGAGGATGTCCGCGACCACACGCGACGTCCCCTTGTCGAGGTTCGCCGTCGGTTCGTCCGCGAGGATCACCGGATTGTCCAGCGCCATCGCCCGCGCGAACGCCACCCGCTTCTGTTCGCCGCCCGAGCACTCCGACGGGTAGTGCGTCGCAAGTTCCGCGTCGAGCTTCACGTCCGCGAGGTATTCGAGCGCCTTCTTCTTCGCTTCCACCGGGTCCACACCCTTGAGCAGCATCGGATAGGTCACGTTCTCGAGCACCGTCCGCCCCTCGAACAGGTGATTTGCCTGCGCCACCGTCGCCGCGGTGTTCCGCCGGTACGCCGTCAGATCGCGGATCGGCTCGCCGTCCATGAGGATCTCCCCCTTTGTCGGCAGGGACAGGCCGGAGAGCAGGGTCAACAGCGTGCTCTTTCCCGCGCCAGACTCCCCCTCGACCGTCGTCAGCTTTCCGGACTCGAACGACTCCGACACGTTCTGGAAGATCATCCGCTTTCCGCGGGGATATTTGAAGGATACGCCTTTCAGTTCCAGTTTACTCATGTTCTTTCTCCCTTAACAGATCAAGCGGTTTTACGGCGCAGAGGATGCCCGTGACGAGTGCGGTGAGCGCGGCGGTCCCTGCGAGGTGCCATGCCGCCATGACCCACGGCGCGTGCGGACCGAGCGGTGTCGCCAGAAGGACGGCGGCGGAGACAAGATAGCCCGGCAGGCAGAGCGCAAAGGACGGCAGCCAGATCCCGAAGAAAACCGCGCTCCGGCGCTCTCCGAGGAATTGCCGCACGCCGATTTCATTGCGGAAGCCGAGCATGGCGATGATCTCGATCATGTACGCCACGACGGGCAGAACGGTGCGGAAGAGCTTTCCGAAGAATTCTGCCGACGCAATCGATTTTTCGAGCGGCTTGAGCATCCCGTCGATCTCCGAGGCGTTGTAGTTCACGGTGATGTCCCGGTTCCGGTCATACGGATTCGGCGTGTTGAGCAGGGCCTGGAGCTTCCTCTCGATCTCGCTCATCCGCCGGTTGTATTCCTTTTTCAGAGAAAAGTGCAGATCCGTCATCGTGTAGGATATGGCATCGCGGCCCATTCTCCATTTTGCCAGCTCGTCGAAGCTCTCTTCGGGCATGTAAACGCCGTGCGCGGGACATTCGATGATCGCGGCGACGGGGATCTCCCGTGAGAGGGCGGAGATGACGCCGGCGCCGCGCGTTGCTTTATAAACCGGCATGAGGTCGCCGACGGAGACGCCGTATCGCTCCGCATAGTCCTGCGTCATCCAGAAGCCTTCGCCGAGCTCGCCTTCTTTCACCCGGATGCCCGCCGCTTCTGGATCACAGACCCACTGGACGGTGAGTAAGTTGGAGGACAGCAGCTGCCCGGTGGCGGAGGTCATGATACCGGTGCTGAGGGGGCTGCATCCGAAATCCTCGAAGAATTCCCAGTGCTCGATGCGCCGGATCGCGTGGATGGGGATCGTGAACCCCGTGGAAAGGCTCCGCCGTCCCGCGTTGAGGAGGAAATGCACGTCCATTTCGTCGTAGACCCGATCGATTTCGGCGCGGCTGTCGGCTGCCGTTTTATCCATCCACGCCGCGGAGACGAGGAGCAGGAGCACCGCCAGCGCGAGCACGATCCAGACCGTCCGCCGTCTCAGGATTGGGAGCAGATTCTGTCTTGTCATATCAGCCTCCGAACTTTCTGCGATCCGAAGAGAGGACCGCGGCAGCGGCGATGAGGGCGAGCAGGAGGAGTTCTGCTGCGGCAAAGATCGCCATGTCTCCCCAAGCGCGGGAGGAGAGGTTTTCCGGCGCGAGGAAGGGGACGAGCTTCGTCTTGCCCATCAGGAAGACGGCGAGCGCGGAGAGGGCGAGGGAGACGGCGGCGACGATGCCGTACGCGCGGAGGTAGAGCCCTGAGGCTTCCCGCTTCCATGCGCCGAGCCGACGCTCCGTGAGGTAGTCGCTCCGCCAGAAGAGGACGAGCGAGCCCGCCGCGATGGCCAGGCCGACCGCGAGCGCGAGCCCCGCCGTCAAGAAGGTCGAGACGGTCTTCGAGCGGAGCTCCTCGAACTGTTCCTCCACGTCCGCGTATTCGGGACGCGCCATGACGACCGTGTAGCCCGCCTCCGTCAGAAGAGGCTCTGTCTCGAAGAGGTAGGATTCGTAGTGGTCCTTGTGCACGGTGAAGGAGAAGTGGTGCATGTCGACCGGCTCGTACGGACGGTCCGCGGGACGCGGGATCAGGATGGATCTCAGGTAAAAGCGCGTTGTCTCATAATCGATCCCCTGGCTCTCATCGTTCGCATACGTCCCGATGACCTCGTACTCCTCCATTGGACCGAAGTCGTCCGGATCGTATTCAAAGAAGATGCTCGGAACGCCGCTCGGGTCCCCTTCAAGCGCGAGGTAATGATCGGACACGGCGAGGAAGACGGTGTCGCCGACCTTTTTGCGCAGAGAAGTCAGCATGGACGACGGGAACATGCAGACCTTCTTTCCGGCGTCCTTTTCCGTGAGCGCGCGGCCGGAAACGATCCGCATGAGGTTGTTCCGCCACGGCAGGAGCATGTCGAGGGAGGGGATCTCCGTGACGGCGGTCATGTCGATGATGTCGTTCAGGCGTTCGACATAGACGCCGAGGTCGTACTTTTCGATCATCTTCGCGGCAAATTCCTCGTCGGAGAGCGCCTCATCTCCCGGCTCCTCACCCGCGATCACATTGGCTGAATCAAGAAACGGACTCTGATCGCCATTCAGGGAATTCATGTAGATAAAACGTGCATTTTCTTTCGGAGAGTGCGGCATCGGAGCGAAGATAAAATATCGTTCGTTGTGGTGATAGGGGAGCGGCTCTGTCTGGTTCGCTATCATCAGCGCGGGAAGGACCGCGGATTCGGAGTAGTTGACGCTGACGACATCCGGATCACCCGCCGCCAGATAGGTGGGACGGATGCGGACCCGGTTTGCGTAAAGGGGGCTGTTTGCCACTACATACGGTTCGCCGCTGATCCGGCCGACGATCATGGCATACTGCGCCGCGTCACCCGCGACATACCGCTTGCCGCCGCCGAGCCGCGCCGTTTTGGTTTCGCAGGACTGAACGGTGTCGACGTATGGGGACGCCTTGAGGATCTCGACGACCTCTTCTTCGATGGGCTGCGTGTCGATATAGGTACCGTAGTATTCTCCGCCGTCTGCCGGTTCATAGGTGTGCGATACGGTCCCGGTGTAGAAGCGGCTCTCCATGGCGGCTTCCATCGCGGCGCGCGTCTGTGTCATCTGGACGCCCTCGATGACCGTGAAAAGGATCACCACGAGGTTGACGAGGCAGCAGAGGATGAGCTTGTACGGCCGCCGCCAAAGCAGCCGCACGGAATGAATGCCGGTCTTCATGGCCCTCCTTCGCGCGGAAGACGCGCTCTAACTAAATAGATATCTTATTATAGCAGAATCAAATTCATTTGTCAAGAGCCCTGCGGAAAATCATCGCAGCATGGCGAATATCGTTGACACAGCGTGCCGGATGAGGGCTCCGGAGAGCGAACTTTTTTGAAAAAAGGCCTTGACAAAGCGGGGCGCGTGTGTTATAATATCCCCCGTCGACGGAAGCATAGCTCAGCTGGGAGAGCATCTGCCTTACAAGCAGAGGGTCACAGGTTCGAGCCCTGTTGTTTCCACTGCGTGTCGGGCAAACGCCTGGCACATGGCCCGGTAGTTCAGTTGGTTAGAACGCTAGCCTGTCACGCTAGAGGTCACGAGTTCGAGTCTCGTCCGGGTCGTCCGCTGCGGTTTATGCGCTGCGACGATGCCTCTGTAGCTCAGTTGGTAGAGCAGGGGATTGAAAATTCCCGTGTCGTTGGTTCAA
>JAFPWV010000222.1 GCA_017412675.1 Clostridia bacterium
GTGCACCTTCTTCGCCGTACTTCTTTTCGAGAAGCTCACGGAAGATGCGGAACGTGACGGCGGGCTCGGTGGTCGTACCGGATTTCGAGATGACGTTGACGCAGACGTCGCGGCCTTCACAGACACGGAGAACGTCGGCAAGGGCGGAGGGGCTGATGGAATTGCCGATGAAATAGATGTCGGGGGTGTCCTTTTTCAGGTTGTTGTAAAGCGGCGAGGTGCAGAATTCGATCGCGGCGCGCGCACCGAGGTAGGAACCGCCGATGCCGATGACGACGAAAACGTCGCAGGTTTTCTGGATTCTCTCCGCCGCGAGCTTGATGCGGGCATATTCTTCTTTATCGTAAGCGACCGGAAGGTCGACCCAGCCGAGGAAGGCGTTTCCGGCGCCTTCGCGTGACAGGACGAGTTCGTGCGAGGCTTTCGCAAGGTGGGAGATCTTCGCGACTTCCGTGTCGGAAAGAAACGGTCTGGCGTAGGTTTCGATGAGTTTGAGTGCCATGATTTTTGGGGTTCCTCCTAAGACTTCTCCGACGGGGATTCCGGCGGGGAGCGGTGAAAAATTCTGTCACTCTTATCATACAACATTTTTCGCCGCTTTTCAAGCCCTTTGGGGAGAATTATTTCGCCGATTTCAAAAAGGCCGTGCCGAGCATCCGCGAAAGAAGCCCGCCGAATCCGATGCGCGGGATCGCGGTGGATGCTGTGACCAGTTCTTCGCAAAGCACCTCGCCATCCGAAAGATATCGGACGACGCCGACCCGCTGTCCTTCCTCCACGGGAGCGGTGACGGAGGTGTCGAGCAGGAGTTCTTCCGTCACGCCGCGGCTCTTCCCTTTCGCCATCAGCATCGATACGGGCGGCTTTACGGCGCGGCATACGTCTTCCACGCCGCCTTTGACGGGGATCTCACCCGCGTTTCCGCCCGGATTCTCATAGAGAGAGTACCCGGCAAACCCGTAATCGAGCAGTTCCTTGGCCGCGGCGTTCCGGATATCGCGCGTCGGAGAGCCCATAATCACCGCGATGAGGTGCATCCCATCTCGCTTCGCCGTTGCGCTCATACAGAAGCCCGCCTTGGAAGTCGATCCGGTTTTCAGCCCCGTGATCCCCGGATAGAACCGGACGAGACGGTTGGTGTTCGTCAGCCCGAACGCGCCGTCCCGGATCGAGTCCATCCAGATCGTCGCGTATTTCGTGATCGTCTCGTGCGAGAGCAGCGCCTTCGACATGAGGGCGATGTCGTATGCACTGGTGAGATGCTTCACCGCGGTATCGTCGAGACCCGTGACGTTCTCGAAGTGCGTGTTCACCATGCCGAGCTCCTCCGCCCGTGCATTCATCTTGGCGACGAACGCCTCTTCGCTGCCCGCCACCTTTTCGGCGAGCGTCACGGCGGCGTCGTTGGCCGAGGCGATGATGACGCATTTGAGCAGTTCTTCCGCCGTCATGGTCTCCCCCGCTTCGAGATAGACCTGCGATCCGCCCATCGATGCCGCGTATTCGCTGACGGTGATCTCTTCGTCGAGCGCGATATTCCCGGCGTCGACTTCTTCCATGAAGAGCAAGAGCGTCATGATCTTCGTCACGGATGCCGGAGGAAGCGCGCGATCGGCGTTTTTCGCGTAGAGGATGCTCCCGGTCGACATCTCCATCAGCACCGCGGATTCCGCATCAACGGCAAAGGGGGTGTTGTCGGGGATTTCGGCGAGGACCGGTACGCTCAGAAACGCGAGAACGGCGGCGAGAAGCAGCGAAAGGACGGTTTTTCGGAACATAAAAATCACTCCCATACGAAACTGGCTGTCCATAGTGTACGGGAGTGATTCCGGTTTTATTCCATAAAATGCGGGAAATGCCGTCAGAAGAGATATCGCTTGATGACCGCGCAGATCTCATTGAGGATCGCGGCCGCTTCGCTGTCGTCCGGCGTATGGCCCGCATAACGGACGGACTCGAAATCGGCGGTGATCTTCTGGATTTCGGAGACTGCGAGGGCGTGGGTGACCTTCGCTTCGTTCTCGCGCGGGGTGTCGGAGATCTTCAGGGGGATGTTCATCTTTTTGTACATACGGAGCAGGACGGCGTAAGCGTAGCAGAGCTGCTCGTCGTAGGTTCTGAGGCGTCCGAGACGCTGGAGGAACAGCCGGTAACTGTCCGTCGACGCCGCCATCGCGTCATAATCCCGGATCCCGGCATTCTGGAGCTTGCGCTTTTCGTCCTTGTAGTTGTAGGTCCCCTCCTCCTCGTTCGGATCAAAGGACGATTTGATGATCGAGGAGCCGATGAGGATCGTGTCGATGAATTCGCGGAGCCAGCGCAGGAATTTCTGCACGAGGCCGGTCTTGATCCCGATGATGACGAGGATCGCGGCCGCGACGATCAGGACGAAGACCGCGACAATATACTGGTTCTCCGGCGACATGACATTGCGTCGGAACATCCGGCCGGCTTCCTCGGAGTCGACGTATTCGTAGGCCTCGTAGCTCGAGGAATTGTCGACGTTGTGGAACGCGCGGAAGAGGATGATGTAGAGCAGCATCCTGAGGAGGATGACGATCCCCGCGACGATGACGAACGCGATCCCCGTGGCTACGGCGAAGGTGCAGAGAAGCAGGAACACCAAAAAGAGGTTGTACCGCCGCTCTTCCCCGGTGATGACGGCGACGACCGAACCGCGGAACCGCCTTTGCAGATTGCTTTGATTATAGATGATCAGGACGCAGACGAAAAAGATCGCAAACGGCAGGCCGAGGGAGAGGGTCGAAAAGGCGGAGGTGTCGATCCCGAAGGCGCGCGCCGTGATCCAGAGGAAGAAGCTCTCGATGAAGAAGAGGACACAGCCGCCGATCAGGGTGTAGACGTTCGAGAGGCGCTCGATCGGATAGAACCAGATCACGCAGCCCGCCGTCGACGCGAGGAAGAAGAGCCCGGCCGCGAAGATCGCGTAGAGGACGGTATAGTGGATGAAGCGCCCGTCGGAGAACGTGACGCCGCTTTCCGACATCCCGTACAGCCATCGGTCAAAGAGGAAGAAGATCCCGGCGGAGACCGCGAGGTTGATGGTGAGCGGGATGGCGGCATACGCGATGCGGAAGCGCCCGAAAACGCCGTTCCGGTAATCGTCATAACCGTCCTCCGACGCCCGCTTCCCCGTCACCGCGCCGAAGAGCCATTGGATCCCGTAGCCGAACATGGTCGCAAAGGCTGCGGCGAACGGCAGGATCGCCATGGAATACGGGAAGACGTTGCCGAGCAGGATGAGGAAGAGCGGGATCATGAGCATTGCGACGCCCGCTGCCGAGACGATGTTGAAGACTCTCTCGTAGCTTTGTGAAGTCATGCGCTCTCCTTTCATTCGTCCGTATAGGTGCGGAAATGGACCTCGATGTCTTCCGGAATGATGTGCGCATTGATGCTCGTGGAAGTGATGTAGAAAATCACCGTCACACCCATGCGGCGCATCGCGTAGGTGAAGTTGATCATGCGCTCATCGAGATAGGAGGAAACGAAAATGATGTTCCCGCCGCTCGTGTACGCGTATGGATTCGCAAGGATGTGGTCGAGCATCTTTTCGATCGGGACGGAGATCATGAGCTCGAGCGTCGCAAGCATCCGAAGGGCGCCGATGACGCTCGGAGTCCCACGGAACACGGGGGAAACAAAGACTTTTTCGCCGATCAGGTCCCCTTCTCCGCGCGAAGCGTTCATATCCTCCCCGAATTGCTCGGGCGGCGTGTTGCAGATAAAGCGGACGGGGATGCTCTCCGCGGCGACACCGTCGAGAATCGAGGCGACGACCGTCATGCAGAGCTCGACCGGCGCGCGGTTCGACGGCGGACCCGGGATGACCTTTTCGATGTCCCGCGCCTGCATGTTCATGATGATGTTGAACTGGTGGCGGTTGGTGAATTCTTCGAGGTTCGTCATGAGGCTTCCCCGGACCGCCGTCTGCATCCAGTTGATCCGGTTCATCGGGTCTCCCGGAACATAGTCGCGGACGCCTGCCTTGAGGAGCGGATCGGTCAGAAGGCTCGACTGCACGAGGAAATCGCCGCTCGTGTACCGGGAGGCTGTGAAATTGCGCTCGAGGTCGATGGCCTTCGGGAGGACGACCACCGTCGCGGTGGGAACGTCATGTGCCGCTTCGATCACTTTCACGACGGGAGACGTGCCGAAGACGTCGTCCGCAAGGAGCGTCGCGCTGCCGAGATGATAGGTCCCGCGGATATCGCACCGGACTCTCCAGCGGCGACGGATCATCTGACGGCTTTTGAGAACAAAGAGGCTGTGGATGACCCGCGGATAGGTGTCCCGCTTCGTTCCTCGCTTCGTGTCCTCTTCGAGGATGTGAAACGAAAGCCCGTCCGGCAGCTCCGTGTCGACCTTCAGAAAAGGCAGGGGGAGGAGCTTGTCGTTCCTGATCTCCTCATAAAGGTAGATCTCCTCGCCCTCGAAGACTTCATACACGGAGAGGGACACCGAATACGCAAGATCCTCGAACGCTTTCTTCCGGAACACACGCGCCTGAATCATCATGACCGCGACGGCGGCAAGGACGATGGCAATGTAGATCATGGCAGGTCCTCAGTCGATGGGCGCGCGGACGGTATCGATGATCGCTTCGATGACCTGCTCGTTCGTGTCGGTGAGCCGGATCGTGTTCTGCGAACGGGTGATGATCCGGTGGGAGAGGACCGGGACCGCAACGCGCTTGACGTCGTCCGGAAGCACATAATCTCTGCCGAGGATCGCGGCGAATGCCTGGGATGCCTTCATGAGCGCGAGCGTGGCGCGCGGAGAGACGCCGAGGCGCAGACGTTCGCTCTTGCGGGTGGCGTCTGCAATGTTGATGATGTAGTCCTTGATCGGCTCGCTGACGGTGATCTTTGTCACGAGATCGGAGGCTTCGCCGATATCCGCCCGGGTGCAGACCGCGGAGAGGGTGTCGACGGGGGAAGCGGCGCCGTAGTTCGAGAGGACGGTTTTCTCCGCGTCGTGATTCGGATAACCTAGGGAGAGCTTCATGAGGAAGCGGTCCATCTGTGCCTCCGGGAGCGGGAACGTGCCCTGCGATTCGATCGGGTTCTGCGTCGCGATGACGAAGAACGGATCGTCGAGCGGATAAGTCACGCCGTCGACGGTCGCCTGACGCTCGCCCATGCATTCGAGAAGCGCGGACTGGGTGCGGGGCGTCGTCCGGTTGATTTCGTCCGCGAGGAGGATGTTCGTGAAGACGGGACCGCGCCGGAAGACGAAATCCGCCGTTTTTTGATTGAAATAGTTGACACCGGTGATGTCGGACGGGAGAAGGTCGGGGGTGAACTGGATGCGGCGGGTCTCGGCGGAGACGGACTTCGCGAGCGCCTTTGCGAGGGTCGTCTTACCCGTGCCGGGGATGTCGTCGAGGAGGACGTGACCGCGGCAGAGGAGCGCGGCAACGACGAAGCGGATTTCCTCCTCCTTGCCGTAGATCGCGCGTCCGATGTTTTCGATGACCGCGTTCGCGGTTTTGGAAATGGTTTCGCAGTACATGGCTTTCTCCTTATATCGGATATCGGGTTCGTTTGGATCAGTCGCGGGGCGTGTATTCGGGGATGCTTTCTCCGTCGAGCAGATCGCGGATCAGTTCCCGCTGGGTCCGCGCGATCGGAGAAACGATAAAGACGCAGGAAGTTGCTTCGACCGAGAGCTGCACGCGGGTGTAGATCTCGCCGTGAACCTTTACGAGCTCTGCGTTCGAGCGTCGGATCTTGCCGTTGATCGGATTCCATTCTTCGGGCTGGAGCCGTCCGCGGAGGAGAACGTGACCGTTATAGTCCTTCCCCGTCGTGTTAGAAAAGAAGTAGATGTCGCAGCCAGCATACTGCTTGTGCAGCGCGTTCATGGAGCATCCGCGGGCGAGCCGCTTGTCGATCCCGATCTTCATGAAATCGGGCAGATGCTGGTTGACGACGCCGAGAAATTCCACGCGGGGGCGACGTTCGATGAGGATATCGGGCGAGGTCCCGAAATTGCGTACGGCCTGGAGAAGGATGTCCGCGGCGACGGTGTCCGTTCCGTCGATACAGGTCTTGTTCGCCGGAAGGAAGTAGGCGATCCCTCCGTTATCGTTCTCATTCTTATAGTAACTGCGGATCACATGCGGATCGTCGACGCTCTCTCCGAAAATTGCCCGGATCTGCGCGCGCACCTCCGCATCCTCGGGGCTGTCCTCCTTCAGAGAGCGGTTGGTCTCGGAAGGCGAAGAGCTGCATTCGAAGGCTCCCTTCGGCAGGGCGTCCGTCGCGAGGATCTTTCCGCCGTCATCGAAGAATTTCCGGATGACACGCAGGGTCTTCAGGCTGATGAGGGACATGGACGGGAGCACGAGGATCTTCATCTTCGCCGCGCCGTGGTCGCCGGGGAGATAGAGGAATCCGTCCTCGGAGAACGCGCGCTCGGCCAGGACGTCCGGATGAAGGAACATGGTGTCGATGCCGACATAATTGAGGAAATTGTTCATCAGCTCCATGTAGTCCGCATTCTCCGGCGTCGACGGATATTCAAATTCCGTGTTCGGCGACTGATAGAGCGCGACATAGGAGTGCAGCGAATGGATCGGGTAGACGATGGCAGCCTCGCAGACGTGCTCTCCGCCGCGCAGCAGGGTCTGTACCCTGTTGACGTAGGAGGCGAAGTCCGAGAGATCATCCCCCTTCGAGAAGATCGAACCCCAGACGCTCGAATCCCCCTCGACGATGTCCGTCTTCTCCGTGCGGTCCTCGCCGAGATGTGCGAAGACCATGTTCACCCCGCGCACGAAGGCGTTCATCGATTCGCGGTAGATGATGTCCTTCGTCAGCGTGCTGTAATACTTGAAAAGATCGGCAGTCACGGTGTCCGCGCCGAACTGGTCCGCAGCGCCGGAGGCCACCTTGATGCTGTTGAGCCCGTAGAGGTACGCAAACGGCAGGGAGACGCCGGGAGCGGACGCATAACGGTGGAGAAGCTGTCCGTCCCCGAAGAGCCAGGAGCAATGCGTCGCCTTGCTTTCCGCCGCAAATCCCGTGGAGAAGAGCCCGCGCGCATGGCAGAAATCGGAGACGGCTTTGAGATACCCGTCCGTCAGCATTTTCGCGCGAAGCGTCATCATGAGGGATTTATAACGGTCGGAATGCCCGGGAAATCCGCGGAAGAGGAGCGGATAATATGGCGCGGGATCGAACCCGTAGGCCTCGCGGAACGCGCGGTTGAACTCCGGGTGCCACATGCGGCGGTTCCGTCCGGCATAGAGGACGTTGCGCGCGACAAAAATGCGGAAGACATCTCCTCCCGGATCGACCCGGTCGAGCAAAGCGCCTGCCGTCTTCTTCAGGTATTCCGAGCAGATCCGATAGTCCATCAGATCGACGTAGTGCTCGTCGGGATCCGGCTCGCAGACGAATTCCATGACGTTCCAGTTCCCTGCCGGAACCTTCCATTCGACCATCCCGTCCTCCCCGGCGAACTGCCGCAGATCGAGGATCGTGAGATCGTCGTCGTTCACCGCGCAGAGGGACATGAGATCGCCTTCGGCGTGCAGCTTCTTTTTGAACGTCGTGTTTTCCGAGCAGGCATATTCGTATTCGCAGAGGATCCGGCATCCGGCGGCCTCATCGGGCGGGAGATTCTTGAGATACTCGCGCATGATATAGGTGTCGTCGAGATAACCGAGCGCAAGATCGTTCTCCTCCGCTTCCTTCACGATGACGGCGTACACCTGGCCGATCTCTTCGGACAGCGGGGTGAGGGAGAAATTCTTGTTCGAGAACGGGATTACGCCCCAGAAGCCGGATTTCCGGTAACCGGAGAAGAGCTTTGCGATCCGCTCTTCGGTATCGAGGCCTCCCTTTGAATCGAGGGGAAGATAGATATACGGGCTGTACGCGCTTCTTCCGCCGAGGAACGCTTTTTTCAGCGCAGCTGGATCAGCCGCGGCGATGCGATCTGTCATTCACAGCCTCCGGTAAAGTCATTTTTCTTATTATAGCACATTGCGAGCGATTTGTTAAGACTTCCGCGGAAAAATATAAAATTAAATCGAAGCGTGATAATTTAGGAATTTTCGGGAACGCCTTGACAATACTGACAAAAACCGCTATAATGAAAGAAGCCGCGTCCGGATGGCTCTCTGCGGCAGACCCTCTGCGAAGAAGGAGACTCACGCCATGATAGAAAAACAATGGTACTTTGACCCGGGCAAACCCTCCGCGCTGCCCGACGACATCGTACCTGTTCTTGATGAAAAAGGAATTCCGCGGGATTCGATCCTGCTCTGCGTCAAATCGGACCGCAACGCCGAGATGGTCCGCTCCGACTGTTACCTGCTCGCGACGGCGGATGATCTCATCGTCCTCTCCGGCTCGGTGACGCTCACGCGCGCTCCCGGCACAACGATTTTCACACGGAAGAACAGACTTGTCCGTTCGTTTGAAGTCCTCACCTGGGACACCTGGTCCCTCGGCGATCTGGACGAATTCAAGGTCGAGGAGCAGATCGCGTCCGCCCGCTTCACCGCCAAAACGAAGGACGGGGACTATCTGCTGATCACGAATCTCTCCAATACCTATCAATCCGACTTCTGGACGGCCGCCCGCTTCCTCGGCGAGCTGAAAAAGGACGGCAAGATCACGCCGGACGAAGAGAGTCACCGCGCGCACGACGATATGTTCTGCCCGAAATGCGGCACGCGATACATCGACGAGGAACGCAAGCTCTGCCCCAAATGCATGGACAAGAGCCGCATCATCCGCCGGACCTCGGAATTCGTTCTGAAATATAAAAAGGAAATCGCGCTGCTGATCCTGATGCTCATTCTGACGAGCGGACTCGGGATCCTCGCGCCGTATATCTCCTCCGGCTTCTATTACGATCAGGTGCTCGATCAGACAGGACGTTTCTACGGGCAGATCCTTTTGGTCCTCTTCATCATCATCGGCACGCGCCTGCTCAATACCCTGTTTTCGGTGGTTCACAGCCTCGTGACGACCACGATCGCGGCAAACGTCATCTACGACCTCAAGAAGGTCATCTTCTCCTCGATCGAAAAGCTGTCCCTGTCCTTCTTCACGAACCGGCAGACGGGCGGCCTCATGACGCAGGTCACGCGCGACGCGAACACGATCTACTGGTTCTTCTGCGACGGTGTCCCGTACTACGTCGTGAACATCGTGCAGATCGCCGTGATCCTCGTGATCATGCTCATCATGAACCCGCTGCTCACCCTGCTCACCGTCCTGACGGTCCCCCTGCTCTTCTTCGGGATGCGGTTTCTGTTCCATAAGATGGACACCTTCCACATCAAGCGCTGGACCCGCGTCCGGAAAATGAACGGCATCCTCTCGGACATCCTCTCCGGGATGCGCGTCGTCAAGGCGTTCTCGAAGGAGAAAGCGGAAACCGCGCGCTTTGACCGCAGCAGCCGGGACCTTATGTCCGCGGAAATCGAGACCTCGACCTTCGGGACCGTGGCTTTCCCGATCCTCGATCTGCTCTTCCTCATCAGCAACCTCACGGTCCTCGGCGCGGGCGGCTGGATGGTCATCAAGGGAGAGATGACATACGGAATGCTCCTCACCTTCACGGCATACATGAACATGATCCTCTCCCCGCTCGGCTCCTTCGTCGGCATGGTTTACGAATTCACGGACAGCGTGAACGCGATGAGCCGTCTCGTGGAGATCATGGACGCGAAGCCAGACGTCATGGAATCCGAACATCCGGTCCATCTCGAAACCTGCGAAGGCCGCGTCGAATTTTCCGGGGTGGACTTCTCCTATGAGAAAAACCGCAAGGTGATCGACGGCGTGAGCTTTTCCGTCGAACCGGGCGAAGCGCTCGGCATCGTCGGCCATACGGGTGCGGGAAAATCGACGCTTGCAAACCTGCTGATCCGTCTTTACGACACCGAAAACGGCGAGATCAAGATCGACGGCGTGAATGTGAAAGACCTCGCCTACGACGATCTGCGTCAGAACGTTGCGATCGTGTCGCAGGAGACTTACCTCTTCATGGGGACGATCCTCGACAACATCCGCTACGCGAAGCCCGACGCTTCGGAAGAAGAAGTCATCGAAGCCGCCAAGATCGCCGGCGCGCATGACTTCATCATCAACCTTCCGGATGCATACTCCACGATGATCGGCTTCGGCCACAAGGATCTTTCGGGCGGCGAGCGTCAGCGGGTGTCCATTGCCCGCGCGATCCTGCGCAACCCGAAGATCCTGATCCTCGACGAGGCGACCGCCGCCATGGACACGGAGACGGAGCGCAAGATCCAGACCGCGCTCGAACGCCTCTCCGTCGGCCGAACGACGATCACCATCGCGCACCGTCTCTCGACGCTCCGTGACGCGGACAAGCTCATCGTCATCGAGAACGGCAAGGTTCCCGAAGCGGGGACGCATCAGGAACTGATCACAAAGCGCGGCATCTACTATAATCTCTACAAGCTCCAGATGGAAGCCATGAAAAACATCGGCATCGAAGAATAAACGGAGGCGGATATGGCTGATATGAAACACGAAGCGACGACACTCAAAGAAGTCGTTGCCGTACGATACATCACCGCGGAGAATGCGAAATTCGAGAAGCAGAGCGACTTTGTGAAAATGACGGTCCGTTTCCCGAACGAAGAAGGCGTCGAAGAGGAGACGGTCTATGACCGCATTTTCCTGCACCGGGCGTTCCCCTTCGATTACCCTTACGCCTACATTTCCGTGCTCGATATGGATTCCAAGGAGATCGGGATCATCCGCGAGATCGACGAACTCGGTCCAGAAGCGGCGAAGCTCCTGCGCGACGAGCTCGACCGGAAATACTTTACCCCGGTGATCCGCCAGATCCTTTCGGTCAAGGACAAATTCGGATATTCCTACTGGAAGGTCCTGACGGACGAGGGCGAGATGGAATTCACCATGCGCGACACCTTCTCGAATCTTTTGAAAGTCGGCGGTACCCGCATCTTTGCGAACGACATCGACGGAAACCGCTATGAGATCCCCGATATCGAAAAGCTCGACCGCAAGAGCTTCAAGCGGATCGAACTCTTCCTGTAATCCGGTATAAGGGAGCAGATCATGGAGAACAGAACGACGCTCACGGAGAAGGTCCTCGGGCTGGACAGCACCCTCAAGGCCGAAGACATTCTCCTCCCCATTGAATACAACCTGACGCCGACCGCCATCCGACGGCGCGTGGACGGGATCGCAGTCCTCATGCGGGATCGGTTCCTCGTCTATGCGAACGGAACGCAGACGGCTTCCGTACCGCTCTCCGACGTGGAAGAAGCGGTCTTCCGGCGCGGAAACGGCTGCTGCTTCATCGAATACCGGATGAAGAGCGGCGAGTGGCACATCCTCTGCCGCGCGGATAACCAGTATCTCGATTTCTACGCTGCGGCTGCCCGTGAGATCGGCAACTATCTCGAGGGCAAGGAAATCAACTACGAATACGAAAATGAGATCGACCGGCGATGCCCGAAGTGTCACCGGCAGTACCGCCCCGGGTCGAATATCTGCGAGCACTGCGTCGACAAGAAGAACTACATCGGACGGCTCTGGAAGATCGCGAAGCCCTATCATCACCTGATCTATCTGTCCGTCATCTTCTATTTCTTCATCGCGCTCGTCAATCTCGTTCCGCCGTACATCAACCGCATCCTCGTGGACGATTACATCAAGGCGGCCGAGATGCCGAAGCTCGCGGCGTATCTCACGGTCATCGCCCTGCTCTTCGCCGTGAACATCTTCCAGCGGCTGCTTTCGATGATCCGTTCGGTCCTTCTGATCCGCGCGGGCAACAACATCACCGCTACCCTGCGCGAGCTCGTGTTCGACAAGATCCAGAAAATGTCCATCGCGCGCATCTCGAAGCGGACCTCCGGCGAGCTGATGAACCGCGTCTCGAATGACACGGCTGAGCTCTCCCGGTTCATCTCGAACGATTTCGGCGCGATGGCGGAACAGATCCTGATCCTGTTGGCGGTCGGCATCTATCTCTTCACCTACGACTGGCGGCTTGCGCTGATGATCATTCTTCCGACCCCGATCGTCATGTACAGCTACCGGCTGTTCCACAGCTTCATGCGGCACGTGTTCCACCGCAGCTGGCAGCTCGATTCCCGCGAAAACTCCATTCTGCACGACACCTTTTCCGGCATCCGCGTCGTGAAGGCGTTCGGCATGGAGAAGCGCGAGATCGAACGGTTCGACAAGGTTTCCCGCGATCTGCGCGATACCCGGATCCTCACCGAGCACTTCTTTGCGAAGGTCCAGCCGTTTTTGAGCTTTCTCATGGGCGTCGGCGAATACTTCCTGCTCTATTACGTGGGCAGAAAGATTATCGGCGGTGAGATGACGATCGGCGAGATGAGCCAGTTCTCCGCATATGTGAGCATCATTTACGGGCCTCTGCGCTGGCTGTCCTGGCTCCCGCGCCGTCTCACCCGGACGATGACGTCGATCGTGAAGATCTTCGACGTGCTCGACGAGGGCGAAGATGTTGCGGACCGCGAAGGCGCCATCGAACACCGGATCGACGGAACGATCACCTTCGACGATGTGTCTTTCGGCTACGATAAGACGCAGTATGTACTCAAGCACATCAGCGCGGAGATCCATCCGGGAGAGATGGTCGGCATCGTCGGCAAGTCCGGCGTCGGGAAATCCACGCTCATCAATCTTGTCATGCGCATGTACGACGTGGGTGAAGGCGCGATCCGGATCGACGGCATCGACATCCGCGACATTTCACAGGATTCGCTGCGGTCCCAGATCGGCGTCGTCCTGCAGGAGACCTTCCTCTTCTCGGGATCGATCTACGACAACATCGCCTATGCCAAGCCGGATGCCACCCGCGACGAGGTCATCACCGCGGCCAAGGCTGCCGGCGCGCACAACTTTATCATGAAGCTGCCGAACGCATACAACACCAAGGTCGGCGAACGCGGCCACACCCTTTCCGGCGGAGAACGCCAGCGGGTTGCGATCGCGCGCGCACTTCTGCACAACCCGCGGATCCTGATCCTCGACGAAGCGACGGCATCCCTCGATACGGAGACCGAGAAGCAGATCCAGGATGCGCTGCAGAAGCTCATCGCGGATCGCACGACGCTTGCCATCGCGCACCGGCTTTCCACGCTCCGCAACGCGACGAAGATCCTCGTCCTCGAAAAAGGCGAGATCGCGGAGATCGGCACGCACGAAGAGCTGATGCGGCATCAGGGCATTTACTACGGTCTTGTGATGGCACAGCGTCAGATGTCCAAGATGTCGCCGAAAAACCAGATCAAGCCGGCGTCTTGAAGTTCACTCAAATGATCCGAGAATGGCAGGAGGTTCCATGACCGATTACATCCGTTCCATGCGCGCACTTGTCGGCCACCGCCCGATCCTACAGGTCGGCGCAAGCGTTATTCCCGTCAACGAAGCGGGAGAGGTCCTTCTCGAACGCCGGACCGACAACCATTCATGGGGGTATCCCGGCGGCTCCGTCGAACTCGACGAGGTGGTGGAGGATGCGGCCCGTCGTGAGCTCTATGAGGAAACCGGGCTCGTCGCGCAAGAGCTCACCCTCTTCGGCATTTTCTCCGGCCCTGACACGCATTACGTCTATCCGAACGGCGACGAAGTGTCGAATGTGGATATTGTATACCTCTGCCGGAAGTACCTCGGGACGCCCCGCCCGCAGCCGGAAGAGGTGGAGGCGCTGGCGTGGTTTCTGCCCGACGCGCTTCCGGACGATCTCTCCCCGCCGATCCGAAAGCCCCTCCTTGCGTGGGCGGAGAAGCGGATTGCCGGAAAGCCCTCCGTGAAGCGGATCGAGATCCTCGGGGACAACCGCTTTGAGACCTTCGACATCACGCGGGACGGGTGCCGCGGGATCGTGCTCCGGGACGGAAAGATCCTGCTCTCCTGCGAGACGAAGACAGACTGGTGGCTTCTGCCCGGCGGCGGACTGGAGAACGGCGAGACTCTCGCGGCTTGCTGCGAGCGGGAGGTCGGGGAGGAGACGGGCTTCCTCGTCTCAGCCGACCGCCATGTCCTGACGCTGTATGAATACTATGAAAATGTGCGGTACGGGAGCCACTACTTCCTCTGTTCCGTGACGGGGCAGGGCGGACAGCGGCTGACAGAGGAGGAGAAGAAGCGCGGACTGATCCCCGCATGGCTGCCGGTGGAGGAGGCCGCGGCGATCTTCTCCGAGCACCGGTGTTACGCAGACACGAACGAAGAAAAGCGCGGCTCCTATCTGCGGGAGTACACCGCGCTGTGCGA
>JAFPWV010000223.1 GCA_017412675.1 Clostridia bacterium
AGCGCCTCTGGGAGCGGTGATTGACAAGAGGGCGGCTCCGGAGCCCTCTTGTCCGCCAGCCGCGTAGGCGAAAAAAACAAGTGATTTCGCTGAACATCCCCGCAAGCGTCAGCGCGCAAGCGAAAGAAAAGGCGTACCTTCTTCAGGTACGCACAGTTCAATACTGGTGAACGAACTTGCCGCAGGCGCGCTTGTCCGTATTCCGCAGGTCCGTTCCTTTACTTTGTTTTGATATACTTCTTCCGGAACGCGTCGGCTTGGGCGGCAAACGTCGTCAGCGTCTCCGCGCTCTCGTCGCCGAGATAGTACCGCCGCATGATCTCGCCGTCGACGGCTGCCGCGCGATCGTGGATCGGGAAATAGTTCTCGACGAGGAAGGACGCGTATTTCTGGAAGCGGAATTCCCCGACGAGGCGGTATTCCTTCGAGATCGAGTCTACCGCGACCGAATAGCGGTCCTTGATCGACTGCACGATGTCCGCGCGCTCGTTCTTGTGCGCGAAGACGATGGTGGAGCAGATGTCGGCGTTGCGGTTGTGCTCCGTCGAGCCGTGCGTGTCGGTCGAGCCGACGATCGGGTGGATGCGGCCCGCGCGCCATTCCTCGTAGTACACCGCCGTCTGGAAGCCGTTCTGTTCGTAGTAGTTCTCGCCGCCGAGGACCTCGAACGCGTCGAACGGGTGCTTCTCGAGCATGTAGTAGTTCAGCGCCTCCGGCACATGCCACATGTCCGCGATCCAGTAGGGATGCGCGTAGATGCCGAGGCCTTCGGCTTCGCGGATCTTATCGAGCGCCCAGACGCACACCGCGAACCAGCGCAGGTTCACGTCCGGCGGGCAGTCCGGGTACTTCGCTTCGATGGCCCGGAGCTCCTCCTCGTACTGCTCGGGCGTGACGATCGGCGGGGGCGTCACCGTCTCATCGAGGCGCCGTCCGTCGAGGGAGCCGTTCGTCTCGGTGTAGTTCGGGGAGTAGTCGAAGAGGCCGTTGACCGAGAAGAGACCGCCCGCGTTCACGAGGTGCACGTCCGTGCCGCGCAGATGGACTTCTTCGCCGGGGAGGATCGTGAGAGGGCATTTCGCGCCCGCGTAGTCCCGGATCGCCTCGAGGGACGGATAGTAGCGGTGGTGGTCCGTGATGACCGCGAAGTCATAGCCCCGCATCCGGTAATTCGCCGACACGATGCCGGGATCCTCGCGCCCGTCGGAGCGGCAGGTGTGCATGTGGAGGTCGCCCTTGAGCGGGATGCGGTCCGCCAGATCGTCGCCCACGGCGTAGACGGCGAGCTGCGCGATGCGGCGGTCTCCCGACCAGAGGCGGATGAAGTGCTCGCACTCGGCCTCGGCCGTGTAGGTGAAGCGCAGGCAGCCGTCCTCCGAGAGCGCGGAGGCGAATTCGGTCGAATTCCACTTCGAGAAGTCATGGCGCGGGGAACCGGAATCGATGCGGTGCACCGTCGCGCGGATGTCGGCGGGGAACTTCACATGCTGGCCGAGGGGACGGATCGTGATTTCCGTGGGCTGGCCGACGGGGAAAACGAGCGGGAAAACGTCGTAATCGTAGAGCTGGATTTTCATAGTGCCTGACCTTTCGTAAATCGCCCGGGGGCGGAATGGGGAGGGAGCGCCGTTGCCGCGCGGCAGAAGCAGCGTTCCGGTTTCCCGTTTATTATACCATCCCCCTGCCCAAAACACAAGGGGAATCGGGTGAAAATCCGGTGAAAAACACGGGAGGGGGCCTCTTGACATTGGGGCGGGAACATGATATAATGCTTCTATACAAGGCGATGATGGGAACGAGTAATCCGTCCACGGCGTCCAGAGAGCGGCAGGTCGGTGTGATGCCGCCGCACGGCGCGGATGAAGTCCTCCCGGAGCCCGGAGGGGGAAAGCGAGACGCGAGTAGTCCTCCGCGCCGCCCCGCGTTAAGGGGATCAGAGCGCGCACGGGAATGCGTTTTCCGGTGCGAACACAGGTGGTACCGCGCGGATTCCGCGTCCTGACAGACCGTCGGGGCGCTTTTTTCGTGAGCGGCGGGCGAGCCGCGGGGTCCGGGGACAGGTGGCGGGCTCACCGTTGGCAAGCCCGCGAAGACCGGGCGGTGCCCGGTGACACATGGCGGGCTCACCGTTGGCAAGCCCGTGGAGAGCGGGTTGCTTATTTTGCCTGCGTGCTGACGCTTGCGGATTTGGAATCGACCAAGTCGATCGTTTTTTCGCCTGCGCGGCTGGCGGACAATGAGGCTGCGGTTTCAACGAGTTGAAACCGGGCGGCCAGCCTCTTGTCAATCACCGCCGCCCAAGGCCTTTCCCTCCTTGGGAATCCACCCTCAGCGTGCGTACCTCGGATAACCTTGCAGCGTTGCTCAATGGGATTCTGCCTGTTTTGTTTTGCGATAAAAGGGTTTATCGCAAAACCGCACGTTGGATTAACAGGGGCCATCCCCAAGATGAGTGGCTCTGAATCGTTTGAAGCTCGCTCAACATCGGATTGAAAAGCCTTTCGTGTTCGAGCTTTCGACTCCGTCGAGGCAAGAGGTGCAGCGGTGATTGTTCGGCTTTGAATTTGATTGAAACCGCTTGCGGTTTCTTCCTCAATTCTGAATTCTTAATTCTGAATTCTGAATTCTTATCCGCAATTCCTCATTCGCCCCGCGCATAAAAAAGGAGGTGCATCCCATGCAGATCCTCGCCATTTCCGGTGCGTCCGGGTCCGGCAAATCGACCCTCGCCGCCGCCCTCGCCGAACGCTTCGAGGCAGATGGACAGCGCGTCGCCGTCTTCGCGTCCGACAAGTATTTCAAGAAAGAGCTCCCGACGATGATCTCCCCGTCGAACGGGCAGGAATACCCCGACTGGAACCATCCCACGTCCTTCGACGCCGAGGCGCTGCTCTCCGATCTGACCGCCGCCCGCGATTCCGGCGAATACGACGTGATCCTCTTCGAGGGCGTGACGATCTTCTGCCACCCGGCGCTCATACACTTCGCGGACGTGCGGATCTGGGTCGACGCGTCGATCGAGATGCGGATCGCCCGGCGGATTGCGCGCAACGTCGTCACGAAGGGCCAGACGGTCGAGTTCATCGCGGACTATTACCTCCGCTGCGCCAGGTACCGCGAGCGCGAATTTTCGATCCCCTCCCGCGTGTACGCCGATTTTTTGGTCGACAATGAATACGGATTTGACGCCGATGCGGTGTACCGGCGCGTCTGCGGACCGGGCTGACCGGCACCGCCTTCCCTTGCCATTCTGCATTCTGAATTTTGACTATACTCCCGAAAGGACAGACCATATCATGAAGAAAGACCTCCCCAAGACCTATTCCCCCTCGTCGTTTGAGGGGCGCATCTATCAGGAATGGTGCGACAAGGGGCTCTTTACCCCGAAGATCGATAAGAAAAAGCCGCATTACTCCATCGTCATCCCCCCGCCGAACATCACCGGCCAGCTCCACATGGGCCACGCCCTCGACAACACCCTGCAGGACATCCTCATCCGCTACAAGCGCATGAAGGGCTTCTGCACCCTCTGGGTCCCCGGCACCGACCACGCGTCCATTGCGACCGAGGCGAAGATCGTCGAGGCCATGCGCAAGGAAGGGCTCACGAAGGAGGACCTCGGGCGGGAGAAATTCCTCGAGCGGGCCTGGGACTGGCGCGCGAAATACGGCGGCCGGATCATCGAGCAGCTCAAGAAGCTCGGCTCCTCCTGCGACTGGACCCGCGAACGGTTCACGCTCGACGAGGGCTGTTCCGCCGCGGTGCGCAAGGTGTTCGGCATCCTCTACGACGAGGGGCTGATCTACCGCGGCGAGCGCATCATCAACTGGTGCCCGCACTGCAAAACGTCCATCTCCAACGCCGAAGTGAACTATGAGGAGCAGGACGGCCACTTCTGGCACATCCGCTATCCCTTCGTGGGAGGCGGCGGTTCTCTCGAAGTCGCCACCACCCGTCCCGAGACCCTCCTCGGCGATACCGCCGTCGCCGTCAACCCGAACGACGAGCGCTACAAGCATCTGATCGGGCAGTATCTCGTCCTCCCGCTCGTGGGGAGAAGGATCCCCGTCGTCGCGGATGAGCATGCCCAGCTCGACAAGGGGACCGGCTGCGTGAAGATCACCCCCGCGCATGACCCGAACGACTTCGAGGTCGGCCGCCGCTGCCATCTGCCGATGGAGGTCTGCCTCACCGAAGACGCGAAGATCACCGCCAACTATCCGAAATACGCCAGCATGGACCGCTACGAAGCCCGGAAGGCCATTGTGAAGGACCTCGAAGAGGGCGGCTATCTCGTCGGCATCGAACCGCTGAAGCACGAGGTCGGCACCTGCTACCGCTGCGGGACCACGATCGAGCCGATGGTCAGCCTGCAGTGGTTCGTGCGCATGGAACCCCTTGCGAAGCCCGCGGTCGAGGCGGTGCGCGACGGACGGATCCGGTTCGTGCCCGAGCGCTTTGACAAGAACTACTTCCATTGGATGGAAAACACGCAGGACTGGTGCATCTCCCGCCAGCTGTGGTGGGGTCACCGCATCCCGGCGTATTACTGCGATGACTGCGGCCACACCGTCGTCGCTCCGGACGGCTGCGAGGTCTGTCCGAAGTGCGGCGGGCACATGACGCAGGATCCCGACACCCTCGACACCTGGTTCTCCTCCGCGCTCTGGCCGTTCTCCACGCTCGGATGGCCACAGAAGACCGAGGACCTCGCCTATTTCTACCCGACGAACACGCTGGTCACGGGCTACGACATCATCACCTTCTGGGTCTCCCGCATGATCTTCTCCGCCCTGCACTACACCGGCGACATCCCCTTCGACACCGTGCTCATTCACGGCCTCGTGCGGGATGCGCAGGGCAGGAAGATGTCGAAATCCCTCGGCAACGGCATCGATCCGCTCGAGATCATCGACAAGTACGGCGCCGACGCGCTCCGGTTCGCCCTGGCCACCGGCAACAGCCCCGG
>JAFPWV010000224.1 GCA_017412675.1 Clostridia bacterium
CTCCAAAAGTCGATCTGTCTATGGTACGCCCTGTGGTCAAGCCCGAAAACCGAAAAATCAAAAGACCGCTGAAACCCAATGTTTTAGCGGTCTTTCGCATCGGAGTGACTGGATTTGAACCAGCGGCCTCTTGGTCCCGAACCAAGCACTCTACCGGACTGAGCCACACCCCGATTGCTTGAATAGTATATCACAACGGCCCCGGTTTGTCAAGCCCTCTCCCGAAACTTTTTTCGTTTTTCCGCCGCCCCCCCGATCGCCCCCGATCCTCCGTCCCGCTTGGGCGGTTTTCTCTTTTCCCGCCCGCCGGAGCGGAAATTTCCGTCGTTTTGTCGGATTGACAGCGGGCCGCGGGTGTGGTATAATAAGCGGTGGCGGTAAAACCGCACATCTCATTATTCTATCATTACGAAAAAAAGGAGGAAACGTCATGGATGCTGGAAGTAGTAACGGCACAATTCCGGGCCGAAGTACGAAGGTGCCTATACGGGCGATGACTGCCTGCGTCCGCGCGGACGTTTTCTCCCGTACCTGACGGCGCGCCGCGTCTTTTTCACCGCGGCCTGACAACGGAATACTTGCGGTCTCATGTGTCGGCTTCCCGTGTTTGGCATTTTCCGAAAACAGGAGGAAAGCACCGATGAATGAGCGTAACCCTTTCGCGCTGGAGACCACCCTCTCCATGCTTCTTGAAAACAAGAAGTACGCGTCACTCAGGGATGTCCTCTCCACCATGAACCCGTCCGACATCGCGGAGGTGTTCGAGAAGATGGAGCCGAATACCCTGCCCCTGCTCTTCCGTCTGCTCCCGAAGGAGCTGGCGGCCGAGACCTTCGTTGAAATGGATTCCGAGAATCAGGAGCTCCTGATCCGCGGATTCTCCGACTCCGAGCTGCGCGAAGTCCTGGACGAGCTCTACGTGGACGACGCCGTCGACATCGTCGAGGAAATGCCGGCCAACGTGGTCCAGCGGATCCTGTCCGCTGCCGCGCCCGACATGCGCAAGGACATCAACAACCTGCTCCGCTATCCCGAGGATTCCGCCGGATCGATCATGACGACGGAATACGTCTCCCTCCGCACCGGCATGACCGTGGGCGACGCGATCACCCACATCCGCCGCACCGGCGTGGACAAGGAGACCATCTACACCTGCTATGTGACCTCCGAACGCACCCTGATCGGCACCGTCTCCGTCAAATCCCTGCTCCTCGCGCAGGACGACGCGGTCCCGGTGACGGACATCATGGAGACCAACGTGATCTCCGTGTTCACCCAGACCGACAAGGAAGAGGTCGCGCAGATGTTCTCGAAATACAACTTCCTCGCCCTCCCCGTCGTGGACGCCGAAACCCGCATCGTCGGGATCATCACCTTCGACGACGCCATGGACGTCATGGAAAGCGCGGCGACGGAAGACATCGAGATCATGGGCGGTATGACGCCGTCCGACAAGACCTACCTGAAGTCCTCCCCCGTCGACCTCTTCAAGCACCGCATCCCGTGGCTGCTGCTTCTGATGGTGTCCGCCACCTTCACGGGCATGATCCTCAACGTCTTCGAGGAAAAGCTGCAGGCCGTCGTGGTGCTCACGATCTTCATCCCGATGCTGATGGACACGGGCGGCAACTCCGGTTCGCAGTCCTCCGTCACCATCATCCGCGCCCTCTCCCTCGGCGAGATCGAGTTCCCCGACATCCTGCGGGTGATCTGGAAGGAGATCCGGGCGGCGGTGCTCTGCGGTCTGGTCCTCTCGGTCGCGTGCTTCGGCAAGATCATGCTGGTCGACCGGCTGCTCATGAACAACCCCGCCGTCACGCCGATCGTCGGTCTGGCCGTGTGCCTCACGATGGTGGTCACGGTGTGCGTGGCGAAGATCATCGGCTGTACGCTTCCGATGATCGCGAAGAAGCTGGGCTTCGACCCGGCGGTCATGGCGTCGCCGTTCATCACGACGATCGTGGACGCGATCTCGCTGCTGGTGTATTTCGGCATCGCCACCGCGCTGTTGCACTTATGAATCCAAAGCCCGTCTCGCCGAGGCGGGTTTTCTTTTTGCATAAACCTTGCATTCTTCTGAAAAGTATGCTATGATAGAGACAGACAAAGGAAAGGAGGGATCGGAATGGTCGATCCGAAGAAGATTTTGTCCGATGTGCACGCCGAGGCGTCACGGCTGTTCGGCGACCGGCTGCGCGCCGCGATCCTGTACGGTTCGTACGCCCGTGGGGACTACACCCCGGAGTCGGACGTCGATGTGTTTCTGACGGTGGACGCCGCGCCGGAGGAACTTTCCGCTTATCGGAGCGCCATCGCCGCCATGGACAGCGAGCTGAGCCTCGCCTACGACGTGACGGTCTCCACCGCCGTGCAGTCCGATTCCGTGTTCCGCCAGTATGCCGGTGTCCTGCCCTATTACCGCAACGTGATCCAGGAGGGGATACCTTCTACCGTAGAATACTTGGAGGCATAGAATTATGTTTAATTCAGAATACTATGTTCACAATTCAGATAAAGCTGCTCTTAAGACACTCAAAGCAATTCCCGGTTTTCATCAGTTTGTTAAAGCCTTTTTGAAGATTTGGAGTGAACGTCAATATCGAATCTCAAATATGTCGAGCTGCATACGAGCAAGTGAAAACCAGTTGTCCAAATACTACAACATGCTCCCGCCTATATGTGAAAAACTGGGGATCGATGTACCGGAACTATATCTTCAACTGAATGTAACCCCAAATTCATTTACATCCGGAGAAACCAATCCTTTTATCATTGTCACATCTGGTTTGTTTGAGACCATTCCAGAAGAATTGATTCCCACTGTACTTGCACATGAATGCGGTCACATCGCTTGCCACCATGTTCTGTATTCTACCATGGGAAATATACTTTTAAGCGGAACTTCCACCGCTTTACGTTCCTTTGTTCCTTATGGCGGATTAGCTACTCTGCCTCTTGAAGTCGCTTTCTTCTACTGGATGCGTTGCAGCGAATTATCGGCCGACCGTGCTGCTGTGCTTTGCGATGGCAATGCTGAAAAAATGTCTGAGGTCTGCATGAGACTGGCAGGTTACGATAAAGATATCAACGATATCGCCAGCATGGATGAATTCTTAGTGCAAGCAGAAGAATATCGAGATATGATTAGAGGATCGAAATGGGATAAGACTCTGGAGTTTCTTACATTGAGCCACATGAGTCATCCGCTAATGACTGTTCGTGCGCTTGAATGCCAAGAGTGGAGTCAAACAGAACAATTTCAAAGCATTCTCAACGGCACTTATAAAAACGAGGAAACTGAAACTCTTGCTGAAATAACTGCATTAGATTCTGATGCAGAGATTGATGAAGTCAATAAAAAGGCTAAGCCGAAATTTGAGTTGCCAAAGTTTATGAAAAAAACAAAAGAAGACAGTTCAAAAGAAGATATTCCTGTTGAAGAAAGCATTCCGTCTGTTCCAGATGAAATTCGCAAATACAAAGAGCTTATGGACGAAGGAATTTTAACAGAAGAAGAGTTCACTGCAAAGAAAAAGCAGTTACTTGGGATTTGATCCCAGAGGAAGCCCGTATTGCTTTTGTGGGTTAATTCATACATAATCTGGACATTATCGGAAACGAAATGTCCAGTTTTCTTTTTTTGCTTTTCTTCTTTCCCCCTTGCAAAATCCCGCGGGGAATGGTATAATGGATCGAGTTGAAACCGAAATTTCAAGAAAAAAGGAGTATCCCATGAAAAATACCCCCACCGTCAAGCTCGGCGTCGTGGCCGTCTCCCGCGACTGCTTCCCGGAATCCCTCTCCGTCAACCGCCGCCGCGCTCTCATCGACGCCTATGAGGCGAAGTACGGCAAGTGCGACGTCTATGAATGTCCCGTCTGCATCGTCGAGAGCGAGATCCACATGCTCCAGGCCCTCGAGGACCTCAAGAAGAACGAATGCAACGCCCTCTGCGTCTACCTCGGCAACTTCGGCCCGGAGATCTCCGAGACCATGCTCGCCCAGAACTTCGACGGTCCCGTCATGTTCTGCGCGGCCGGCGAGGAATCCGGCGACCGTCTCGTGGGTGACCGTGGCGACGCGTTCTGCGGCATGCTCAACGCCAGCTACAACCTCAAGCTCCGCGGCGTGAAGGCGTACATCCCGGAATATCCGGTCGGTGACGCCGCCTACTGCGCGGACCTGATCCACGAATTCCTGCCCGTGGCGCGCGCCCTCGTCGGACTGAAGAACCTCAAGATCATCTCCTTCGGCCCGAGACCGATGAACTTCTTCGCCTGCAACGCCCCGATCCAGCAGCTCTACAACATGGGCGTGGAGATCGAGGAAAACTCCGAGCTCGACCTCTTCGAGGCCTTCAACAAGCACGCCGGCGACGCCCGCATCCCCGAAGTCGTGGCCGACATGAAGGCGGAGCTCGGCGAGGGCAACAAGAAGCCCGAGATCCTCGAAAAGCTCGCGCAGTATGAGCTCACCCTCCTCGACTGGGTCGAAGCGCACAAGGGCAGCCGCAAATACGTCGCCATCGCGGGCAAGTGCTGGCCGGCCTTCCAGACGCAGTTCGGCTTCGTGCCCTGCTACGTCAACTCCCGTCTGACGGGCCGCGGCATCCCGGTGAGCTGCGAGGTCGACATCTACGGATGCCTGTCCGAGTACATCGGCGCGTGCGTCAGCGAGGACATCGTCACCCTGCTCGACATCAACAACACCGTTCCTGCGGATATGTACAAGGAATCGATCGAAGGCAAGTTCGACTACAAGTTCCACGACACCTTCATGGGCTTCCACTGCGGCAACACCTGCTCGAAGAAGCTCTGCAACCCGACGATGAAGTACCAGATGATCATGGCGCGCAGCCTTCCGGTCGAGGTCACCAACGGTACGCTCGAGGGCGACATCGTCCCCGGCGACATCACGTTCTACCGTCTCCAGTCCACCGCGGACAACCACCTCTACGCGTACGTCGCAGAGGGCGAGGTCCTTCCGGTGGCGACCCGCTCCTTCGGCGGCGTCGGCGTCTTCGCGATCCACGAGATGGGCCGCTTCTACCGCCACGTCCTGATCGAGAACGGTTTCCCGCATCACGGCGCCGTCGCGTTCGGTCACTACGGCAAGGCCCTGTTCGAGGTCTTCAAATACCTCGGCGCGGAGAAGATCGGCTACAACCAGCCCGCCGCGCAGAAGTACGCAACGGAAAATCCGTTCTGAGAACAGCCGTCACAAATCGAAGAGCCGCCCGATTCCGCCCGGACGGCTCTTTTCTCATGCGCTTCCCATCTTCGCACAAACAGGAGGGACCTTTCAGCCCCTCCCGTTCCTGTATTTCGATGGATCGTTTTGCTTATCTGTACTCGAGTCTTGCGATCAGGCGGCAGATGGCGGCCAGATCGTAGCGGGTGAGGGCGCGGTTCGCGTCGAACGTCTTCGCGGTGGCGAGGTTCAGGGCGACGGTCGCGTCCTTCACGGAAGCGGTCTTGTCGAGCTTCAGGAACGTGACGCCGTTCTTCGCTTCGAGGACCTTCAGGTATTCGACCACGACGGTGCAGGCGGTCTGCACGTCGCACTTCTTCGTGAGATCGACGTCCTTGGCGATGCCGTTCGCGGTGATCCAGGCGCGGCGCGCGCTGGCGTCGTTCAGGACCTGCGCGGTGTCGGACAGCTCGGCGAGGGCGCAGACGAGATCGTCGACGGTGATGCCGACGGTGCCGGAGAAGCTGCCCGCGGAGTACGCGCCCATGACGCCGGATTCGGTCACGAATTCCACGGCGGGGATGTAGCGCTCGTTCAGATCGTCATA
Source organism: Clostridia bacterium (assembly GCA_017412675.1). Lineage (GTDB taxonomy): Bacteria > Bacillota > Clostridia > Oscillospirales > CAG-272 > UMGS1696. The sequence continues at coordinate 5,798 of JAFPWV010000224.1, forward strand.
CGGAGCCTTCCACGCGAAGGTGACTTCGATCTTGTGGTCAGCAGTCGGGTTGGCGAAGGAGTAGGTCGTCACGGCGCCGACGGATCTGCCGTCCACCTTGACGTCCGCAACGCGGTAGTTCTTGCCGCCCGGGATGAAGTTGAAGGCGATGGTGTCCGCGGATTTCGCCTCGACCTTGGCAGAGTAGGAGAGGGCCGTGGAATTCTTCAGCGCGGTGATCGTGCCGTTGCCGGTCGCGGTCGCGGTGACGGTGTAGGTCTTCGTGTCCACGATCCGCGTGAAGGTCGGGCGGACGGTGACGGGGCCGTACACGTTGAAGGTGACTTCGTTGTTCTTGAAGGCGACGCTCACGCCGTTGACGAGGACGCTCGTGAGGACGTAGCCGGTCTTCGGGTAGAAGACGACGGTCTTGGCATCGCCGTACTTCGCGCTCGTGCCGCCGCGGACTGCGGAATCCCCGCCGGTCGCGCCGATCACGGAAACGGTGTAGAGACGGTCGTAGCCGTAGTAGTCCTCATCGACCACATAGCGGGTGGTGTGTTTGTCGGGGCAGATATACGTTGCGATGAGATGATCGCCTTCGAGCGTGAGGGTGTCGATCTTGGCATCTTTGCCGCAGGTCTTGCCGTTGTCCTTGTGCGGGCAATGGATGGTCTTGTCATAGTAGCCGTAGTAGTTGTAGTAGTCATACGGCTTGACGGAGGCGTACTTGCCGTAGACGACCTGGCGGCACTTCGCGCAGACGTAGATGTCCTTCAGCTCGCCGTCGACGAGGCCGGTGGTGACGTATTCGAGATCATCGGCGCTCTTGCAGGTCGGGCAGACGACGGAGACCGGGACCTTGTCGGTCTTCTCCGGCTGGGTCGCGGTGATCGTGCCGGACTTGCCGCAGGTCGGGCAGGCCCACTTGATCTTGCCGCTCTCCACCACGAAGGTGGCGACGCCGTTGCACTTTTCCTCAGGGCAGGTGTCGATCCAGCGGGTGATGAGATCGTCGTAGTAGTAGCCTCTGCCGTAGGCGTTGTAGTAGGCGATCAGATCGTCGGCGGTGTAGACCGTACGGGGCGAGCCGTAGATGTAGGAGATGACGGACGAGAGGTCCGGCGTGGTAGTGGCCGCGGAGACGGAGATCGCGAGGGACGCGAGCATCAGGACCGCGAGCGCGAGGGTGAGAAGTTTCTTCATATCGGATTCCTTTCTGCGTATTGGATCGGATGTTCTGGGGACCGGCCGCGGGAGAGAAAGCCCCCGCCGGGAACACTCCTTAGACGCCGGAGAGGGGGAAAAAGTTCCCTTCCGGCGTGAAGTTTTCCGGCTTTTTTGCGGCGGTCCGCATATCTCTACATCCTTATTATAAATCCAAGCGGCGCTTCTGTCAATGAAGAAAGGGTACTGTTTACAAAGTGTTCATTCTTTTCTGCGCGGCCACGAAAAACCCGTCGGCAAAGCGCGAAATTTTAACAGAATTGCGACTTGACAAGCGGGCGGCGGGATGCTATACTAAGGGCGTGACAATACCATACCGTTCTTTGCGACTGACGGAAATGCGCGCGCCCCTCTCGCGGGCAGACGCAGGCGGAACGGGGCGCCCGGATGGGGACGAAATCTCCCGCCGGAGCCCGACACCGCGTGAAACAAAGAATGTGACGCCGACCGTCTGGGCACACGGGACCTCTCACCGCATCCGTGCGCCCTTTTGTATTTTTCATGGAGGACTCTTTATGGGCGGATTCTTCGGTGCGGCCTGCCGCCGCGACGCCATCTCTGACGTGTTTTTCGGAACGGACTACCATTCCCATCTCGGCACGCGCCGCGGAGGGATCGCGGCATGGGACCTCGAGATCGGGCTGCAGCGGGAGATCCACAACATCGAGAACTCCCCCTTCCGCACGAAATTCGAGCACATCTACGACGAAATGCAGGGGACCTCTGCGATCGGGTGCATCTGCGACTACGACCCGCAGCCCCTTCTGATCCGCTCCCGCCTCGGCACCTACGCGATCTGCATGATCGGCGTCATCCAGAACGCCCCCGCGCTCATCCGCGACTATCTCGCCGCCACCGGGGACCACTTCGACGCCATGACCGGCGGCGCGGTCAACGCCACGGAGCTCACGGCCGCGCTCATCAACCAGAAGGACGGCTTCGTCGAGGGCATCCGCTTCGCACAGGAGAAGATCGTCGGGACCGCCTCGATCCTCATCCTCTGCGACGACGGCTCGATCATCGCCGCGCGCGACCGCCTCGGACGCCTGCCCGTGCTGGCGGGTCAATGCGAGGACGGCTGCTGCGTGTCCTTCGAGTCCTTCGCCTACGAAAAGCTCGACTATGTCAAGATCAAGGAGCTCGGACCGGGCGAGATCGTGCGCGTCACCCCGGAGGGCGTCACCCAGCTCGCGCCTCCCGGCGAAAAGATGCGGATCTGCTCCTTCCTCTGGTCGTACTACGGCTACCCGAACTCCTCCTACGAGGGCGTCAACGTCGAGACCATGCGCTACCGCAACGGCGAGATCATGGCGGAGGCGGACCGCAAAGCCGGCAACGCGGAGGGCATCGATTACGTCAGCGGCGTTCCGGACTCCGGCACCCCGCACGCGATCGGCTACGCCAACAAGAGCGTCGTCCCCTTCGCCCGCCCCTTCATCAAGTACACCCCGACATGGTCCCGCTCCTTCATGCCGACGCGCCAGAACGACCGCAACAAGGTCGCCAAAATGAAGCAGATCCCGATCACCGAGCTCATCAAGGACAAGAACCTCCTCTTCGTCGACGACTCCATCGTCCGCGGTACCCAGCTCAAGGAGACGGTCGAGTTCCTCTACGACAACGGCGCGAAGTCCGTCCACATGCGCTCCGCCTGCCCGCCCATCATGTACGCCTGCAAGTACCTGAACTTCTCCCGCTCGAACAGCGAGATGGAGCTGCTTGCCCGCCGGATCATCGTGGAGCTCGAGGGCGAGGAGGGCTTCCGGTACATCGACGAATACCGGGACGGAACGACCGAGCGGGGCAAAAAGTTCCGCCGGACGATCTGTGAAAAGCTGAATTTCGCCTCGCTGGAATTCCAGACCCTCGAAGGGATCGTGGCGGCGATCGGGCTGCCGGAATGCCAGCTGTGCACCTACTGCTGGAACGGGAAGGAATAAACCCGTTCAAAGAAAGGACAGGATGATTCCATGAAACGCTTTCTGAAACGATTTGTCGCCCCGATCATCCTCTGCGCCGTCGGACTGCTCCTCACCTACGGCACGCAGTTTCTGCCCGCGGAGCCCGCATGGATCCGTCAGGCGGCCGGCGCGCTCTTCTTCCTCCTCATCGTCCCCCTCTTCACCTTCTATCTGATCTGGGCGATCTGGGCGGGACTGCGCGACCTCTGGATCACCCGGGTCCGCGGCGAGGCCAGGCCCTCGAACGAGGAGGTCCGCATGAAACGGGTCCTCTCCGGCGCGCCGGGTCAGAGAAGCCGGATGTCCGCCGGGGCGCGCTTCGGGAATTTCCTCCTGCGCCTCCTCTCGTGGATCCTCCTCTTCGGCGGCGCCTTCCTCAACTGGGTCGGGACCGGGGACGCCCTCGTGACCCTGCCCATCCCCGAGACGCTCTGCGTCGTGTGCGGGACGGCTGCCATGGTCGGCGGGGCCTTCCTGCGCATGTTCGTCTCCCCGAACCGCTATGACGGCGGCGCGGCGGGCGTGCGTGCCCTCGACTGCCCGAAGACCCTCGGCATCCACGAGCTCTGGCGGAGCTTCGCCGCGACGGACACCGTGCTCGGCAGACCGTACGTCAGCCGCGTCCGGTTCACGCCGGGGGAATCGATCGTCTTCGGACCGGGCGAGACGGGGGAATTCCTGTACATCCGCAAGAACCGCGCGGGGGACCGGCTGTATCTGATCCGCTCGGGCGCGGCGTCCCTGATCGTCTCGCCGAAGGAATCCCGTCCCGGCCGCACCTACGACACGGACCTCGAAACGCTCTGCCTCTACCTCTACTCCATCCTTGAAGAGGCTGTTCAGAATCCGTGATTGGAAATCCCCCCGATCCCCTCTCCGCTCTGACTCCTTAATTCTTAATTCTGAATTCTGAATTCTGAATTCACTCCATCACTCCATCACTCCATAACTCATCTTCCGGAGGTCCACCCATGGCTTATCTTTCCGACATCGAGATCGCCCAGCGCTGCACCCTCGAACCCATCACGGAGATCGCGCGCCGCGCGCACGTCGATGAAAAGTACCTCGAACCCTACGGCAGAAACAAAGCCAAGATCGATCTGTCCCTCCTCGACGAAACGAACCGCCCCGCGGGCAAGCTGATCCTCGTCACAGCCATCACCCCCACTCCGGCCGGCGAAGGCAAGACCACCACCACCATCGGCCTCGCGGACGGTCTCAGAAAGATCGGCAAGGAATCCACCGTCGCGCTGAGAGAGCCCTCCCTCGGCCCGGTGTTCGGCCTCAAAGGCGGCGCGGCGGGCGGCGGTTACGCCCAGGTCGTCCCGATGGAGGACATCAACCTCCACTTCACCGGCGACTTCCATGCCATCGGCGCGGCGAACAACCTCCTCGCGGCCATGCTCGACAACCACATCCAGCAGGGCAACAGCCTCGGCATCGACGTCAAGAAGATCACCTGGAAGCGCTGCGTGGACATGAACGACCGGCAGCTCAGAAACATCGTCGACGGTCTCGGCGGCCGCGCGAACGGCGTTCCCCGTGAGGACGGCTTCGACATCACCGTCGCGTCGGAGATCATGGCGGTCCTCTGCCTCTCGACCTCCATCGCGGACCTCAAGGCGCGCCTCTCCCGCATCATCGTCGGCTATACCTACGACGACAAGCCGGTGACGGCGGCGGATCTCAAGGCGGCGGGCGCGATGACAGCCCTCCTCAAGGACGCCCTCAAGCCCAACCTCGTCCAGACCCTCGAGGGAACCCCGGCGTTCGTGCACGGCGGTCCCTTCGCCAACATCGCGCACGGCTGCAACTCCGTTATGGCGACGAAGATGGCGCTCCGCATGGGCGACTACACCGTCACGGAGGCGGGCTTCGGCGCGGACCTCGGCGCGGAGAAATTCCTCGATATCAAGTGCCGCATGGCGGGCCTCACCCCGGACGCGGTCGTCATCGTCGCAACCGTCCGTGCGCTCAAGATGCACGGCGGCAAGGCGAAGACCGAGCTTGCCGGCGAGGACCTCGAAGCCCTCGAGCGCGGCATCCCGAACCTTCTGAAGCACGTCTCGAACATCAAGAACGTCTATCATCTCCCGGCCGTCGTCGCCGTCAACCGCTTCCCGACCGACACGGACGCCGAGATCGACTTCATTATCCAGAAGTGCCGCGCGCTCGGTGTCAATACCGTGCTCTCCACTGTATGGGCGGACGGTGGCGAAGGCGGCCGCGCGCTGGCGGAGGAGGTCGTCCGTCTCTGCGAAGAGGAAAAGGGCAACTTCACCTTCTCCTACGCCGACGACATGACGATCACCGAGAAGATCGAAGCGCTCACCACGAAGATCTACGGCGGCGACGGGGTGAACATCCTCCCGGCCGCAAAGAAGCAGATCGAACAGATCGAGGCACTCGGCTTCGGAAGCTGCCCGATCTGCGTGGCGAAGACGCAGTATTCCCTCAGCGACGATCCGCTGAAACTCGGCGCGCCGAAGGGCTTCACCGTGACGGTCAAGGCGGCGAAGGTCTCCGCGGGCGCGGGCTTCGTCGTGCTGTACACGGGCGATATCCTCACGATGCCGGGTCTGCCGAAGGTCCCCGCCGCCGAGAAGATCGACGTCGACGACACCGGAAGGATCTCCGGGCTGTTCTGAAAATAACAGAGGGGAGGCGCACTCCGGTGATCCGCCTTCCCTCTTTTCATCCCCAACCGTCTGAACAAAGGAATCCGGCACAGAATCATGTCCACCCGAACAGAAAAACAGAACGCGGTACTCACGGAGGGCGCCCGAATCGCCGCCGTCATCGCCGAACGCGCCCCGACCGTTGACTACACCCCCGCCATGCTCGAAAAAGCGCGCGGCTTCTATTCCCCCGCGGACATCGCCGCCGTCGAAGCGCGGTACGGGGATTTCGAGACCTTCTTCGTCCTCACGTCCTTCATCCAGGACTACGGGATCGATAAATTCGCCTCCCCGCTCACCCAGACGCTCCTCTACCGCAATGCCCGCCGCCTCGACAAGCAGGCCTTTCGCGCAAATCCCTACCTCGCCGCGGTGAAGATCCCCGGGACCGTCTCGCTCGGACGCTTCACCCTGACCGAATCGCGGTACGCCCGGGGCGAGCTTTTCCAGTACGACATCCCGAATTTCCGGGCGGAATACACCGTCCCGAAGCTCGGGTACTTCTCCCAGCCCGTGCGCTTCCCGACGATCTGCGAGGGCGGCGTCCCGTGGATGAGCGTCTGCCCGTCGGAGATCTTCTCGATGGAAGGCCCGATCCGGGAGGCGGACGGCGCGTCGTCCATCCTGGTCCTCGGACTCGGGCTCGGGTACTACCCCTTCATGATTGCCCGGCACGCTTCCGTGCGCCGCATCACCGTCGTGGAACGGTCCCCCGACGTGATCCGCCTCTTCCGCACGCACCTTCTGCCGCAGTTTCCCCACCGGGACAAGATCGAGATCATCGAAGCCGATGCGTTCAACTTCCTCGCATCGGACGAGGCGCGCGCCTTCGACTTCTGCTTCGCCGATCTCTGGCAGGGAGCGGGGGACGGCGCGCCTCTCTATGCCCGCCTGAAGGGATACGAGGCGAAATTCCCCGCCATGCGCTTCTCCTACTGGATCGAGGACGCGCTGAAATTCTTCCGCGAGGGATGATATGTTTTCGATTGCACTCTCGAACGTCCTCGTGACGCTCTTCTACCTCCTCCCCGGCTTCGTGCTGCGCAAGATGGGCAAAGCCAAGCCGGAGCACCTCCCGACGCTCTCCGCGATTCTGGTGTACATCGGGACGCCCTTCCTTGAGATCTCGGCGTTCATGAACATGGAGTTCTCGTGGACCGACGTCGGCAACATGGGCGTTTTCTTTCTCGCCACCTTCGTCACCCAGTGCCTCTTCATGTTCGCCGTGCGGCTGATCCTCGGCAAGCGCCGGTTCACGGTCCCGAAGAACCGCCTGCTCGCGATCGGCTCGGTCATGGGCAACGTGGGCTTTTTCGGCCTGCCGATCGTCTGCGCCCTTCTGCCCGATCATCCGGAGGTCGCGTGCTATTCGACGATGTTCTCCCTGTCGATGAACATCCTCGCGTTCACGGTCGGCGTCTACTGCCTCACGGGGGACAAGAAGTACATGTCGGCGAAGGCAGCGGTCTTCAATCCGACGGTGTTCGGCTTCGTCCTCGCCCTGCCGTTCTACGTCTTCGGGCTGAAGGCGCACCTCCTGGCGGTGCTCATCTCCGCGATCGAGCTGATCCGGGGCCTGACGACGCCGCTCTGCATGTTCATTCTCGGGATCCGTCTCGCGTCCGCCGCGTTCCGCCAGATCTGGAACAAGCCGGTCGTGTATCTGACGGCGGCGTGCAAGCTGCTCGTCTTCCCGCTGTTTTCCTATTTCCTCGTGAGCCTTTTCCCGGTGCCGGACAGTCTCCGCTGGTCGGTGCTGATCCTGTCGGGAACGCCGTGCGCGTCGATCCTCTTGAGTCTGTCCGAGCTGCACGGGTCGGAGCCGGACATGGCGGCGAACTGCATTCTGGTCAGCACGCTGTTGTGTTTTCTCACGATGCCGGTGCTGACGCTCTTCATGTAGCGGGGAGCCAAAGAGCGTGCGCCGAAGGCAGAGTGCGGAGTTGAGGATAAGAATTCAGAATTCAGAATTCAGAATTAAGAATTGAGGTAGAAACCGCAAGCGGTTTCAGATTAAAATCAGACCGAACACAAACCGCTGCACCCCTTGCCTCGACGGAGTCGAAAGGGCTGACACGAACCGCTGCATCCTCGGCGTTGAGCGAGCCATGAAGGAAACAGAGCCACTCATCGTGGTGATGGCACCTGTTAGTCCAACGTGCGGTTTTGCGATAAACCCTTTTATCGCAAAACAAAACAGGCAGAATTCCATTGAGCAACGCTGCAAGAAAATCCGTGGTACGCACGTTGGAGGGGTGGAGTCCAGAGGCGAGGAACCGCGCCTCTGGGAGCGGTGATTGACAAGAGGGCGGCTCCGGAGCCCTCTTGTCCGCCAGCCGCGCAGGCGATTCCTGAAAGCCCCGAAGGGCTTTCTTCCTCTTCTCCCCTGTATGGAATGCAAAACTGCACATCCCTGCAGGCGCAGATCAAACGTGCGCCTCCCCAAAAATCCTCAACCCTCTTCATTTCCCTCTTGCATTTTGATGCCTTTTTGTGTATAATAAGGGCGAAAATCCATCCGAAAGGAATTTGCTGTTTCTATGGAAAACTATGAGCGCAGAGTCGGCACGGTCTCCCGCGGGATCCGCTGCCCCATCATCCGCCAGGGCGACGACCTCTCCGTCATCGTCACCGAAAGCGTCCTCGCCGCCGCCAAGTCCGAGGGCTTCGAGCTCCGCGACCGCGACGTCATCGCCGTGACCGAATCGATCGTCGCGCGCGCGCAGGGCAACTACGCCACCGTCGACGACATCGCCGCGGACGTGCGCGCCAAGCTCGGCGGAGGGACCGTCGGCGTGATTTTCCCGATCCTCTCCCGCAACCGCTTTGCGATCTGCCTGCGCGGCATCGCCAAAGGGGCGAAGAAAATCGTCCTCATGCTGAGCTACCCCTCCGATGAGGTGGGCAACGAGCTCGTTTCCCTCGACGCCCTCGATGAGGCGGGGATCGATCCCTACACGGACGTCCTCACGCTCGAAAAATACCGCGCGCTCTTCGGCGAGAACCGCCATCCCTTCACCGGCGTCGATTATGTGGCCTACTACAGTGATCTCATCCGGGAGATGGGCGCGGAGTGCGAGGTGATCTTCGCCAACCGCCCGAGTGCCATCCTTCCCTACGCCGATCACATCCTCGCCTGCGACATCCACACCCGCCGCCGCACCAAGCGCATCCTCCGGGACGCCGGCGCGAAGGTCGTCTGCACCCTCGACGACATCCTGAACGCCCCCGTGAACGGCTCCGGCTGCAATGAGAAATACGGCCTGCTCGGCTCGAACAAGTCCACTGAGGACAAGATCAAGCTCTTCCCGCGCGACGCCCAGCCCCTCGTCCTCTCCATTCAGAAGAAGATCGAAGCCGCCACGGGCAAGCACGTCGAGGTCATGGTCTACGGCGACGGCGCCTTCAAGGACCCGCAGGGCAAGATCTGGGAGCTCGCGGACCCGGTCGTCTCCCCGTTCCACACGGACGGTCTGATCGGCACGCCGAACGAGCTGAAGCTGAAATACCTCGCGGACAACGATTTCAAGAACCTCTCCGGCGACGCCCTGAAAGAGGCGATCTCGAAGTCCATCCGGGAGAAGGACGGCAACCTGAAGGGCTCGATGGCCTCGCAGGGCACCACGCCGCGCCAGCTCACGGACCTCATCGGCTCTCTCTGCGACCTCACGAGCGGCTCCGGCGATAAGGGCACGCCTGTCGTTCTCGTGCAGGGGTATTTCGATAATTACACGAATGCGTAAGGGAAGTCAGAATTCAGAATTAAGAATTCAGAATTAAGAATTAAGAATTGAATATGAGTGCATCCGAAGGATTTTCTTCGGGTGCGCTTTTTTCATGCGGCATTCCGAGAGGGGTTGCCGCGTCACAGGTCGAGGACCCTGCCAACAGCTCGCAATCCGTACTCCCAACCCAAAAAATCCCGGACACCTTTCCGGCATCCGGGACTTCTTTTGTTTCATTCTGAATTCTTAATTCTGAATTCTGAATTCTCTTCACCGTTCCTCGCGGAAGTACGCCAGGCCCAGCGAGGCCGGAGGCTGCGATTCCCGCTTGCGGCGCAGACTGACGCCCACGAGAACGAGGATCGTCACAATGTACGGGATCATCTGCCACAGGCTTGATGTCCGGTCGATGTTCGTGACGCCGATGAGCTTCGGGAGGAAGTTATACAGCCAGTACAGCATCCCGAAGAGGTAGGCGCCCCAGATCGCGTTGAGGGGGTACCACGTCGTGAAGATGACGAGCGCGACTGCCAGCCAGCCGAGCGCCTCGACCTGCCCCGTCGTCGCCCAGATCCCGTTGTTGTAATCGAGGACGTAGTAGAGCCCGCCGATGCCGGAGATGCCCGCGCCGATCACCGTCGCCAGGTACTTGTACTTCGTGACGTTGATGCCGGCGGCGTCCGCGGTCGCGGGGTTCTCGCCCACCGCGCGGAGGTTCAGCCCGGTCCGGGTCTTGTTGAGGAAGACGTGCAGGAACACGGCCAAAAGGATCGCCGCATACGCGAGGAAGCCGTAGGAGAAGACCGCGTCGCCGAAGAGCCCCAGATGATCGGAGAGGAAGGGGATCTTCGCGGAGAAGGCGGCGTTCGAGATCGGCGCGGCGGTGTAGACCTCGCCCTTGAGGAGGAATCCGCCGAAGAAGTTCGCCATGCCCATGCCGAAGGTCGTGAGCGCGAGACCGGTGACGTTCTGATTCGCCCGCAGCGTGATCGTCAGAAAGCTGTAGATCAGACCGCCGAGCGCGGACGCGAGAAAGCCGCAGAGCAGCGCGATGACGACGCAGAGGAAGGGAACGGGGTTCTCGGCGTGGTTCTCATAGAGATATGCCGAGGCGAAGCCCGCGAAGGAGCCGAGGTACATGATGCCCGGGACGCCGAGGTTGAGGTTGCCGGATTTCTCCGTCAAAATCTCGCCCATCGAGCCGAACATGATGATGGTGCCGAACTGGATCGCGCGCAGGAGCCATGCCAGAAGATTGGGGATCATTCGGCGGCACCTCCTTTCTCTTCTCTGTGTCTCCAGATCATCCGGTAGTTGAGGAAGAACTCGCTGCCGAGGATGCAGAAGAGGATGATGCCGGAGATGATGTCGGAGATGTATTCGTTCAGCCCGTAGGTCGAGGCGATCTGTCCCGCGCCCTTTTCGAGGAAGATGAGCAGGAAGGAGATCAGGGCCATGTAGAACGTGTTGAACTTGGCGAGCCATGCCACGATGATCGCGGTGAAGCCGTCGCCGCCCGCCGTGTTGGTCGAGATGGTGTGCTTGTTGCCCGCGACGATGATGAAGCCGCAGAGGCCGCAGATCGCGCCGGAGAGCAGCAGCGTGCGGATCGTCACCTTCTTCACGTCGATGCCCGCGTACCGGGCCGTCTTCTCGGATTCGCCGACGACCGCGATCTCATAGCCGTGCTTCGTGTATTTCAGGTAGACGTACATCGCGGCGGTCAGCACGGCGACGATCAGGATGTTGAGGGTGAAGTCATAGCCGAAGAGCTTCGGGAACCAGCCGATCTTCGAGCCCATGTTGATGGTGCCGAGGGAGGACGCCTGGCCGCGCAGGATGTTCGTGGCGTAGGCGACGATCTGGATGGCGACGTAGTTCATCATCAAGGTGAAGAGAGTCTCGTTGGTGTTCCAGTTCGCCTTGAAGAACGCCGGGAAGAAGCTCCAGAGCGCGCCCGCGGCGAGGCTGGCGATCACCATGACGAGGAAGAGGACGGGGGTGGGCAGCTTCTGTCCGAGAAACATCATGCACATCGCGGTGGCGAAGCCTCCCATGAGGACCTGGCCTTCCGCGCCGATGTTCCAGAACCGCATCTTGAACGCGGGTGCGAGCGCCACGCCGATGCAGAGGAGCGCCGCCATGTCGCGCAGCATCCACATGAAGCGGAGCCCGGTCCCGAAGGTCGCCTTGAAGATCTCCGCGTAGACGGCGAGCGGGTTGAGCCCGGTCACCACCACGATGAAGAGCGCGTCGAGGATCAGCGCCAGCACGATGGACGCCGCCCGGATGCCGATCTTCTTGCCCGGGGAGACGCTGTCCCGCCGCGCGATGCGGACGAGGGGCTCGCGGTTTTCGTTTTTGGGAACTGCCTTATTCATGCGCCGCGCCTCCTTCCGTGCTGTTCTCCGATCCCGGCTCCGTATGGCCGAGGTGGCGGTGTCCGTCGTCCTCGCGGGCGATCTTGGTCATGAGCAGGCCGATGCCCTCCTTGGTCGCCTGACGCCCGTCCACGATGCCCGTGACCTGTCCCGCGCAGAGCACGAGGATCCGGTCGCAGAGGTCGATCAGGACGTCGAGGTCCTCGCCCACATAGATGACGGCGACACCCTTCTTCTTCTGTTCGTTGAGCAGGTGGTAGATCTGGTACGAGGTCCCGATGTCCAGCCCGCGCACGGCGTAGGCCGTCATCAGAACCGCCGGGGCCGCCGCGATCTCGCGTCCGACGAGCACCTTCTGGACGTTGCCGCCCGAGAGCCGCCGCACCGGGTAGCTCACCGAGGGCGTCACGACCGCCAGCTCTTCCTTGACCTTTTCCGCGACCTCGCGGGGATTTTTCTTTTCCACGAAGAAGGACGATCCCTTTTCGTAGGATTTCAGCATCATGTTGTCGGCCATGCCCATCGACGCCACGAGACCCATGCCGAGGCGGTCCTCCGGGACGAACGACAGGTGCACGCCCATTTCCTTGATCTCACGCGGGGAGCGCCCGACGAGCTGTTCCGGACGGTCTTCCTTCTCCGGCGGGAAGAACGTGATCGACGAGCCCGCCATCGGGACGGTGAGCCCCGCGACGGCTTCGAGGAGCTCCTTCTGCCCGCAGCCGGAAATGCCCGCGATGCCGAGGATCTCGCCGCCGAAGGCCTCGAAGGAGACGTTCTTGAGGACCGGCACGCCCTCGGGACCCATGACATTCAGATCCTTCACCTCGATCCGCTTGACGAGGTTTTCGGGCGCGGGGCGTTCGATGTCGAGCGTCACCTTTTTGCCGACCATCATTTCGGTCAGGGAGAGCTCGGTCGCGTCCTTCGTGTCGACGGTGCCGATGTACTCGCCCTTGCGCAGGATCGACACGCGGTCCGAGACGGAGAGCACCTCGTGGAGCTTGTGGGTGATGATGACCACCGCGTGGCCGTCCTTCTTCATTTCGCGCATGACGGCGAAGAGCTTCTCGGTCTCCTGCGGGGTGAGGACGGCGGTCGGCTCGTCGAGGATGAGGATGTCCGCGCCGCGGTAGAGGACCTTCACGATCTCGAGCGTCTGCTTCTGCGAAACGGTCATCTCGTAGACCTTCTGGTCCGGTTCGATGTCGAAGCCGTAGCGGTCGCAGATTTTGCGCACCTTGTCCTCGACCGCCTTCATGTCAAGCCTTCCGCGCCGCTCGCCGGGCAGGCCGAGGATGATGTTTTCCGCGGCGGTGAAGACGTCCACGAGCTTGAAGTGCTGGTGGATCATGCCGATGCCGAGGTCAAAGGCGTCCTTCGGAGAGGCGATGGTCACCTCCCTGCCTCCGACGAAGACCTGCCCCGAATCGGGGAAGTAGATGCCGGAGAGGATGTTCATGAGCGTCGTCTTGCCGCTGCCGTTCTCGCCGAGGAGGGAGAGGATCTCGCCGCGCCGGATGGTGAGGGAGATGTCCCGGTTTGCCCTGACCTGGCCGAAGGTTTTGGTGATGCCGACTAATCTGATTGCGTCTTCCATGGAATCAAAGCGCCGCAGAACGGCCGTCCTTTCTCTGGGAATCAAATCAAAGAAGAGGGAAGCGGATGTTCGGCTTCCCTCATCTCTGGATCTGAGGTTGGATTATTTCTCGATGATGCCGTCGATGCGGACGGAGAAGTACGGAGCGGAGCGGTAGGTGGATTCGTCGAAGTAGCCGTTCTTGATGCACTCGACGACCTCGCCCTTGTAGATGGGCGTCATGGTGCTCCAGTCCATGAAGGACATGTCGACCTTGCAGGAGGTGAGATGGCCCGCGGCGTCGGTCTCGACGGTGCAGGTGGCCTGCTCGCTCGTCACGGTGAAGGTGGAGGTATCGAAGACGTGCAGCGTGCCGTCCTTCAGAGCCTTTTCGACCTCGGCGACCTTTTCGGCGGTACCGGCAGCGCAGGAGCCGCCCAGCTTGGTGATGGCGACGCCGTTTTCGTCGTAGCCCTTCGCCACGTCAGCGGGCTGATCCTTGCCGGCGATCACGTTCTGGAAGAGTTCCTTGTAGAACTCGGACCAGGTGTTGGTGGGAGAGGTGAGCGCGGCGTTCGGAGCGGTCTCGAGCATGTCGACGTTGTAGCCGACGGAGTAGCAGATCTTGCCGGAGGCGAGGAGCTTCTCGCAGGCGGAGGGAGCGCCGGTGGAGTCTGCGTGCTGACCGATGATGACGCAGCCGGCGGCGACGAGCGCTTCCGCAGCGGCAGCTTCCTTATCGATATCGAACCAGGAGTTGGTGTAGTTGACTTCCATCACCACGTTCGGAACGATGGAGCGGAGGCCGAGGAAGAAGGCGGTGTAGCCGGAGACGACTTCCGCGTAGTTGAACGCGCCGACATAGCCGATCTTGATGTTGCCGTCCGCGTCATAGGCGTCGGGCGTGGCGGTCGGGGAAACCTTGCCATCGGCGACGAGCTCGGCAAGCTTCATGCCGCCGACAACGCCGGAGACATAACGAGATTCAAAGACCTTGGTGAAGCCGTTCTTGAGGTTCTTCACGCCGGAAATGGCGGCGAAGTCACCGGTCATGGACACGAAGGTCACGTCCGGGAACTGTTCCGCGGCCTGCACCATGTAGGTCTGATGGCCGTAGGAGTTGGAGATGACGAGCGTGCAGCCCTGACCGACGAGGTCGGTCGCTGCGTCGAGGCAGTCGGAGGTCTCTTCGATCTTGTACTTCCAGATGATCTGGTTGTCCGCGATGCCGAGCGCCTTGGCCGCTTCCTTGATGCCGTCCATATGCGCCTTGGTGTAGCCTTCGGTTTCGTCGCCGACCATGATGCAGCCGATCTTGAGGTCCGCAGCCGAACCGCCCGCGCAGGACGAGAGGACCGTCATGACGGTACAGAGCATGAGGATCGCCATTGCCAGCGCGGCAAGTTTCTTGAACATGATGATGTTCCTCCTGTAATTAAGATGGTATTGGTGATGAGCCGTATATCTCGAGCCCGGGGGCAGAGAGACGGGGAGTTAAGAGTTTACGGTTTACAGTTTACAGGTAAGAGGTTAATCTGTAAATATGATGCCGTGCTCGTCCATCGAGGCGACGCGGGCGAGGGATTCGACGCGGACCCCCTGCGCGCGGACGATGTCGCCGCCCGGCTGGTACGCCTTCTCGATGACGATGCCGGCGCCCGCCACGGATGCTCCCGCGTCGTGAACGAGCTTTAAGAGCGCGAGCAGGGCCGAGCCCTTCGCCAGAAAGTCGTCGATGATGAGGACGCGGTCGTCCTTCGTGAGGAAATCCTTCGCCAGCCGGATCGCGTAGGTGCGCTCGTGCGTGTAGCTGTACACCTCGGCGGTGTAGACGTCGCCGGAGATGTTGTTTGTGGGCGTCTTTTTGGCGAAAACGACGGGCACCCCGAAATAGACGGCGGTCAGACAGGCGATCCCGATCCCGGACGCTTCGATGGTCAAAATCTTCGTGATCCCCTCGTCCTTGTACAGGCGGTAGAATTCACGTCCGAGTTCGGAGAGGAACGGCACGTCGATCTGGTGGTTGAGAAAGCAGTCCACTTTCAGAACGTTCCCAGCCCCGATCTTGCCGTCTTTCAGGATTCTGTCTTCCAGCAGCTTCATGGAGGCCCCCGTATGATATGGATTTCGCGGAAAAACCGCGCGTTTTTCGGGTAAGTGCATAAAGGAAACAGCTATCAACATTATACACGTTTGCCGCCCAAAATGCAAGGCGGTTGTATGAAAAAAATATCCCTCCGCAATGGAGGGATTTTGTGTGTTTTGACAGGGCTTATGGAGGGTTCAGTTATCAAAGTTCACGCCGTACTGGATCGCGCCGCCGTCGGGAGCGTCCACCGTGTAGTAGAGGACGTTTCCGGCGTTGTTGACGCGGATGGCGTTGAGCCTCTGGTTGACGATGGTCTGGGAGGTGCCGTCGCGGAAGACGAAGAGCAGGCGGTAGTCGCCCGCGCCCGTCCCGTACAGGCCCTCGCCGTAGAGGATGTAGCAGCGGTCGGACTCATACTCGAACGGAACGCTCAGCGCGGTGGATTTCGCCGCGTCGATCGCCGCCCGGTAGAGCGTGTTGTCCACGGCCGTGCCGCTCTCGACGGTGTCCCCGGCCACGACGGTCGCCGCGCCTTCGGAGAGATCCGCCACGTCGCCGAGGCCGCTCTGCTTCAGCACGTCCGCCGTCACGTCGCCGCAGACGAGCCGGTAGGAGGTGACCTTTTCGAGATCGAGCGTCTCTTCGAGATAGAAGGCGTACGCGGTGTAGCCGTCATGCTCGGCGTACCAGAGGCCGCCCACGGTCCGGCGCTCGCCGTCGATCCAGAGCTCGAACAGGTCGTTGATCAGCGTGTAGACCGCGGAGGGCTCGCGCAGCTTCGTGCCGTTCGCGCCGACCGCCGCCGCCTTGAGCTTGCTCGAGAGGACGTCGAGCGCGGCGTCCTTGGCGCTCAGGATGCGGAAGGAGATGTTGTCCTTTTCCGCGGCGATCTCATTGACGTATTCGACGTTGTAGGCCGCCTTCACGGAGACGGTCCCGTCCGCCAGGGCGAAGTCCGCCGCAAAGCCGCCGACGGGGGATGCGGGTGCGTTCTGGCCGAGGTCGCCCTCGTAGAGCTTGAGGACACCGTTCGTCACGACAGCGGGGGTCCCGGCTGCGGGCGTCTCGGTCGTCTCGGGAGCGGGCTGGGCAGGCTGTGTCTGGGCGGTCTGACCGACGGCCTTGCCATTCGCCAGCACGCGCGCCGCCGGATCGATCACGCGGGTGACGATCGCGGCGATCTCGCTGCGCTTCACGTTGTTCTCGGGGTTGATGTTGCCCTGATCATCGCCGACGAGGATGCCCCAGCGGTACATGCGGTAGATCGAGGAGGCGTACCACTTTTCGGTCGGGACGTCTTTCAGGGCGCCGAATTCGGCCGTGTTGATCTCGGTCATCGCCGTGTCCGCACTGATGAGGGCGCGGGAGAAGAGGACGGCCACGACGCCGCGGGAGGCGGATTCGCCGAAGTCCTCGTAGGTCTCGGTCACGATCCAGCGCTGGGCGGCGTAGGTGACGTAGGGCTCGTACCACGCGGCGCCTTCCGGGACGGCGAAGGTCTCGGGATCGACGGCGCCCTTGGTGAGGAGCTGATGGCAGACGGCGGCGAGCTTGATCGTCTCGGCGATCGTGAGGGTGCCGTCCGGCTCGAAGGCGGTGTCGCTGCGGCCGTTGATGAGTCCGCGCTCATAGGCGTCGGCGACGTTCTTGTAATACCACGCGGATTCGCTCACGTCGGTGAACTGACCGCTGTAGGTCCGGGCCTTGGCGACCTCGGCGGCGTTCACGGACCCGGCGAGGAGGGACACGGCCAGCGCGCAGGCGGCGAGGACCAGCAGGATGCGGGTGAGTTTTTTCATGAGGACCTTCCTTTCATATTGTTTCGTCCTGCCCCTCGAGGGAAAAGCAGCCCGAAGGGCAGGATGGGGTGAATCTCTCTTTATCTTCTCGACAGGATTCCGAAAAGGCCCTTGCGCAGAAGCTGACCGGCGGTCGACACGACCTGCGTCTCGATCTTCGCCTTCACGCGGTCCTTCTTCTTCTGCGCGGCGGCCTTCGCCTTTTCCTCTTCCTTCGCCTTCTTTTCGGCTTCCTTCTGGGCCTTCTTCTCGGCCTCGCGCGCCGCCTTTTCCTTTTCGGCCTCGAGCCGCTGACGCTCCGCCTCGAGTTCGGCGCGCTGCCGTTCGAGCTCGTCCTGCTCGGCCCTTTCCGCCGCGCGCTTTTCGAGGACCTCGTAAGCGCTCTCGTTGTCGACGGCGTTGTTGTACTTGTACGCGAACTGCGACTGCGCGATCACGCGGGCCTTGGTCGATTCGGCGGCCTGCGCCATGAGGGACTGCGGGCAGATGATCGCGGTCTTCTGCACGATCTGCGGGATGCCCTTTTCATCGAGGAAGGAGACGAGCGCCTCGCCGGTCCCGAGCTGCATGATGACGTCCTCGGTCTTGAAGGCCGGATTCGCGCGGAAGGTCTGGGCCGCCGTCCGGACCGCCTTCTGTTCGGCGGGCGTATAGGCGCGGAGAGCGTGCTGCACGCGGTTGGAGCACTGCGCGAGGACGCTGTCCGGGATGTCGGACGGGGACTGGGTGACGAAGTAGATGCCGACGCCCTTCGAGCGGATGAGCTTCACGGTCTGCTCGATCTTCGAGACGAGCCCCTTCGGCGCGCCGTTGAAGAGCAGGTGCGCTTCATCGAAGAAGAACACGATCGTGGGCTTCTCCGGGTCGCCTACCTCGGGCAGGACCTCGAAGAGCTCCGCCATCATCCAGAGTAAGAACGCGGCGTAGAGCTTCGGGTACTTGATCGTCTCGACGGCGTGGAGCAGGTTGATCATGCCGTGTCCGGAGGCGTCCGTGCGGATCCAGTCGGTGATGTCGAGGGCCGGTTCGCCGAAGAACTCGTTGCCGCCCTGGTCCTCGAGCGGGATCAGCGCCCGCGTGATCGCGGAGATCGACTGGGCCGCCATGTTGCCGTATTTCATCGAATATTCCGCGCGGTTCTCGCCGATGTACTGGAGCACGGCGCGCAGATCCTTCAGATCGATGATCTCGAGACCGTGCTCGTCCGCGATGCGGAAGATGATGTTGAGCACGCCCTCCTGCACCTCCGTCAGGCCCATGATGCGGGAGAGGATCTCCGGACCCATGTCGGACACCGTCGTGCGGATCGGATGGCCGCCCTTGCCGTAGATGTCCCAGAACGTGACGGGATAGGACTTGTACTGGAAGGTGTCGCGGATGCCGAACTTGTCGATGCGCTTCTGTATCCCCGCGTTGTCCGCGCCGGGTTCGATCAGGCCGGAGACGTCGCCCTTGACGTCGCAGAGGAAGACCGGGACGCCCGCGTCGGAGAAGGATTCTGCCATGACCTTCATCGTGATCGTCTTGCCGGTGCCGGACGCGCCCGCGATCAG
>JAFPWV010000225.1 GCA_017412675.1 Clostridia bacterium
CCGGATACCGCGCGGATCACGAGCCGCTCTCCCTCGAGGATGTGCTGGACGGCAAAGGCAACACGCCCGCGCTGCGCAGGATCCGTCCGTACGGCAAGCAGCACATCTATTCCGGCGGCGGGATCACTTTGGCAGAGCTTGCGTTTACGCGCATCACGGGGACCACGCTCCGCGAGGCATTCCAGAAAGAGGTCGCCGAGCCTCTGGGCCTGAAGCGCACCGGCTTTTTCCAGCCGTTGGACGAAGATCTTGTTGCCAACGCCGCGTTCGGCTTCAGGCTGGCGCAGAAGGAGGATCCCGCCCACGGGTATCACTATTATCCCGAGCACGCCGCCGCAGGGCTCTGGACGACTCCCACGGAGCTTGTCAAAATCGGCCTTGCCCTTTCCGAGAGCTATCGTAAAGGCGGCTTCCTCAAAAAGAAGACTGCGCGGCGCATGATGACGCCCGTCATGGACGATTACGGTCTCTGCCTCGACGTCTGGGAATCGAAAGCGCGCAAGGACAGCGTCGCCGGTCACAGCGGGGAGAACTGGGGCTTTCTGACAAGCTGGGTATTCTCCCGCAAAAAAGATATCTGCGTCGCCGTGATGTACAACAACGTCACGGAAGCCGCGGACGATGCCTTGGACGACGTCGCCTGCGAGATCTACCGAAACGCAAAGTAATACCATATTCGATCCTACGACGCGTCTTATGACAGAGACCGTGTGTTCGCAGAGATCATGGAGAAGTATCGTCGGATAACTGAAGAGAATCCCGGCGTGTCCGGAGGAGAGCAGAATGCATTTCGATCACTATGAAATCCTGCCCATGACAGAGGACGAAGAAGATCTCATCGAAGAGAAGATCAACGCGTATGCTGATTCCATGGCGCCCTCGGAGCCCCGCACCGAAGAGGAGCAAATCGTTTTCAAGGCAGACGACGGGGATGGGAACGTCATCGGCGGGTGTATCCTGCACATCCATGAATGGGGCCGGGCGGTGCTCGCCAAGCTGTGGGTCGACGAGCGTTATCGCCGTCAGGGTCTCGGCTCCCTGCTGATCCGCGCCGCCGAAGATGCCGCGAGAGCGAAGGGGTGCTATTACCTGTGCCTCGGCACCGCGGATTATATGGCGAGACCGCTGTACGAAAAGCACGGATTCCGGGTGTTCACCGTCAATCGGGACATCCCGAGGGGGCATGTATGCTGGTCCCTGTCGAAGCGGCTGGACCAAGGCATCCCGGACTATATCCCGACAAACAACACCGCCGCGGAAACGTATCGGGTCGTGCCCGGCACCGCGGAAGACGCCGAGATCATCGCAAAGGGGCTCGAGGCGTTCTGCGAAGAGGTCGTGCCGGACAAGCACGGATATATCCCGCTCAGCAAAAAGCTCGTCGACGCGGATGGCAACCTGATCGCCGCCGTCATTTCCGGAGTCGACAGCGACGACACCGCCGACATCGACGGCATCTGGGTGGAGGAAGGCTATCGCGGGCAGGGCATCGGCACAGCCCTCGTGAGCGAAATCGAGCGCGAGGCAAAGGAAAACGGCGCCTATGTGATCCTGTCGTATGGGTGCGATTGGGTATCCGGTTTCTTCTTCCGGAACGGGTTCACCGCAAGAGGTGAGCTTGAGGATTATCCCAGGGGTCACACGGCCTACGAGCTGGAGAAGCGGATCTGACTTGCCTGTTTGTGCGTGCAGCCGTCCTCAAGCGAGGCTCATCCGGCCGTCCGGGATGCGGGAACGGCTCCCCGCTTCCGCGAAATCACGAATCAGGAATAAATGATGATGGAACACTCACCCGAGGAGCGGTTCGTCTCCTCCTATATCCGAAAATCCCGCTGGGAACGCCTTCTTTACGAGCTGACGACGCCGAAGAAGCGGTACCGCGGGCTGTCGCGCTTCTGCCATCGGTCCGGTGATCTGATCGATCCCGCGAAGATCCGCCTGCAGGGCGACGACCTCGACCGTCAGCCCGCGTTCGAGCGGTTTATTCGGACGCACAGCGGGCTCTGCGACATCCTCTCCCCGGACGGCGCGCTCGACGGGCTCCGGCTCCCTCTGTCCGACGCTGTGGAGGCGGCGATCGCCTGTTTCGATGCCGTTGTGATCCTCGGCGACGGCTGTGCGGTCGTGTTCGGCGAGGTCGAAAGGCAGGGGCGTGAAAAGTTTCTGCTGACAGAGCAGAGTGACGGATGATCTTATGGAGGATGAATGGAAACCTTTTATACCAGCGACAGGCATGAATGGCGGCGGTATCTCGAAGAGCGGTTTGAGACCGAGCGAGAGATCTGGCTCGTCTATCCGATGAAGGGCTCGGGCGAGGCGTGCCTGTCCTACAACGACGCCGTGGAGGAAGCCCTCTGCTTCGGCTGGATCGACAGCACCGTCAAGCACACGGACGCGCTGCACCGTGCCCAGCGCTTCACCCCGCGGCGAAAGGGAAGCCCCTATTCGCGTCCGAACATCGAGCGGCTCATCTGGCTCGACGCGCACGGCATGATCCATCCGAAGATCCGGGACGGCATTCTGCCCGTCATCGAAGCGCCGTTTGTGTTTCCGGCGGATATCATCGACGCGCTGCGGCAGGATCCGGACGCGTGGAAGAACTACGGGCGCTTCACCGATTCGTACAGGCGCATTCGCGTCGCCTACATCGAAGACGCGCGCAAGCGCCCCGAGGAATTTCAGAAGCGGCTGCGCTTCTTTCTCGAAAAAACCCGTCAGGGCAAGCTGATCAAAGGCTACGGCGGGATCGAGAAATACTACGGATGAGACGGCAAAGAGAAATCGTGAGGGCTATCATGTGTACCAGTATCTGCGTCAATAAAAGAAAGACCATCGTCGGCTGGAATCTCGACCTGCTCGACATGACATACCGCGTAAGGCCGACGGAGAACGGGGTCTACATCGAGATCGACGATCCCGCCGAGGGCTGGCTCCCGCTCTTCGGCGCAAACGAACGCGGGGACTTCGTCGGGATGCCGACCTGCTGGCCGTACGACGCGCGGAGCGATCCGCAGGGGGAGGGCGTCGACCTCATTCACCTCGACATCGATCTCCTCCTTGAAAAGAAGACCTTCGATGACGTCCGGCGGATCGCGGAGAGCGGGAAGGTGTCGAGCATCCCCGGCGTGACCTTCATGGCCGCTCTCTCGGACGCCGGGGGAAACGTCCTCCACATCATCCCCGGTCAGGGCTGCCGGTATTATGAGAAGCCGGACTATGCGATCCTGACGAATTTCTCCCCGTTCAAGGGGAATAGCGAGACGCATCCGTGGATGGGCTGGGACCGCTATCAGAAGGCGGAAGAGATGCTGAGCGGCGCATCGGAGGATTTCGACGTCGAGGACTGCTTCGCCGTTTTAAAAGCCGTGTCCCAGGAGGTCTGCCCGACCGTCGTCTCGATGGTTTATGACGTCGGGGCGCGGACCGTGTACTGGTGCTTGGACCGGGCATGGGACAGGATCGAATCGAGGACCTTTGCGTGAACCGATCACGGTTATCCGGCCGAAAGGCCTGATGATAAATCTTTATATGGAGAGTGCTGTTTGAAAACGTACAACGCACCGGAGATTGCGGGCTGACCGGGAGGTTTGCCGCAGTCGAACAAACCTCCCGCCCAAGGGCATTGATGTCAACAATATTCAGTAGGATAAACAATGAATCAAAATGACATTTCCATTCGCCTTGAGCGACCCGAAGACCATCGCACCGTCGAAAATCTCATCCGGGAATCGTTCTGGAACGTCTATCACCCGGGCTGCTCGGAACACTATGTGATCCATGTGCTCCGGGATGATCCCGCATTCGTGCCCGCGCTTGATTTCGTCATGGAGAAGGACGGGGAGATCATCGGGCAGAACATGTTCATGAAAAC
>JAFPWV010000226.1 GCA_017412675.1 Clostridia bacterium
CTCTGCGGCTTCTGCGGACGCCTTTCTCTTCTCCCGCCGGAAGAGGGATTTCTTCGGCCGGACGGGCTTCTCCGCCTGATCCGCCTTGGCGGCCATCGGGAATCCGCCCGCCATCTGATGGGAAGCTCCGACGTGCGGCGCGGCTCCCGACCCGGATGTCAGCCCGGCGAGTTCCCGGCGCAGATCGCGGTACCGCTCGCGGAGGCGGTTGTCGTAGAGCATGAGATCGACGCGCATGTCCGAATCGTGTGCCTCCAGCCAGGCGAGGACGGTGTCGGCGGCGACGCGGGTGGCTTCCGCCTCGGGATACCCGTACGCCCCGGCCGAGATCAGCGGAAAGGCGACGGAAGCGCAGCCCGCCTCTTCGGCCAGATCAAGGGCCTTTCGGTAACAGGACGCGAGGATCTCCCGCTCGCCCGCACCCCCGCCCTGCCAGATCGGCCCGACCGTGTGGATGACGTGCTTCGCCGGGAGCCGGTAGCCCGCGGTGATCTTCGCCTCCCCCGGACGGCATCCGCCGAGAGACGCGCATTCCTCCCGCAGCTCAGGTCCCGCCGCCCGGTGGATCGCGCCGTCGACGCCTCCTCCGCCGAGCAGGGAAGGGTTCGCGGCGTTGACGATGGCGTCGGCTTCGATTTCGGTGATGTCCCCTTTTCGGATATAAAACGGCATGTCGAACCTCCCGTCAGCCCTTCGGCGCACAGTTTGCGATGAGGCGTTCCATGAAGGCGCCCGGCGTCACGATCTGCACGTCCTCGTCCAGGTCTTCGATCAGGGCGGCCACGGCGTCGAGGGTGTTCCCGTGCTGCGTGAGCTTGCCGTCCTTCAGCCCGGACCATGCGTGCACGATGAGGAAGGTGTATGCCCCCTCGTCGGCCGGATCGGTCGGGGCGTTGTTGATCCGGCGCGCGATGAAGCCGAGGTTCCCCGTCGGGTGATCGGCCCAGATCATGTGCCGCGCGGAGACGGCGGGCTTCCCGTCGAGCCAGAGGATCTCGCCCCCGAGCCCGGAATAGTGGCTGTAATCGATGTAAAAGAGCCCGTCGATGCCCTCTTCGGCGGCAAAGTCACCGAGGTTCTCCGCCGTGAAGCCGCCGTCGTCGAGGATTTCCGCGTAGTGCAGGTCGGCGCGCCGCATCACCTCCGCGAGCCTGTGCGCCATCTTCTGCCGCTCTGACTGGTCCCAGCGCGAGGGGAAGGTGTACCCGAGGCCGGAGAGCTGCATCATGAATTCGTCCCGCGGGGTCGCCTTGTCATAGAGATAGGCGAGCATCGGGGCCGCGGTGTCGAGGAGGGCCGGGGAGACGCCCCATCCGATCGCAAACTGCCCGCGGTGCGGATTGGCGAACCACTCGGACGAGGTGGCGAAGTTGTTCAGGACCCATTGGATGTTGTCGCCGTCGGACATCACGATGCAGAGCGTGTGAACGGCCTCCGGGGTCTCGGGGATCTCGCGCTCCTTCTGCTTCAATTCATACTGCGGGAAGCAGGAGAGGGTCGAGAGGTTGTAGGCGTGGTCGGACGGGACCATCTGGATGTTCATCTCGGAGAAGGACTTCACCGCGTCGTATTCGCCGAGCGTGTTGTTGTAGCCGAAGACGATCGCGCCGTCGTTGAGGAAATCATACATCTTCTTGTGTCCGGCCGCGACCTTGCCGTCGTAGAAGCCGAAGTACGCGCCCGCCATCACGGCGTAGTCGACGAGCTTGGGCGCCATGGACGCGGGCTGCTCGAAGGCGAAGTTCCGGTTCAGTTGGTCCCAGTATTCCGACGCGCGGAGCCATTTTTCGTCGCATCCCGTGACGTCGAGGACCAGCGGGTACCCGGCCTTCTCCACGGCCGCGCGGGTGTCCGGCGTCGCGATCACGCAGTCGAGGATGCCCGCGAGGGACACGGCGACGCTGACCGACGGATCGGCGGGATCCTTCGCCGCGAGGATGTACCCCGCGCAGAGCTCCCGGTAACCCGCGAGCAGGTTCTCGAAGTTCGCGGGCTTGCCCCCGATGCGGTTGGTGATCGTCACGCCCCAGTCCTTCTCCATGTATGGCGTGTAGAGATCGGACGCCCCGACGCGGAAGAGGATCTTTTCGTCCGAGAGCCGCGCCGCAAGGCCCTGGAGGGAGGCGAGGGTCAGCTTTTCGCCGTAGGACGCGGGTTCCGGGATGCGGATGACGGTCTTCGCTGTTCCGCCCTTCGGGTAATAGACTTCGGCGGCGATCGTTTCTTCGGCGTCGAGCACCTCCGGTCGGAATTCGGTCTCTTCTTCGGCGGGGGCCGTCGTTTCGGCGTCTGGCGTTGGTGGGGACTCTTCCGGTTCTTCCCCGCGTGAGCAGGCGGGGGCGAGGAGGAGGAGCGAGAGGAGGAGAGCGGCTGCCCGCTGGAATCGTTTCATAAGCAGTCCTTTCGTGGATTCTTCATCATTTGATTCCATTATACCAGCCCCGGACGGTCTTGTCAAGTGCGCGGACGAGGTCGAAAAAGTGCGCTTTTTGCGCCGTTCCCCCTTGCGGGCGGTGCGGATTTATGCTATAATCCAATCAGAAGGAATCCTTGGGAAAGAGGGATGAAGATGGCGCGGTGTGCGAACTGCGGGTGCGCGATCCCGGACGACGACAAAACGAAGCTCTGTGACAAATGCAAGCGGATCCTCCTTCCGTTCGTGAAATTCATGGACGTCTCCTCCACGTCGGCGGTGCGGCGGCTCGTCTCGAACGAAGCGAACCTCCGGCAGGCGGGCGCGACGGACGGCGGCATGGAATACCTCTACCGGATCTGCGAGCTCCACGACCGCCGGAAGCAGTCGGACCGCGAAGAAAAGGCAGCCCGGCGTCAGGCGCAGGCGGAAGAAGCGGCCCGGCTCGAAGCGGAAGAGGCGGCGCGCGCGGAGGCTGCCCGGCGGGTCCCGATGGAGGAGATCGAGCTGCCCCCGGACGAGCCGCTGAACTTCCACCGCGAGCCGTACGGGCGGTTCCTCGGCGCGGCGAAGATCGTTCTTCTTCTCGCGGGGATCCTGCAGCTCGCGTGGTTCGTCGTGCGGATCGTCGAGAAGCTCGGCATGGACATCACGCCGCTCGCGGGCGGGATCGCGTCGCTGGCCGGCGCTTATGCCGTCTCGGCCGTCGAAAAGCTCCTCGACGATCTCAACGAGATCAAACGGCATTTTCGGTGATCCGGCTGGTGAAAAGCCCTCTTCGGAGGACTTTTTTTCATTCTTTGCCATGCTCTTCTTGTAAATTCCGCGGGCATCGTGTATAATAGAGAACGAAAACGAACCTGAGAGGCCGGGAGGACGTATGGCTGAAACCCGCCTGATCGAAATGGACCGCTGGCCCCGCGCCGCGCATTACCGCCACTTCACGGACTACCCCTGCGCCGTCTCGCTGACGGACGAGATCGACGTGACCGATCTGCGCCGCGCGTGCCGGGAAGCCGGGGTGTCCATGACCGCATCGGTCCTCTGGTGCGCCGCGGCGGTCGTCAACGCGCACGAGGAATTCCGGATGACGGAGCTCGATTCCCCCGAGTGGGATGCGCCGCGCCCCGCGGTCTGGGACGTCGTGCACCCCGTCTACAACGTCTTCCACCCGGACCGGGAGACCTACACGGCCGCCTTCACCCTCTACGAGGAGGACTTTGCCCGCTTTGCCGCCCGGATGAAGGAGGATGCCGCGCGCGCCGAACGGCTGGACGTCATGGGCGTGCCGACGCCGCCGAACGTGTTCGAGACCTCCGCGGTCCCGTGGCGGCATTTCACGGCGGTGGAAGCGCAGACCGGGATCCCTTCGCTCGCCCCGATGATCGTCTGGGGCGGGTTCCGCGAGGCGGACGGACGGGTGCTTTTGCCGCTCTCGATCGCCGTTTCCCACGCGGCGGCGGACGGCTTCCACCTCGCGCGGTTTCTGAACGAATGCGAGGAGCGGGCCCGACGGCTGGCCGCCGAGATCGGAGGCGCGGGATGAGACTGTTTGTCGCCGTGTCCCTCACGCGCGGGCAGCGGGCCGCTCTGCTTGCCTATCAGAAGACCCTGATGAAAACCGCCCGGGCAAACTGGTCGCGGGAGGAAAATCTGCACCTGACTCTCGCCTTCATCGGAGAATTCCCGGACGCCGATCCCGTGATCCGCGCGCTGGAGACGGTCACCGCGCCGTCCTATTCCCTCGCGCTCGACGGAGCGGGGCATTTCGGGGACGTCCGGTGGGTCGGCATCTCGGACGGCGGCGGGACGGTGCGTCTGGCCGAAGGCGTGCGCCGGGCGCTGAAGGATGCCGGGATCCCCTTCGATCCGAAGCCCCCGAAGCCGCACATCACCGTGGCGCGGCAGTTTCGCGGCGAGGCGCCGGAGAGCGGACCGGAGCCCGTGACGGGGGAGATCGCGTCGTTCGCCCTGATGCGCTCGGATCGCATCGACGGACGGCTCTGCTATACGAAACTCTGGGAAAAGAAACTCGACCGCCAGGCGCGGGAGGAATAACAGGAGTACGAGGACCTTATGAAACACGGATTTATCAAGCTCGGCGCGGCCGTACCGGATACGAAGATCGCGGCCCCCCGGAAAAACGCGGCAGAGATTTGCCGTCTCATCGACAAGGCATACGGCGAGGGCGTGCACGTTCTCGCGTTCCCGGAGCTCTCGATCACCGGGTACACCTGCGGCGATCTCTTCCTCTCGGACGCCCTGCTCGACGGCGCAGAGGAAGCCCTCCGGACCGTCGTGGACCATACGGCGGGCAAAAAGATGCTCGTCTTTGTCGGCTGTCCGCTCCGCGCGGGCGACCGGCTCTATAACTGCGCCGTCGCGGTCTCGGACGGGGAGATCCTCGGTGTGACGCCGAAGGCTGCGATCCCGAATTACGCGGAATTTTACGAAGCGCGGCATTTTGCTTCCGGAGCCGGGACCGAAGCGATGACCGTGCGCCTCGGGAGAGGGGACGAGATCGTTTATCTGCCGCTCTCCTCCGATGTCTATCGCTGTCAGGAGGTCCCGGATCTGGCCGTCGGGGCGGAGATCTGCGAGGACCTGTGGGTGACGGGATCCCCGTCGGAGAAGCTGGCGGCGGAAGGCGCGACGGTGATCGTCAACCTCTCGGCGTCGAACGAGACCGTCGGGAAGGACGCATACCGCCGCACGCTCGTGAAGGCCGCCTCCGGGAAGGATGTCGCGGCATACGTCTACTGCGACGCGGGGATGGGCGAATCGAGCACCGACGCCGTTTTCTCCGGGCATTGCCTGATCGCCTCGAACGGCGTGATCCTCGCCGAAAACGAGCCCTTCGGCGGTGCGGAGCTCACGACGGCCATCGTTGACGTCCGGCATCTCGCGCATGACCGGCGGAAGATGAACACCTGGAAGGGAAGCGCGGGCGGTGCGCCGTCCTTCTCCCTCACCCTCGGCGAGACCGACCTCGCGGGCGTGATCGATCCCCGGCCCTTCATTCCGCATGAAGACGCCGACCGCCGCGCCGTCTGTTCCCGCATCCTCGACATTCAGGCGCACGGGCTCGCCAAGCGCATCCGGGCCGCACATGCCGCGACGTGCGTGATCGGGCTCTCCGGCGGCCTCGATTCGACGCTGGCGCTCATCGCGTCGGTGCGGGCGATGGACCTGCTCGGCCGGGACCGCCGCGATATCCACGCGCTCACCATGCCCTGCTTCGGCACGACGGACCGGACGCGCTCGAACGCCGAAATGCTCGCGCAGTCCTACGGCGTGCGGTTCTCGATGGTCGACATCAAGGAAGCAGTCGACGTGCACTTCCGCGACATCGGGCACGATCCCGAAAACCGGTCCGTTGTGTATGAAAACGCGCAGGCTCGCGAGCGGACGCAGATCCTGATGGACATTGCGAACGCGGAAAACGGCCTCGTCATCGGGACGGGGGACCTCTCGGAGCTCGCGCTCGGCTGGGCGACCTACAACGGCGACCACATGTCGAACTACGGCGTCAACGGCGGGATCCCGAAGACCTTGATCCGGTATGTCGTGGCCTTCGTCGCGGACACGGACGGGGACGAGCGGACGCCCGACGGGAAGACCCGGGGCGAGATCCTCCGCGACATCCTCGCGACGCCCGTGAGCCCGGAGCTGCTGCCGCCGAAGGAAGGGGAGATCGCGCAGAAGACCGAGGACCTCGTCGGACCGTACGATCTGCACGATTTCTTCCTCTATCACCATGTGCGCTGGGGCGAGACTCCGGACAAGATGCGCCGGGAAGCGCTCGCGGCCTTCGACGGGCAGTTTGACGCGGAAACGGTGGACAAGTGGCTCGCCGTGTTCCTGCGCCGGTTCCGCACGCAGCAGTTCAAGCGCTCCGCCCTGCCCGACGGTCCGAAGGTCGGATCGGTGGCGCTCAGCCCGCGCGGCGACTGGCGTATGCCCTCGGACGCAGACGCAGATTGAAATGTGAAACAGAAACGGGAGAGAAAGACATGTTCAAGGGAAGATACGGCATCATCGCCGCCATGAAGATCGAAGCGGAGCATATCGTCGAGGCGATGGAGGACGTGCGGGTGGAGACCGTCGGCGGGATCGAATTCCACATCGGACGGGTGCGGGAAGAGGATCCTC
The DNA here is from genome assembly GCA_017412675.1 of Clostridia bacterium. Lineage (GTDB taxonomy): Bacteria > Bacillota > Clostridia > Oscillospirales > CAG-272 > UMGS1696. The sequence continues at coordinate 6,566 of JAFPWV010000226.1, forward strand.
GCGCAGACGGAGAAACCGTCGAGGCCGAGCTCATCGTCGCAGTCTGCGGGATCGGCAAGGTATTCGCCGCGATGTGCGCGCAGACGATGATCGTCACCTACGCGCCGGGCCGGATCATCAACACCGGCATCGCGGGGACGCTCTCGCCCGAGATCGGGATCGGGGACGTGGTCCTCGCAACCGACGTGGTCGAGCACGATATGGACACCTCCGCGCTCGGCGATCCGATCGGGATGATTTCCGGGCTGAACGTCGTCAGGATGCACTGCGCCGACCGGCTCGTGAAGAGTGAGCTCGGAAATGCGGCGATCGAGATCCTCGGCGGGGAGAAGGTCTTCTTCGGCGTGATCGCGACGGGCGACCAGTTCATCGCGGACGCGGAGAAGAAGCGGCAGATCGTCGAGCGGTTCGGGGCCGTCGCCTGTGAGATGGAGGGCGGCGCCGTCGGACAGGTCTGCACGGCGAACAAGGTGCCCTTCGCGGTGGTCCGGACGATTTCGGACAGCGCGGACGGCGGCGCGGTCGAGGACTACCCGGCCTTTGCGAAACAGTCCGCCGAGCGCTCCGCCAGGATCGTCCTCCGCGCCGTGACGATGATATGGTAAGCGATATTCCCGCTGCCCTCCGCCGCGCGGCATCCCTCTTCTTTGCGGCGCCGTTCGACGTGGCGCTCCTCTCGTCCAGCGAGCGGGAGGACGATTTCCGTATGGCGGCGACGGTCGGGGCGGACGGGCGGCGATCCGTGCTCAAGCTCGCGGCAAACGCGTTTACGACGCCCCGCCGGATCGAGGGCTGGCAGACGCTCATCCGGGCCGCCCGCGCCATGGACGTCTATATGCCCGCGCTGATCCCCTCGCTCACCGGACGGATCGCGGAGCGCTGCGAGCTCGACGGCCGCGCCTTCGTCGTCTGGGCGGAGGAGCTCGCGCCGTACCCCCTCGCGCAGACGGAGGCCGAGCTCGACACCGACGCCTACCGCGATAAGGACGCCGCACGCCCGAAAAGCGACGACGGATGCCCCGCCTGGCAGACCGAGCTGATCGCGTTCAACGCGAAGCTCGCGGCGGCACGGCTCCCCGGCGGATGGGGCATGTCCGGCTATGTGCGGCTCACGCCCTTCGACGGGGAAGAGACCGACGAGGCGGAGGAATGCGTCCTCAAATTCGAGCGGGATCTCACCGCACGTTTCCCCGCGCTGCTGTCCAGGTGGCAGACGATCCGGGAACGCTGGAACGAAAACCGGGACGCCCTCGCCGCCCTCTATCCGCTCCTGCCGACGTCCGTTTTTCAGGCGGACTGGAACGACACGAACGTACTCCTGACGGACGACGGGCACTTCGCCGGGCTGATCGACTGCAACATCGCCGGGGAGGACACCGCCCTCAACATGGCGCTCTCCATCGGCTGTTACGGTTTCAACGCGGCCGGTCCCCTCACGGCGGAGGAGCACGCGGGAAAGGTTCTGCGCCTCTTCGGGAGGGAGCGGGCCTGGACGGACGACGAGGCAGCTGCCGCGCCGCTTCTCTGGCGATACATCACCGCGCTCTATTGGGGCGAGGTGAACGATCTGCGCGGCGCGGGAGCCGAAGAGGACGCCGCCCGCATCCTCGACCGGATCGACGAGGCCCTTGCGGCCGAACCCGATTTTCGCCCCGCCATGACCGCGCATGAATGAAAAAACGGAATCCGTCTGCGGATCCCTACCCTGCTTTTTCCGTCATCCCCATTACTTTTATTTCAATTCAGGAGGTCAACATGCCGAAACTGCAATTCTTCAAGCCGTCCGAGCTGAAGCCCGCGGGCTGGCTGCGGCGGGAGCTCGAAATCCAGGCGGACTCGCTGTCCGGGAACCTCGACAAGATCTGGCCGGATATCCGCGACTCGCGCTGGGTCGGCGGCGACCGAGAGGGCTGGGAGCGTGTGCCGTACTGGCTCGACGGCTTCATCCCGCTCGCGTACCTGCTCGACGACCGGGACAAGATCGAAAGAGCGAAGCGGTATGTCGATGCCATCGTCGCCGGTCAGCAGCCCGACGGGTGGCTCTGCCCCTGCACCGACGAGGAACGCGCGGGCTACGATATGTGGGCCCTCTTCCTCATCGACAAGGTCCTCATGCTGTATTACGACTGCTCCGGCGACGAGCGGATCCCGGACGTCGTGAAGCGGTCCCTCGCCAACCTCCGGGAGCACATCGCTGCCCATCCGATCTTCTCCTGGGCGCACGCCCGCTGGTTCGAGTGCCTCATCCCGATCTTCCGCCTGTACGAGCTCTGCCGGGAGGACTGGCTCCTCGACCTCGGCCGGACGCTGCGCGAACAGGGCATGAAGTACGAGGAGATCTACGCCGACTGGAAGTATAAAATCCCCGAGCGCAAGTGGCAGTGGGAGTCCCATGTCGTCAATCAGGGCATGGCGATCAAGGAGGGCGCGCTCTCGTCCCTCCTCGACAGCGACGAGGCGGACGACAGCTTCTCCGAATTCATGCTGAACGAGCTCTTCACCTATCACGGCACGGCGGTCGGACACTTCACCGGCGACGAATGCCTCTCCGGGACCTCCCCCATTCAGGGGACCGAGCTCTGCGGCGTCGCGGAGGCCATGTATTCCTACGAGGTCCTCTTCGCGCTGACGGGCAACCCGATCTGGGCGGACCGGCTCGAGAAGCTGGCGTTCAACGCGTTCCCGGCGACCGTCACCCCGGATATGTGGGGCCACCAGTACGACCAGATGACCAACCAGATCGCGTGTGTGCGCCTGCCCGCCGATCATGTGATTTTCCGCACGAATTCCGCGGAATCGAACCTCTACGGCCTCGAGCCGAACTACGGCTGCTGCACCGCGAACTTCAATCAGGCATGGCCGAAATTTGCCCGGTCCGCCATGATGCGTTCCGAGGGCGGCGTCACGGTGTGCTCGCCCGTCCCGGCGGTCCTCGAAACGGCGATCGGCGGCGTGAACGTGAGGATCGAATGCGACGCGATCTACCCCTTCGACGGGCGGGTCAACTTCCTCGTGAGCGCGGAGAAGCCGGTCGACTTCACCCTGACCCTGCGCGTCCCCGGCACGGCGGCTTCGGCCAAAATCGACGGGGAGGACGCGGAGCCCGGGACGCTCGTCTCGCTCGAACGCACCTGGTCGGGTCATTCCGCCGTGACCATGGAACTCGCCTTCGCGGTGAAGAAGATCGCGCGGCCGACGGGGCTCTTCTCCCTCGAGCGCGGCCCGCTGGTGTATGCCCTCGAGATCGGCGAGGCATGGGAAAAGCTCGAATACGAGCGCGGCGGCGTGGAGCGGAAGTTCCCGTGGTGCGACTGGGAGGTCCGCCCGACGACCGAATGGCAGTACGCCTTCGATTTTGCCGGGCCGGAGGAGATCGCGGTCCATGAGACCGAGGAGGTCGGCGATGTCCCGTTCGCGCCGGAGAACGCCCCGTGCTGGCTCGAGGTCCCCGTCTCGCAGATCAACTGGGGCTATGAACCGCTCTCCGGCATGGTGGCGCGCGAGAAACCGCTCTCTGCGATGCCGATCGGGCCGAGACAGACCGTGCGCTTCCTCCCCTACGGCTCGACGAACATCCGCCTGACCGAGCTGCCCGACGCGGAACATCCGCAGGCGTGAGGGCGTCCGGATGCGCGGGAAACTCTTCGTGCGGCTCGCGGGGATCCTCCTCTTTTCCGCGATCGTCGCGCTCGGTTCCTTTCTGATCCTCTCGCCGGATCCCTTCGGCTTCCTGCGGCGGCCTCCCGTCATGGCGGTCGAGGTGCCCGACTGGGTCGACGTGCAGCTCATCCCGGTGGACGGCGCATCGCGGCGCGGGGAAAAGCTCGAAGCGGTGAACGACATCGTGATCCACTACGTCGGCAATCCGGGGACGTCGGCGAAGAACAACCGGAACTATTTCGCAAACCCCGAATCGGAGGTCAGCGCGCACTTCGTCATCGGGCTGGAGGGCGAGGTGATCCTCTGCGTCCCGCTCGACGAGAAATCCTCCGCTTCGAACTGGCGCAACCGCGATACGATCTCGGTGGAGGTCTGCCACCCGGAGGAGGACGGCGCGTTCACCGACGCGGCCTACGAATCGCTCGTGCGGCTCACCGCATGGCTCTGCGACGAATTCGGGCTGACGGCGCGCCATGTGATCCGGCACTACGACATCACGGGGAAGAAATGCCCGCTCTATTACGTCGAGCATGAGGACGCCTGGGAACGGTTCCACGCCGACGTCGAGGCGAAGCGCTCCCCCGTGCCGACAAGCCCATAACCGAACATACAGAAAAACCGTCCGGCATCCATCCGATACCGGGCGGTCTTTGTTTGTTTTGAGCCGGATCAGCCGCCGAGCTCCGCGTAGGACTTGTTCAGACGGTCCGTGCCCTTGTTGAGGGACTTCATGATCTTCTGGATAAAGGACGCGGTCTGGCCGGCTGTGGTGTTGGTCTTCAGGAAGACGATGCTGCTGAGGCCCGCGATGGACTGGCTGAGCGCGTAGCCGAGGTCGACGTACTGCACGTCGCGGATGATGCGGAACATCTCCGTGTCTTCCGGCGCGTCCGCCAGCTTGCTGCCCAGAACGGCTTCCCAGACGGCCGGGATGACGTTGTTGTAGTTCTCGCAGCTGATGGATTCGAGGCAGTAGGAAATGAGCTCTTCGTGCGCGGCGGAGGAGAGGAGGACGCCCCAGTAGATGTCATAACCGGCGGAGGCGTAGTCCTTCTGCGTCTCGTCGAACTTCGGAGCCGGGAGCACGCCGAAGGAGACGTCGGTGTCGCGCATGCTCTCGTACAGGTTGCGGTTCTCGGAGAACATGAACAGGCCGCGGCCCTCGGCGAACATCTGGATGTTGTAGTCGGTGCCGGAGGAGGTCTGCGTGTACTCGTCGAGGGAGTCGAACTTCTCCATCACGCTCACCATCTTGTCGATGTTGCCCGTGAAGCAGACGTTGCCCGCGTCGTCCTTTTCCATGCATCCCGCGCCCATGTCGGACTGGAACTGCAGCCAGCCGTAGCTCGCGGTGAGGAAGCCCCACTGGTCCTTCGCGTCGTACTTGCCGTTGCCGTCGAGGTCGCGCATCCCCAGCTGGATCATGCCGATCATGTCGTCGAGGTACCACTCGCCGTTGCGGACCTTCTCATACGGCGCTTCGAGCTGGAGGTCGCTCATGAGCTTCTTGTTGAAGGACACCGTGCAGTTCATGTAGATGCCGCTCATTGCCATCGGGTTGGCGGTGGCGAACAGCTTGTCCTGGATCGTGAAGACCTGGGACGTGCCCTGCCACCACGGCTTCGAGAAGTCGAGGATCTCAAAGCTGCGGAGGTTGCAGAAGTCGCCCTTCAGACCGTTGTTCATGGTCATGTTGTCGTGGTTGTAGACGATCGCGTAGGTGTCGTCGCCGGAGATCACGAGGTTGTGCGCGTTGGCGGCGACCGCATCGTTGCCGTCGTTGGCGGTGCAGGTCACTTCGACGTTGAAGCGGTCGGAGACCTTCGAGCGCTGGTTGAACAGCGCGTCGTTGACGACCTCACCGTTCATTTCTTCCGCAAAGATGTAGTTCTTCGCGTTGTACCAGGTCGTCGTGAGGATGTTGAATTCCGCGCCGCCGAAGTCCTTTTCGGGGAGATCGTCTGCGAGATAGCCGTCCTCGTCCTCGTCGATCTCACCGGCAGGCGTGACGTCGGGCTGGGCGGTGTTCGCGGGGGCGGCGTCCCCTTCGGCGGGTTTTTCCGAGCATCCGGTCAGCCCGGTCGCGGAGAGGGCGAGCAGGAGGGCCAGAAGGAGGCTGATCAGTTTTCGATTCATGACGTGTTGTTTCCTTTCGATCAAAAAGAATGGGAATCTCTGTCTGGATGGACATACACCTTCATTATAGCAGATTTTCAAAGGCTCGGCAAGAAGGTTTTGACCGTTTACGAAAAATTCACAACCGGGCGGAGGATTGACAAGCGCGCCCGGCGGGGGTATAATAGGGTATCATCACCGAAACCGAGGAGCGTCCCATGATCCCTGTACTCTCCGTCGCCCTGATGCGCGCAAGCGACGCGCACACGATCGAATCCGGCACCCCCTCCCGTGAGCTGATGCGGCGCGCGGGCGAGGGCATCGTCGAGGCCGTGGAGGAGGCGGGCGGCTGGCATTCCCCCGTCGCCGTCGTCTGCGGCAGCGGCAACAACGCCGGGGACGGCTATGTCATCGCGGCCCGGCTTGCCCGGCGGAGGATCCCCTGCATCGTCTATCTCCTCTCCGACCGCTGTTCGGAGGACGGCGCGTATTTCGCGGAACAGGCCCGGGAGGAGGGCGTGCTGTTCGTTCCGTGGGAGGAGGGCGGCTCGCTCGCGGATTACGGCACCGTCGTCGACTGCATCTTCGGCACGGGCTTTCGCGGGGCGGTCAAAGGAGCGGCGGCGGACGCGATCCGGGCGATCAACGAGAGCGGGGCCTTCGTCGTTTCGGCGGACATCAACTCCGGGCTGAACGGCGATACGGGCATGGCGGACTGCTGCGTCGTCTCCGATCTCACCGCGGCGATCGGCGGGTACAAGCCCGGGCATTTCCTCGGCATGGCGAAGGACGTCATCCGGCAGAAGATCAGCCTCGACATCGGGATCGCGCCGAAGGAGAAGCCGTACTTCCTCTTCGGGGCCGCCGACGCCGCGCGCGCATTTCCGAAGCGGAAGAATTTCTCGAACAAGTCCACCTACGGGTACGTCGCCCTGATCGGCGGGTCGGCCCAGTACACCGGCGCGATCCGGCTGGCTGCGCTGGCCAATGCCGCGATGCGGTCCGGGGCGGGCGTGGTGAAGGTCGCGGCTCCCGCGTCGATCTGCCCCCTCATCGCGCCGTCCATTCTCGAAGCGACGCTCTTCCCGCTCCCCGATGCGGACGGCCAGACCGTCTTTGACGAGGACGCGGTGCGGACCCTTCTGCGCGGGACCCGAACCGCCGCGTTCGGCATGGGGATCGGCGGGGGCCGGGGCGCCGAGGAGATGCTCGTCTGGCTGCTCGCGCACTACGAGGGCACCCTCGTCATCGACGCGGACGGGCTGAACGCGCTCTCCCGCATGGGTCCGTCGATGCTGGACGAGAAGACCTGCCGGGTGATCCTCACGCCGCACAACATGGAATTTGCCCGGCTGCTCGGTCGGGACAGCGCCGCGGACGTAATTGCGGATCCGATCCCTCTGGCGAAGGCGTTCGCGGCGGCCCACGGCGTGACGGTCCTTTTGAAGGGCTCGACGACCGTGGTGACGGACGGGGACGACGTCCTTCTCGTCGACCGCGGATGCCCCGGCATGGCGACGGCGGGGAGCGGGGACGTGCTCTCCGGGATCCTCGCTGCGATCTGCGGCGCGGGTGCGGATCCGCTCACGGCGGCTGCGGCGGGCGCATGGGTCAACGGCCGCGCGGGCGAGCTGGCGGAGGCGGAATACGGCGCGGTCAGCATGATCGCGGGAGACACGGTCTCGAAGCTCCCGGCCGTCATCCGGAGCCTGACGGAATAAGCCCAGCCGGGCGCATCAAAAAAGCCTGTCGATCATCGGCAGGCCTTTTCGTTTGTATGGGGATCGTTGTCCGAACTCAGTCGATCAGTCCGAGGATCTGCGCGAGCAGGACCGTGCGCTCATCCAGCGCGTTGACGATGATCTTGTCGCTGCCGTACTTCACGGTGTTGTAGCCCGCGAGGACCTTCGTCAGGCTCGTGCGGTCGGTATACGCCAGGCGGAGGAGATCGAGGTAGCTCAGCGTGTCGCCGTAGAGGACCTTTGTCGCTTCCTTGGTGCCGTCCGGATTGGTCTTCACGGCATCGGAGAGACGGACGACCGGGATGAAGATGCCTTCGGCGCTCTTGATCCAGCCGTTGATGATGGCATTCTTCGCGGTGATGTAGTCAGAGACGTCGTAGCCCCAGCTTGTGACCTGAACGCCCGTCGGGCAGGTGGTCCAGTAACCGTCGAAGATGGCGGAGGTCAGGCTGCCGACATAGACGAGCACATCGCCGTAAACGTCGGGATTGGCCTTCGAGTACGCGCGCACGATCACGGCGCCGTTGGCTCTGCCGCTGATCTTGCCGTTCTCTTCGCCGACGCAGCCGTAGTCGTAGCCGCGGATGACCTTATAGAGGATGTCGCTGTACGCCTTGCCGCTGGCGGACTTCACGGAGCAGACGGTGGAGCCGTCGACGCCGATGTTCCACGCGTCGGTGGAGACGTAGAGGATGTCGTTCAGCTTCTCGAAGGAAGCGCGGACGAGGACGCTCACGTCCAGACGGGCGATCGGAACGCCGCCCTTGGTGTAGACATACACCGTGGAGGAGCCGGTGCGGTTCGCGACGAGCTTGCCGCTCGCGGCGTCATAGTACGCGACGGACGGATTGGAGGACACATAGTATGCGCCTTCGCAGATGGTCCTGCGCTCGCCCTCGACCATGATGAGGTTGTAGGCGGTGCGGTCGAGGTAATTCTCGATCTCGGCGCGGGCATTCTCGACCGTGTAGTACTTGCCGTTGATCAGGACGTCGTACGGAGCCGGACGGTACCAGCCGCCGTAATAACCGCAGGTCGTCTGGCAGGCGGGAACATAGCCCGGGCAGACCGGATAGGTCGGGTAGGTCGGCTTCGGAAGATCCGCGGCGGTATAGACCCGGGAGGGACCGTTGAAGATGAAGCCGCCCGAAGTGGTGGTCGTCGTTTCGGTCTTCGGTACGGTGGGCGTCAGGACAGTAGGTGCGGCGGTCGTCTTCTGCTCGGTGGTCCCGCTGCCGTTCGGGCTCACGAAGATGGCCTTCGCAGCGGACGCGGATGTTGCGAGGATCACGGCAACCAGAAGCGCGCAGAGCACTCTGACGGTTCTTTTCATGGGAAACATCTCCTTGTGTGGTAAAAATCTGATACAGAATCATTATAGCGCATTGTTCGCGGGATGTCAAGGGGCTATTCGCAATTTGTTCATGAAATTTTGCCGACAAGCATAAAAGAAAATCTTGCTGCCGCAAAACCAACTTGGTACTGGTTGTCTTCACGATCCAACTTCCGCTTGTCATTGCGAGGAGCGATTCCCAAGAATCGCGACGTGGCAATCTCTCCGATATGGAAGAGCACGGCAGAAACCGGGGACCATGACGGATCTGCTGTGAATGACATTGTCACCAATCTTCTGCCTACGGTCTCCGGTTCGGAGAGATTCCCGGCGGAATAGACGATGTGCGGCGGCGGCATGACCGCACCCGGAACCCGGTTTCAAAATTGTTCGGTCTTTCTGCAAAGGAGCAAATACAAAACGGCTGCCGCAGTCTCCCTTTTCGGGTGTCGGTGCGGCAGCCTCGCGGATGGATGGATTCAGACGCGGATGATGTAGTCCTCGCGGCGCGGCGCGGGTTCGCGGGTCCCGCCCTCTCTGCCGTAGCCGAGGATGACGTTGCCGATCCCGCGGCAGGTCTCGGGGACGCCCCACTTCTTCATCAGTGCCTTGCCCTCGTCGGAATCGAAGACCTCCGTCGCCCGCCAGATATAGCAGGAGTCGACGCCCACGGCAGCCGCGGCGTTGAGGAGGTTGCCGATGACGAGGTTGCCGTCGGCGATGTACGTCGGGATCGTCGCGTCCGCAAAGACGACGAGGACGGTCGGCGCGCCGTAGAACGGATGGGAATCGGGATTGCCCATGACGCCGCCGTTGAGGCGTTCGAGCGCGGCGAGATCGTCGGGATTCTGCACGACCGCGATGCGCGGGGACTGACGCCCCATGCCGGTCGGCGCCCACGTCCCGGCTTCGAGGATCGGGGCGAGATCTTCTTCGCGCACCTGTTCGGGCTTGTAGCTGCGGCAGGCGCGGCGGGTCTTCAGGGTGTGGATGACGGGATTTTCACTCATGGCACTTCTCCTTTTCGATCAGATGCTGCGGCGGGTCACGGCGTGATCCAGAGGGTCAGGGGCGCCGTGTCGATGTATTTGCCGAGGTCGTCCACCGCGACGCGGTTTTCCTCGATGACGTACAGGCGGATGCAGGAGGTCCCCTTTTTGCCGAGCTTCGGGTCCTCTGCGGCGATGGCGAAGGAGAGGGCGGGGCTCTTCAGCGCGACGGAATAGCGGTCCTCCCAGTAGGGAAGGAGCTCGTTGACGACGGTGAATTCCGTCTCCGGGGTCACGCCGAGGCCGCGGATCTCTGTGCAGCCGTTGCGGTTGCCGCGCTGGAGGAGGTCGAAGGTCCCCAGGACACGGAAGGACACCGCCGCGCCGGACGCGCATTCACGGATCTTCACGAAATCCTCGACGGGGACGCCCCCGACGGTCTCGAAGAGCTTCTCCTCCTTCTGGGAGCCGTCGACGATCTCGCGGTCCCCGAGAAGGGCGGCTTCGATCTTGTTCATGTATTTGGTAAAGCTGCGCCAGCGGACGCCCCCCTCGCGGCAGTCGGCGGCGATCGCTGCGATCTCCTGCTCCGGGAGGGCGGCGACGGCGTCGAGAACGGCATTGCGCTCGAGGTAGAAGACGGGGAGGGTGCGGAAGCGGTCGTAGTTCGACCAGATCGTGCGCTTGATGGACACGATGTCGCGCACGCGGCGGATGTTTTGCATGTATCAAATCTCCTGTTTTACAGATTTGCTTTATTATACCACACGCCGGGGCCGCTGTCAAGCTATTTGTTCTCCGCCAGCCAGATCGACACCCTTGACTGGATCTTCGCGGCGCAGTCTTCCGCGGTGCCGACGCCGGAGAGATAGGCGGAGATCTCCTCCGTGAGGATCGATGTGACCGTGTCCGGCGTGCTCTCGAGGATCGGCGCGGCAGCCCGGTCGAAGAAGGTGAGCGCCTCGTCGATCGTTGAGTCCGACAGGTCGCCGTACCGGAACGTCGTCGTGCGCTTCAGGCCCGCGCTCACGTCCTCGCCCTCGCGCAGCGGGAAGACCGAGCCGTCCGAGCCCTCCGCGATCCGTCCGCCGCGATAGGCAGCGAGCGTTTCCGCGAAGGCGGATTTCAGGGCGGGCGTGGTGCTGTTCGTGGGATCGGATTCGGCGGAGAGCAGCGCGGCGCGGATGTACTTCCATGCGAGATCGGGTGAGGCGGCGCATGCCGGGATCAGATAAGCGGACCCGACGCGGATCTCCATGCCTGCCTCCCCGCTCGTCGGCGCATCGAGGAACGCCGTCCCCTGATTTTCCGCCAGCGCGAACGATCCGAGGCTCCGGGCCCCACAGAGGAATTCGTCCGTGAGAAGCAGCTTCCCGCTCTCGAAGCCCTGCCGGATGAAAAACTGCGCGGCGGACATCTCCCCGTGGATCGCGATCAGGGCCTTTTCGTCGGGGAGGGCGGCGAGCCAGTCGAGATAGCGGAGGAAGAGCGGGCTGTCAAACGAGCATTCGGCGGTCTCGGTGTCATAGAACCCGCTGAAATCCCGCACGAGCGGGTCGCCGTACTCGATAATCTGTTCCCGTACGCATCCCTGATGGATCAGGGTGTCCTTCGGCGCGGCGTCCGCCCAGTCGAGGAATTCGCCGAGCGTCGGCTGTGCGGAGAGGTTCCTGCGCCACTCTTCCTTCACCTTGAGGACCGGCACCGTGAAGGCGGGGGAAATGCCCCACAGCTGCCCGTTTTTGTCGGAGAACGCCGTCTGGATCGAATAGAAGAGCGTGTCGCGGTTGATTGCACCGTCCGCGGCAAGATAGGGATCGAGCGGCAGATAATACCCCTTCCGGCAGAGGACGGGCAGGGTGCCGTTTTCGTCCCGGCTGTCATCGACCGTGTCCCACACAAGATCAGGCGCGGCAAGACCGGTGAGGATGTCGGTGGTCAGGCGTCTGCTCCCGGCGTCCGGGTCGTCCGAGGTCGCGTATTGGCTGTAATCGAGCAGCGTCAGCCGCAGATCGGGATTCTCCCGCCCGAAGCGCACGAGCAGGGTGCGGGCCGTGTCGGAGAGGGGATGCGCGTGCGCAAAGACGAATTCCCGCCGCTCCGATACGGGGACCTCCCGCGGGGTGCAGAGGGTGAGCGTATAGCCGCCGTCCTTCGTGACGAACAGAAAGCCCCGCTCCCCCGCCGCATTCCGTCCCGCGTCGGCGAGAAAGAGCGACTGTCCTTCCTCGAGGGCGGAGGGATGGAGCGTCGGCAGCTCCCGGTCCTGTGCCGTGGCGTAACCCGCGCCGACGAAATCGAGCAGGGGCTCCGTCGTGAGGGGACCTTCCTCGTCGAGGATCAGCGCGGAAAGCCCGGCGGGACCGTCGCAGACCCCGAAGCAATCCGGCGACGAAACGAGCGTCTGCGTCCCGGCGTCGAGAGGGAAGGACCCCATGAGGTTGCCGCTCTCGGGATCCACGCAGGCGATCCGGCTTTCCCCGATCTCGCGGAAGCACGCCCAGACCCGGCCGTCCGCCAGCGTCGCCGCGGAGGAAGGATGGGACGGGAACGGGAACACGCCGCGGAACGCCTGCCGCTCGTCGAGGATCATCACGCCGGTATAATCGAACAGATAGAAGAGGCCGTCCGCGTCCCGCGCGAGCAGGTTGGGGTTGAAGCTGCGTCCCTCCGGCGGCAGATCGTCGAAGCATACAAGCGGCGTCACGGCGGGATCGGCGAGAACCAGCGGCATTTCCGCGAGCGTCCGGGTGAGGGCGCCGTTCTCCATGACGGAATAGAGGAAGTAGAGGTTCCCGTCCGTAAACAGCCCGAGGCTCACCCCGGCCCCTTCCGGACAGGGGATCCGGACCGTGTCCGCCGGCGAGCCGTCCCGCGGAAAGCGCAGGAGCACGGGGACATTCCCGTCCGCCGTGGATTGTGTTCCGACGGCATAGACCGCATCGGCGTCCGCGGCGGGGCGGATGAAGTAGTTGATCGAGGTGTCCGCGGGGCAGGGCATCGCGACGGATTCAAAGACGGTTTCCGTCATCACCTCTTCCGGTTCGGCGGGGTCGTGTCGGCAGGAAACCAGAACGGACAGGAGAAGAGCGAGCGAGAGGAAGAGGGCGGCAGCGCGCATCGTGATTTCGCTCCTTTGGGGAAATTCTGATTGTATGATACCATGCCGCGCGGCAGAAAGTTTGACAGCGGGGCGAACAAATTGAAAACAATCCGGACAAAGAAAGAAGGGACCCGCACGGATCCCTTCCTCACATTTTCTTCGATTTCCTTCCGTTCATCGCCCGTCGATCCAGTCGCACGCCGCGAGGGCCGCCACCGCACCGTCCGCCGCCGCCGTCGTGACCTGACGGATGCGCTTCGAGCGGCAGTCGCCCGCCACGAACACACCCGACGTGACGGTCAGGCATCCCTCGTCGGAGTCCGCGTAGCCGCGCGCGTCGAGGGCGATCCAGTCGGCGAAGGGGGCGTTCTGCGGCTCGAGTCCGACCGCGACGAAAACGCCGTCCGCCGGGATCGTGCGCTCCTCCCCGCTCTCCGACCGCACGACGAGGCCGGTGATGCCGTCCGCCGGGGTGCCGAGGTACTTCGCGGCGAGGGTCGAGTAGAGGATCTCGACGTTCGGACGCGCGCGGAGCTGTCCGGCGAGCTTTTCTTCCCCCGTGAGGTATGCGAGGTTCTGCACGACGGTGACCTTGTGGCAGAGGTCCGCGAGCAGGAGGGCTTCCTGCAGGGCGGAGTTGCCGCCGCCGATGACCGCGACGTCCCGGTCCCGGTAGTACGCGCCGTCGCACACCGCGCAGAACGACACGCCGCTGCCGATAAAGGATTCCTCGTCCGCGAGCCCGAGCAGGCGGTGACGCGCGCCCGTCGCGAGGATCACGGCCCGGCCCTCGAACGAACCTTCGTCGGTGATCGCCGTGAAGGTCCCGTCATCCTCTCTGCAAATCGCCGTGACCTCGGCCGCCTCCATCTCCGCACCCTGTGCGAGCGCCTGGTCGACGAGGCGTTCCGCGAAGGCCACGCCCGTGATCTCCTCGAAGCCCGGGATGTTCTCGACCTTCGGGGAATGCGTGATCTGCCCGCCGAACGCGTCCTTCTCGATCACCGTGACGCTCTTGTTGGCGCGGCGTGCGTAGATCGCTGCCGTGAGTCCCGCCGGCCCTCCGCCGACGACGATAATATCTGTCATAACTTTGAATCTTCTCCTGTGAAAAAGTCTTTGAAGAGGGGGCGCGGGGGAGGGAACTTTCTTCAGAAAGTCCCTCCCCCGCTATGCATATTTTCAAATTCAGGCGGTCAGGTATTTTTTGATTTCGGAGACGCCGACGAACTTCACGGTGTCGCCGCCGGTCTTCACGACGAGGGTCGGGGACTGGCGGATGCCGAATTCCTTCGCAAGGTCCGGTTCCTGATCCGCGAGGATCTTCCGGTAGGAGACGCCGGCCTTGTCGAGCGCCGCGCACGCGATCCGGCAGTTCGGGCAGGTGGTCGTGGCGAAGAGGAACACGCCGCTGTCGGTCAGGGGTTCCACCGCCGCTTCGACCGCCGCCGCGGGAATGCCGTCCGCCGTCGCGGGTCTTGCGGGTGCGACCGTGGTCCTTGCGGGAACCTCCGCCGCCGGGGCATCGGGATGGAGCGGGCCCTTGTGCGTCAGGGTCGAGTGGCCGATGTCGTAGGTCTTGCGGTCCTTGAATTCCTGCGCCTTGCCGTCGTTCCAGTTCTGGACGGGGCGGTAGTAGCCGGTGATGCGGCTGTTGACTTCGGTCTTCGCGCCGCAGATCGGGCAGACGGGCTGCTCACCGGCGAGGTAACCGTGATTCTTGCAGATGGAGTAGGTCGGGGAGAGGGTGTAGTAAGGCAGCTTGTAGTTTTCCGCCACCTTGCGCACGAGGTTGGCCGCCGCTCTCCAGTCCGGGAGCTTCTCGCCGAGGAAGGCGTGGAAGACGGTGCCGGAGGTGTAGAGGGTCTGGAGCTCGTCCTGGATGTCGAGGGCGGAGAAGACGTCCTCGGTATAGCCGACCGGGAGGTGGGAGGAGTTGGTGTAGTACGGGGTGTCGTCGCAGGACTTCGCCGCCGTGATGATGTCGGGCCAGCGCTCCTTGTCCTTCTGCGCGAAGCGGTACGCGGTGGATTCCGCCGGGGTCGCCTCGAGGTTGTAGAGGTCGCCGTACTTTTCCTGATAGTCGGAGAGGCGCTCGCGCATGTGGTTGAGGACCTCGATGGTGAAGTCCTGGGTCTCCTTGTGGGACATGTCGAGGCCGATCCACTTCGCGTTGAGGCCCGCTTCGTTCATGCCGACGAGGCCGAGCGTGGAGAAGTGGTTGTCAAACGAGCCGAGGTAGCGCTTCGTGTAGGGATAGAGGCCGTCCTCGAGGTACTTCGTGATGACGGTGCGCTTGATCTTGAGGGAGCGCGCCGCGATGTCCATCAGCTTGTCCAGTCTCTGGTAGAACTCTTCCTTGTCCTTCGAGAGGTACGCGATGCGGGGCATGTTGATCGTGACGACGCCGACGGAGCCGGTCGATTCGCCGGACCCGAAGAAGCCGCCGGTCTTCTTGCGCAGCTCGCGGAGGTCGAGACGGAGACGGCAGCACATGGAGCGCACGTCGGAGGGTTCCATGTCGCTGTTGACGTAGTTGGAGAAATACGGCGTGCCGTACTTGGAGGCCATCTCGAAGAGGAGCTTGTTGTTCTCGGTCTCGCTCCAGTCGAAGTCCTTGGTGATGGAGTAGGTCGGGATCGGATACTGGAAGCCGCGGCCGTTCGCGTCGCCCTCGATCATGATCTCGATGAACGCCTTGTTCACCATGTCCATCTCGTGCTGGCAGTCCTTGTACTTGAAGTCCATCTCGCGGCCGCCGACGATACAGTTGAGCTCGGCGAGGTCAGCCGGGACCACCCAGTCGAGGGTGATGTTGGAGAACGGAGCCTGCGTGCCCCAGCGGGACGGGGTGTTGACGCCGTAGATGAAGGACTCGATGCACTTCTTCGTCGCGTCGTAGGAAAGATTGTCGTACTTCACGAACGGCGCGAGATAGGTGTCGAAGGAGGAGAACGCCTGCGCGCCCGCCCACTCGTTCTGCATGATGCCGAGGAAGTTGACCATCTGGTTGCAGAGGGTGGCGAGGTGCTTCGCGGGGGCGGAGGAGATCTTGCCGGTCACGCCGCCGAGGCCTTCCTGGATGAGCTGCTTGAGGGACCAGCCCGCGCAGTAGCCCGTCAGCATGGAGAGGTCGTGGAGGTGGATGTCGGCGGCGGTGTGCGCCTTTGCGATTTCCTCGTCGTAGATCTCGGTGAGCCAGTAGTTCGCCGTGATCGCGCCGGAGTTGTACAGGATCAGGCCGCCCACGGACTGGGTGACGGTGGAGTTTTCCTTCACGCGCCAGTCGGCGTCCTTCAGATAGTCGTTGACGGTCTTCTTGTAGTCGATGAGGGTGTTGGAGAGATTGCGGAGCCGCTCGTGCTGACGGCGGTACAGGATGTACGCCTTCGCCACGTCGTCATAGCCGGCCTTGATGAGAACGCTTTCGACCGCGTCCTGGATGTCCTCGACGCCGATCTGTTCGCCCTTGATCTTCGGCTCGAATTCCGCCGTCACCTTCAGGGCGAGGAAGTCGATGATGTCCGGGTGATAGTTCCTCTCGCAGGCCTCGAAGGCGGAGAGAATGGCGGTCTTTATCTTGTCAAGGCTGAAGGAAACGAGCTTGCCGTTGCGCTTTGCTACTTTGTACATGATGGATCCTCTCGTGATGATGGATGGATGATGGTATGGGAAAGTCCCACAAAAAGTCCGGAAAGAGAAACCCTTCCGGAAACGGAACAATTACGCAGCGTTGAAAGTATAACACAGATCGGCGTCGATGTCAAGGGGAAAACACAAAATACTGTGTTTTTTTCTTGGGCTGCCACAAGATATAGTGTTTGTCGTCCGACAAGGCGGGTGCCGCTCGGGCTTTGTGTCAGTCGACGCCGCGCAGGGCGACGGTCGGGATGATGGCCGCGGCGCGGTCGCGCATCTCGAAGAGCGTCTCGCGCGGGACGGCGGAAGCGTGTCCGACGAGGTGTCCGCTGTCGACGAAGTTCTGCAGATAGTACCGTTTCGTACCGCGGATCCAGCGCGCGATGCCCTCGATGTCCCCGACCGTGTGGAACGGCGAGACGACGGTCGTGCGGAATTCGTACGCCACCCGGCCTTCGAGGAGGAGCGCGACGCTCTCCTTCACCGGCGCGGGGTCGAATCCCGGGATCCCGACGGTCTCGGCGTACTTCTCCGGGACGTTCTTCACGTCCATCGCAACGTAATCGACGAGGTGCGCGTCGACGAGGGAGCGGAGGCGGTCCGGGAAGCAGCCGTTCGTGTCGAGCTTGACGGCGAGCCCGAGGTCCCGGATCTTTTCGATGAAATCCCGGAGGTCGGGCTGCAGGAGGGGTTCTCCACCCGTGACGGCGACACCGTCGAGCATCCCCCGCCGCTTTTTGAGAAATGAGAAGAACTCCTCCTCGGGGATCGCGTCCGTGTCCAGAATGTCCGTCACCAGAATGGCGTTGTGACAGAAGGGACAGCGGAGATTGCACCCGGCGGTGAAGACGGTGCAGGCGACGTGCTCCGGATAGTCCAGCAGGGTCACCTTCTGCAATCCGTGGATCTTCATGAGGCCTCCTCTTAAAACTCGCGGTATTTTGCCGGAATACTTCACAGCGACTGATATTATAGCACAGAAAACCGCGGAAAGCAATGTTCAATTTCAACGGAAAAACAGACGGAATTTTGGAGAATCGGTGTAGAGAGCGAGGAGATATCTGACGGATGACGGGAAACAAACGTGACCAAAATCCGTCGTTTGTTCATCGAATCCCCCTTGATTTTCCCGGCGGAATACGGTATAAAAGAAGAAAAAAGACAAAGACGGAGGAATGACCGATGCGCTTCGGCAACGAACCTCTCGAACCGACCGATTTCCTCGACCCCCGCTGCCCCTTCTGCACGGATGCATGGGAAAAGGAGCCGCCCGTCCGCCCGATCGACACGGACCGCGTGCTCGGGAAACTCGACGAATACTTCTCGAAGAACGACATGCCGGCTGCCGAGCGCCATCTTGCCTACTGGCTCGCCGAGGCGGAGGAGGGCCGGGATCTCGTCGGGCAGTTCCTCATCCGCAACGAACGGATCGGGCTCTTCCGCAAGCTGGGCCGCGGTCCCGAAGCCCTCGCGGAGGCGGAGAAGACAGTCGCGCTGGCCGGGCGGCTGGGCATCGCGGACGAGCTCGGCGGGGCGACGGCGTTTGCGAATCAGGCGACGGCGATGAAGGCCTTCGGGCTGGCGGAGGAGGCCCTCCCCGTGTTCCGGCGCGCGCTCGCGGTGTACGAACACGCCCCGAACGCCGATCCCTACCGGTATGCCGGGGTGTGCAACAACTATGCCCTCGCGCTCGCGGACTGCGGGGAATACGCCGAGGCCCGCCGGATGTACGGCCGCGCGACGGAGCTGCTCACGCCGGTCGAAGGAGCCGAGCCGGAGATCGCCGTGACGTGGCTCAACCTCGCCAACCTCGCGGAGGCGGAGCGGGGACTCGAGGCGGCGGAGGCGGAGATCGCGGACTGCGTCGGGCGGGCGTGGGATCTGCTCGATCGGCCCGGTCTGCCGCGTGACGGGAATTACGCCTTCGTGTGCGAGAAATGCGCGCCGACGTTCCACTATTACGGGTATTTCCTCTGGGGCGCGGAGCTTGAAGAAAGGGCAAGGGCGATCTATGAACGGGCTTGAACTCTCCCGCGCGTATTACGAGGCCTTCGGCAGGCCGATGCTCGAGGAGCGCTTTCCCGGGCTCCTCCCGAAGATCGCCATAGGGCTGTGCGGGAGCGGATCGGAGTGCTGGGGCTATGACGACGCGGTCTCGCGCGATCACGACTTCGAGCCGGGCTTCTGCCTCTTCCTCCCGGGCGAGGACGAGATCGACCGTCGGACGGCGTTCCTCCTCGAGCGCGCCTACGCCTCGCTGCCCGCGGAATTCGAGGGGCTGACACGGTCGAGGATGGCGCCGGTCGGGGGACAGCGGCACGGCGTGATCCGGCGCGCGGACTTCTTCCGGGACAAATGCGGATCCCCGGACGGGCGGCTCAGCCTCATGGACTGGCTCGCGGCGCCCGAGACCCTCCTCGCCGAGGCCGTGAACGGGGAGATCTTCTTCGACGGCGACGGCGCGTTTTCCGCGATCCGGGAGCAGCTTGCCGACATGCCCGGGGACGTGCGGAAAAAGAAACTCGCGGGGCGGCTGATCCTCATGAAGCAGGCCGGGGTCTACAACTACCCCCGCATCCTCGCGCACGGGGAGGTGGGAGCTGCCCAGCTGGCGGTCCACGCCTTCGCGGAGTCCGCAATGCACGCGGTCTTTCTGCTCAACCGCCGCTATATGCCGTACTATAAGTGGCGCTTCCGCGCGATGCGGGACCTTTCGTTCGGCGGCGGGATGGCGGACGCGCTCGAATTCCTCCTCCTCTCGGACAACGAGCCGGGCACGGCGAAAACGAAGGAGGCGGTCATCGGCGACATCGGCGCGCTGATCGTCGCGGAGGTCGGGCGGCAGGGGCTCTCCGACGCGGACGGCGACGATCCCGAGGTCCACGGCTACGCGGTCAACGGCGGGATCGCGGACCCGGCGCTGCGGAACCTGCACGTCCTCGCCGCGGTGTGATCCCGCAAAGGAGGTTTTCATGAAACGATGGATTTTTCCCGGCTTCCTCGCGCTCTTGTTCACGGCGGTCCTGCTCATCGGCCTTGTTCCGTGGGACCGCGTCCTCCCGGAGAAGGAGGAGCTGCCCGCCGATGCCGTGGAGATCGGAACACTTGACACGGTTCAGCCGCTGAAAGGCGATTATACGATCCAATACGACGATCCCGACGATCCGGAAGGCGGCGTGACCGTCACCTATCATGTGCCGTCGGTCGGCGATTTTCCCATGCATTACGACAGCATCGATGATGTACCGCGCAGCACGACCATGACGTTTCATACACCGGAGGGCGACTTCGTCGTTCTTTTCGGCGACGGCGACAGCGTGCCGGTCCCGGTGGCCGAGAACACGTCGACCGAGTGGGCGATCAGCTCGCCGGGCACCGTCAACGTCGAGGGGGATCCCTCTTACTGCCGCACCCGGAAAGGGGATAAAACCCGGTGGGTGATCTACCTCGCGGGCGGCGGGATGAGCCTCGACGCGTACACCGCGGAG
The DNA here is from genome assembly GCA_017412675.1 of Clostridia bacterium. Taxonomy (GTDB): domain Bacteria; phylum Bacillota; class Clostridia; order Oscillospirales; family CAG-272; genus UMGS1696. Next base: position 26,635 of record JAFPWV010000226.1, read on the forward strand.
CAGCCCGGCACCTTCTACACGACCGGGACCGCGTGGAACGGGATCTGGAACAATGCGTTCTTCGTGAAGGAGGAGAGCAATCCCTTCGCCGACTGGTCGTATCTGCTGATCCCCTGCGACACGGCGGACTGCTATATCGGCGCGGGACAGTTCATCGGCGTGCGGGGAACGTTCCTGAACCACAACGGGTATGAGAACTTCACGGCATACCTCGACTCATTCCGTCGGACCACGATCGGAGTGAACGCCGAACCGGAGAAGATCTTGTTGGCGGGCTCCTCGGCGGGCGGATTCGGCGCGGCGATGCTGGCCTCGACCGTCTGCGAGCGGTTTCCGGATACGGAGGTCACCGTCCTCGTCGACTGCGCGTGCCTCTCGGCGGACTGGCAGCGGATCGCCCGGGAGGTCTGGCATGCGCCCAAGGAGATCACGGACCGCATGACGACCGACGACTGCGTGACGGACGCGCTCATCGCGGCGGCGGAGACCTACGGCGACCGGCTGAAGATCCTCTATCTCGCGGTGGAGAACGATGCCACGCTGATATCGTATCAGAACTACATCGACAGGGGGGAATTTGTGTATTTCAAGGACGCGCGGGATCACTACGACCGGACCTTGAAGGCGGCGGTGAAGCGCCTGAGGGAAGAGGTCCCGGACGCGGGGATCTGGATCTGCCGCCGGTCTCCCGCCGAGGTGCTCACCTCCCCGATGCACATGCTCATCCCGCGCTTCGGCTCGCGCATCGACACCGGGAGTGAACTGCTGACCAACGGGCTCTCGTGGGTCTGGAACACGGTCATGCACGACGACGCGCCGCCCCTGTCATACGGCCTCGACGGCTTCCTCGACGATTAAGTCCCCCGGATTCCCGGAGTTTTTCTCCCCGCGCTCTTGATAAAATCCCGTTTCTGTGGTATGATAAGGGACGGACAATTCTGAATTTGGGAGAATCGATATGAAAGTTGCGATCATCACCGGCGCGTCGGCGGGGCTCGGGCGGGAATTCCTCCGTGCCATGCCGAAGGCTTATCCGGATATCGAAGAATACTGGCTCGTCGCGCGGCGCAGGGAAAAGCTCGTCGAGGCGGCGAAGGACGTTCCGCGGCAGTGCCGCATCTTCCCGCTGGACCTGACGAAGGACGAGAGCTACGAGAAATTCGCAGAGGTCCTCGAGCGGGAAAAGCCCGAGGTGTGGATGCTCGTCAACAACTCTGGCTGCGGGTTCCTCGGCAACGTCGGCGAAGGGGAGCTCGATCGTCAGGTCCAGATGGTGGACCTCAACCTCAAGGGTCTGACCGCGATGACGCACCTCGTCATTCCGTACATGCCCTCGGGCTCGCACATCATCAACGTCTCCTCCATCGCGTCGTTCTGCCCGAATGCCCGCATGACGGTCTATTCCGCGACGAAATCCTATGTCACGGCGTTCACGTTCGGCATCGGCGAGGAGCTGAAACAGAAGGGCGTGACGGCGACGGCGGTCTGCCCCGGCCCGATGGACACGGCGTTCATCGACATCGGCGGGATCAAGGGCCACTCCAAGACCTTCGACGTCCTGCCGTACTGCGATCCGAAGAAGGTCGCCGAAGGCGCGCTCGCCGCGGCGGGGAAGGGACGTTCGGTCTACACGCCCAAGGCATTCTATAAGTTTTACCGCTTCGTCGCCAAAATCGCCCCGACCAAGTGGATGATGAAGGCGTCGAAGACCTGATCGGCCCCCCGGACCGATTTCAAAGACAACAGCACAGAAAGGATCATCGATATGAACAACAATCCCGACCGCATCGTCGCCCAGGTGGCGGGCAATCCGATCATGGAGAGCGACATCGACGAGGCGCTCCGCTCGATGGGCCAGCGCGCGCAGAGCTACAACAACCCGCAGGGCAGGGCGATCCTGCTCGACCAGATCATCGCGCGGCGTCTCTTCCTCCTCGACGCGCAGAAGAACCTCATGGAGCGCGAGCCCGCCTTCAAGGAGCAGCTCAAGCGCGTGAAGGACGACATGCTGACGAATTACGCGATCCAGAAGTCCGTCGAGCGCGTCCGCGTGACCGACGACGAGGTGAAGAAGTTTTACGAGGAGAATCCGGATCAGTTCGAGGCGGGCCTGACGTTCGGGGCGAGCCACATCCTCGTGGATTCCGAGGACCGGGCGGGTGAGATCCGCGCGAAGATCGCGTCCGGCGAGACGACGTTCGAGGATGCGGCGAAGGCGTATTCCTCCTGCCCGTCGAAGGCGCAGGGCGGCGATCTCGGCGAATTCGGCCACGGCCAGATGGTGCCGGAATTCGAGGACGCGTGCGCGGCGATGGAAGTAGGCGAGCTCTCGGACCCCGTCAAGACGCAGTTCGGCTGGCACATCATCCGCCTGAACAAGAAGGAACAGGGCGGGAAGATGTCGTTCGCCGACGTGAAGGACGAGATCCGTCAGGCGCTTCTCGGCGAAAAGCAGCAGGCGGCATACCAGAGCCGGATCAACCAGCTGAAGATTCTGTTCCCCGTGGACAAAATGTAAGCGGGGACCGGGCGGTGCCCGGGGACAGCGGGGAGCCCCGCGGGCATAAGACGAACTCGCTTCGGCCGAAGGGTTCCGTCTCCTTTGTGAAGCCAGCCTCGGCAAGTTCGTTCACCAATATTGATTAGTGCGTATCTGAAAAGGTACGCCTTTTCTTTCGCTTGCGCGCTGACGCTTGCGGATTGTGTATCGGCGAGGCCGATTGCTTTTTTCGCCTACGCGGCTGGCGGACAAGAGGGCTCCGGAGCCGCCCTCTTGTCAATCACCGCTCCCAGAGGCGCGTTCCCCGCCTCTGGACTCCACCCCTCCAACGTGCGTACCTTGACGATTCTGCACCATTGCTCCATTTCGTCTGGTCCCACGGCGGATGGAACAAGTTCCATCTCGCCTTTCGCACGTTAGATTAACATGGCCATC
>JAFPWV010000227.1 GCA_017412675.1 Clostridia bacterium
GACGACCCCGTCGGCGTGCACACCGGGGATTCCATCGTCGTCGCGCCCAACCTCTCGCTGAACGAGCACGATCTGAAAATGCTCAACGACACCGCCCTGAAAATCATCCGCGAGCTCGGGATCGAGGGCGGGTGCAACGTCCAGTTCGCCCTGAATTCGGAGTCCTCCGAATACTTCCTCATCGAGGTCAACCCGCGCGTGTCCCGGTCCTCCGCACTCGCGTCGAAGGCGTCCGGCTATCCGATCGCCCGCGTGACGGCGAAGATCGCGCTCGGCATGGCGCTCGAAGACATCCCCGTGGCGGGCGGTACGGCGGCGATCGAGCCCTCCCTCGACTACATCGTCGCCAAGTTCCCGCGCTTCCCGTTCGACAAGTTTGCCGACGCGCCGAACACCCTCGGCACCCAGATGAAGGCGACCGGCGAGGTCATGGGCATCGGCTCGAATCTCGAGGAATGCACCCTGAAATCCGTCCGCTCCCTCGAGACCGGCGTCTGCCACCTCTATATGCCGAAGTTCGATTCGATGACGAACGAGGAGATCCTCGACTACCTCCGGGAATTCCGCGCGGACGGCATCTTCGCGGTCACGGAGCTCATCCGCCGCGGCATGTCCCTCGACACCCTGCACCGCGTGACGATGATCACCGATCTCTTCCTCGAATCGATCAAAAAGATCACCGACATGGAGAAGAAGCTCGCCGCGCATCCCGGGGACCTCGACGTGCTCCGTGAGGCGAAGAAGATGGGCTTCTCCGACAAATACACGGCAAAGCTCTGGAACATGGCCGAGACGGATGTGTACGCCATGCGTCTGGAGCACGGCATCACCCCGATCTTCCGCATGGTCGACACCCTGCACACGGGCAAGTACATCGCGTATCTCTACTCCTCCTACACCGGGGAGAACCAGTCCATCCTGACGGAGAAGAAAAAGATCGTCACCCTCGGCGCGGGCCCCATCCGCATCGGTCAGGGCGTGGAATTCGACTACTCGACGGTCCACGCGGTCCAGACCATCAAGCGTAACGGCTACGAGGCCATCATCATCAACAACAACCCGGAGACCGTCTCCACGGACTACACGACGGCGGACAAGCTCTACTTCGAGCCGCTCACGCCCGAGGACATCATGGCGATCCTCAACTTCGAGCAGCCGGAGGGCGTCATCGCGTCCCTCGGCGGGCAGACCGCGATCAACCTCGCCGAACCCCTCATGGCGCGCGGCGTGAAGATCATCGGCACGGACTGCGAGGCGATCGAGCGGGCGGAAAACCGCGACGCCTTCGAGCACCTGCTTCTGAAGCTCGGGATCCCCCAGCCGAACGGCCGCGCGGTCACGTCCATCGAAGAAGGCGTGAAGGCTGCGGAGGAGATCGGCTATCCCGTGCTCGTGCGGCCCTCGTTCGTCCTCGGCGGGCGCGCGATGGAGATCGTCTCGAAGGAGGAGCACCTGCGCCACTATCTGAAGAACGCGGTGGAGATCGACGTCGACAAGCCCGTCCTCGTCGACAAGTACATCGCAGGGCGCGAGGTCGAGGTCGACGCGATCTGCGACGGTCACGACGTGTTCGTCCCCGGTATCATGGAGCTGGTCGAACGAACCGGCATCCACTCCGGCGACTCCATCTCCGTCTACCCGACCTACTCCATCTCGAACAAGGTCAAGGGCATCATCCTCCAGTACGCGAAGAAACTCGGCCTCGGCATCGGGATCGTCGGGCTCTACAACATTCAGTTCATCGTCACCCCGCAGGACGAGGTCTATATCATCGAGGTCAACCCCCGCTCGTCCCGCACGGTTCCCTTCCTCTCGAAGTCCACGGGCTATTCCCTCGCCGACATCGCAACGGAGGTCATCCTCGGCAAGACCCTCAAGGAACAGGGCTACTTCGACCTCTACCCGGACGAGAAGAAGCGGTACTACGTCAAGGCGCCGGTCTTCTCCTTCCTCAAGATCAAGGGGCTCGACGCCTACCTCTCCCCCGAGATGAAGTCCACGGGCGAGGCCATCGGCTACGACGACAAGCTGCACCGCGCGATGTACAAGGCACTCGTCGCCTCCGGCATGAAGCTGCAGAATTACGGCACTGTCATCTTCACCCTCGCGGATGAGGACAAAGAAGAGGCCCTGCCGCTCGCCAAGCGATTCTATGACATGGGCTTCAACATCGAGGCCACCACGGTGACGGCAAACTTCTTGCGCGACCACGGTCTGCGGACGCGGCTGCTCCACAAGCCGAGCGAAGGCTCGAACGAGGTCGTCGACGCGATCCGGGCGGGCTACGTCAGCTACGTCATCAACACCCGCGCGATCCTCTCCGGCTTCCACACCATCGACGGCGCGGCGATCCGGCGCGCGGCCACGGAATCCGGCGTAACCATGCTCACCTCGCTCGACACGGTCCGCGTCCTGCTCGACGTCCTCGAAGAGACCACCCTGACGATCTCCACCATCGATTCCTGAACCTGATTTTACTCTATTATAGCAAACAAAACGCCCCCCTCATCCGCCCTATCGGGCACCTTCCCCGCGGCGGAGGAAGGCAACAAAGAGAGTGCACCACATTTTTGAAGCCGAAACCAGTTTTTCATGGAAACGTCTTCATATCTTTACCGCGCAAGGAGGCCCCTCTTGAAACAGGAAATCCTGACCGTTCTCTCAAACGATGCCCTGACGAAGAGCGTTTACCGGATGCGGCTCGAAGGCGATCTCTCGTCCTTCACCCGCCCGGGCCAGTTCTGCAACCTCCTCGTCCCCGGCTTCTATCTTCGCCGCCCGATCTCCGTCTGCGACATCGAAGGAGACGTCCTGACGCTCCTCTACAAGGTCATCGGACACGGCACCGAGGCGATGGCGGACATGACCCCGGGCACAAAGCTCGACGTGCTCTGCGGCCTCGGCAACGGGTATGACACGTCCCTCTCCGGGAAAGCTCCCCTGCTCCTCGGCGGCGGCGTCGGGATCCCGCCCCTCTACGGCCTCGCCAAAGCGCTCCTCGCCGAAGGCAAAGAAGTGTGCGCCGTCCTCGGCTTCAACACGGCGGAGGAGATCTTCTGGGCGGACGAATTCCGCGCCTGCGGGGTCTCCGTGACCGTGACGACGGCGGACGGCTCGGCGGGGGTCGGCGGCTTCGTAACCGACGCGATGCCGGGATCCTACAGCTATTTCTACACCTGCGGCCCCGTTCCGATGCTGCGCGCGGTGTATGAGAAGACCTTCACCTCCGGCCAGTTCAGCTTCGAGGCGCGGATGGGCTGCGGCTTCGGCGCGTGCATGGGCTGCTCGATGAAAACGGCGGACGGCGGCTACAAGCGGGTCTGCCGCGAAGGTCCGATATTCTATAAGGAGGAGATCGTATGGGAAAGCTGAACGTCACGCTCTGCGGGATCCCGCTGGACAACCCCGTGATCCCCTCGTCCGGGACCTTCGGGTACGGCTACGAATTCGCCGAGCTCTACGACATCAACATCCTCGGGACCTTCTCGTTCAAGGGGACGACGAAGGAACCGCGCTACGGCAATCCCCTGCCCCGGATCGCGGAATGCTCGGCGGGCATGATCAACGCGATCGGGCTCCAGAATCCCGGCATCGACCGCGTGATCGCCGAGGAGCTCCCGAAACTCAAAAAAGTCTTTCACAAGCCCGTCATGGCGAACGTGGGCGGCTTCTCCGTCGAGGAATACGTCGAGCTCTGCGCGCGCCTCGATCAGGAAGAGCAGGTCGGCTGGCTCGAGGTCAACATCAGCTGCCCGAACGTGAAGGGGGGCGGCAGATCCTACGGCATGACCCCGGAAGGGGCGGCGGAGGTGACGGCTGCGGTCAAAGCCGTGACGACGAAGCCCTGCATCATGAAGCTGACGCCGAACGTGACGGACATCGTCTCGATCGCCAAGGCCTGCGAGGATGCTGGCGCGGACGGCGTGAGCCTCATCAACACCCTCTACGGGATGCGGATCGATCTCAAAACCGGGCGTCCCGTGATCGCAAACCGGATGGGCGGCTATTCCGGTCCGGCGGCGTTCCCGATCGCGCTCCGCATGGTGTATCAGGTCCGCGCGGCCGTGAACATCCCGATCGTCGGCATCGGCGGCGTCTCCTCTGCGGAAGACGTCATCGAGATGATGTACGCGGGGGCGACCGCGGTGGGCGTCGGCGCGGCGAACTGCATCGATCCCTGGGCATCGAAGAAGATCATCGAAGACCTCCCGCGCGTCATGGAACGATACGGCATCGACTCGCTCGAGAACATCATAGGAGGTGCGCAGTAATGGGACGCGACGTCATCATTGCCTGCGATTTCCCGTCGGCGGAGAAGACCCTCTCCTTCCTCGACCGGTTCACGGGCAGAAAACCCTTCGTCAAGATCGGCATGGAGCTCTTCTACGCCGAAGGTCCCGCCGTGGTGCGGGCGATCAAGGCGCGGGGACACCGGATCTTTCTCGATCTCAAGCTCCACGACATCCCGAACACGGTGAAGAAGGCGATGGCAGTCCTCTCCTCCCTGGACGTCGACATCGTGAACTGCCACGCGTCCGGGACCGTGCGGATGATGGAAGCCGCCCTCGAGGGCCTGACCCGACCGGACGGTACGAGACCCCTGCTCATCGCCGTCACGCAGCTCACCTCGACCGATCAGGGGGCGATGGAGGAGGATCTCTGGATCCGCGAGCCGATCGATCGCGTCGTGATGCACTATGCGGAAAACGCGAAGCGGGCCGGGCTCGACGGCGTGGTCTGCTCACCGCTCGAAGCGGGCGCGGTGCATGAGCGCTGCGGCGCGAACTTTCTGACGGTGACTCCGGGCGTGCGATTTGCCGATGGGGACATCGGGGATCAGAAGCGCATCATGACCCCCGCGGAGGCGAAGCGGATCGGCTCGGACTACATCGTCGTCGGGCGTCCGATCACCGCGGCAGAGGACCCGGTCGTAGCGTACGAGCGGTGCGTAAGAGAATTTTGTGAGTGAAAAATGAGGAGTTAGGAATTCAGAATTAAGAATGATGAAGGAGATCACGATGGACCTTTCGAGAACGATTGCAAAGGATCTTTTGCGAATTCAGGCGGTGTTCTTCCGGCCGGAGGAGCCGTTCACCTGGGCGTCCGGGATCAAGAGCCCGGTGTACTGTGACAACCGTCTGACCCTGACCGCCCCCGATGTGCGCACCGACGTGGAAGAAGGGCTCGCCGCCCTCATCCGGGAGAACTACCCCGACGCCGAGGTCCTGATGGGCACCTCCACCGCCGGGATCGCGCACGCCGCCATCACCGCGCACCTGATGGGCCTGCCGATGGGCTACGTCCGCTCCGGCTCGAAGGACCACGGCCGCCAGAACCAGATCGAAGGACGGCTCGAGCCCGGTCAGAAGGTCGTCGTGGTGGAGGACCTGATCTCCACCGGCGGCTCCGTGATCGAGGTCGTGAACGTCCTGCGCGACGCGGGCGCCGATGTTCTCGGCATCGTGTCGATCTTCACCTACGGGATGAAGAAGGGGCTCGAACGCCTCGCCGCGGCTGATGTGAAGAACGTCTCACTGACGAATTTCGACGTCATCGCCGAAGTCGCCGCCGAGGAACGCTACATCCGCCCCGAGGACATCGCGCGGCTTATCGCTTTCCGGAACAATCCGTCCGACGAAAGCTGGATCGGAGGGGCAAAATGAGGAGCGTCATCGACATTCTCGATCTCTCCGTCGACGAGCTCGACGCCCTGATCCGCACCGCGGAAGACATCATCGCCCGCCCTGCGGCTTATGCCGAGAAATGCCGGGGCAAGAAGCTCGCGACGCTCTTCTTCGAGCCGTCCACGCGCACGCGCATGAGCTTCGAGGCCGCGATGTACGAGCTCGGCGGCAACGTCCTCTCGATGACGGACGCGGCGTCCTCCTCGGCCTCCAAGGGCGAGAGCGTCGCGGACACGGCGAAGGTCATCAGCTGCTACGCCGACATCATCGCCATGCGTCACCCCAAGGAAGGCGCGGCGCTCGTGGCGGCCCACAACGCGACGATCCCGGTCATCAACGCGGGTGACGGCGGCCATTGCCATCCGACGCAGACCCTCGCGGACCTGCTCACGATCTGGCGCGAGAAAAAGCGCTTCTCCGGGCTGACGGTCGGTCTGTGCGGGGACCTCAAATTCGGCAGGACCGTCCACTCCCTCATCAACGCGCTCTCGCGGTACGAGGACATGCGCTTCGTGCTGATCTCCCCGGCGGAGCTCAAACTCCCGAGCTACGTGAAGGAGGAGGCGCTCAAAGCCAAGGGCATCCCCTACCGTCA
>JAFPWV010000022.1 GCA_017412675.1 Clostridia bacterium
ATGTCGAAGGACATCCGGGTCATCTTCATCAAGCTCTGCGACCGCCTGCACAACATGCGCACCCTTGACGCGAAGCCGGAACCGAAGCGCCGTGCGACCGCGCTCGAAACGATGTACGTCTACGCGCCGCTCGCGCACCGTCTCGGTATGCAGCGCATCAAGCAGGAGCTCGAAAACCTCGCGCTCTCCTATCTCGATCCCATCGGATACGCCGAGGTCTCGGACTACATCGAGACCAAATACGGCCAGAACCAGAATTTCATCGAAAATACCCGCGCGTACGTCGCCGAAAAGCTCGAGGAATACGGCATCCACTTCACCCTCGAAGGGCGCGTCAAGACGGTCTATTCCATTTACCGGAAGATGTTCCGGCAGAACAAATCCTTCGACGAGATCTACGACTTCTACGCGATCCGCATCATCGTCGACACCGAGCTCGAATGCTACACGGCCCTCGGCATCATCCACGAGCTCTTCAAGTCCATCCCGGGCCGCTTCAAGGACTACATCTCCACGCCGAAGCCCAACATGTACCAGTCCCTGCACACGACGGTCATCGGGCGCGACGGCATCCCGTTCGAGGTGCAGATCCGCACACGCGAGATGCATCAGGTCGCGGAATACGGCATCGCGGCGCACTGGAAATATAAATCCGGCGCGTCGAGCAAGGAAGAGATCGACCAGAAGCTCGCGTGGATCTCCAAGCTGATCGATACCGAAAACGGCGCGATCGACACGGAAGACTTCATGCACGCCCTGAAGATCGACATTTTCTCGGACGAGACCTTCGTCTTCACCCCGAAGGGCGACGTCATTGCGCTGCCCGTCAACTCCACGCTGATCGACTTTGCCTACGCCATCCACTCCGAAGTCGGGAACAAGATGGTCGGGGCGAAGATCAACGGCATGATCGCGCCGATCGACCGCGTGCCCCAGACCGGGGACATCGTCGAGATCCTGACCTCCTCGGCGTCCAAGGGCCCGAGCCGCGACTGGCTCAAAATCGTCAAGACGAGCGAGGCCCGCGCGAAGATCCGGCAGTGGTTCAAGAAGGAAAAGCGTCCCGAGAACATCAAGATCGGGCAGGACGAGATCCGGCGGGTCCTCTCCCGCTACCGCATCCCGCCGACGGACGCGCAGATCGAGGAGATCGTCGCCGCAGCCGCGAAGAAGCTCGGCATGGCGGACATCGACGACCTCTACAATGCCGTCGGCTACAACGGCATCGCGATGACCAAGGTCTCCTCGAAGCTCAAGCAGGAGTACGAGCGCGTCGTGAAGCCGGAGGATCATCCGATCACCGACGTCGCCGAGATCGAGACCGGGACCATCAAGAAGCGCAAATCCTCTGGCGGCATCATCGTCGACGGCGCGGACGGCTGCGAGGTCAAATTCGCCAAGTGTTGCAACCCACTCCCCGGCGACGAGATCATCGGCTTCGTCACGAAGGGCTACGGGATCTCGATCCACAAGCGGGACTGTCCCAACGCCGTGGCCGGTCAGTCGAAGCCCGAGCAGGCCGACCGCTGGCTCCACGCCGAATGGGACAACGACGAATATCCGAGCGGCGGCAAGCCCCTCTATGAGGTCGGCCTTCAGATCTACGCGGAGAACGACATCCGCCTGCTCTCGAACGTCACGACCGCGCTCGCCGACATGAAGGTCACCCTCATCGGCATCAACACGAAGAAGCGCACGGAGAGCGACATCATCATCCAGCTCACCGTGGGTTGCAAGAACATCGACCACTACAATTCCATCCTCTCCCGGCTCCGCGCGATCCCGCACGTCGAGAACATCGAGAGAGGGATTTCGTGAGGAGAATCCATCCATGCTTGCCATGCTTCAGCGCATCTCCGAGGGCCGCGTGACTTCCGAGGGAGAGCTGCTCGCCGAATGCCCGGGACCGGGCCTCTGCATCCTGCTCGGCGTCACGACCGAGGACACCGAAGAGGACGCCGCGCTCCTCGCCGACAAGATCGTCAAGCTGCGCATCTTCTCCGATGAGGAGGGAAAGATGAACCGCTCCGTGACCGACGTCGGCGGCGGGGTGATCGTCGTCTCGCAGTTCACGCTCTGCGCCGCCTACCGCAAGGGCAACCGCCCCGATTATCTCGCGGCAGCCAGACCGGAGCAGGCGATCCCGCTCTATGAATATTTCACCGCGCGCATCCGGGAGCACGTCCAAAATGTCTCGACCGGTCGCTTCGGCGCGGATATGCAGGTCGCGATCGTCAACGACGGCCCCGTCACCATGCAGCTTGACTCGAACGTCCTGAAACAGCCGAAAAAGGGAAGCCAGATATGATCCTCGATATCCGCGGCAAGCTGAAGCCGTATTACGTCCAGACCCTTGCAATGGTCTTCTTCCCGGGGGTGAAATTCCCCGAGGGAGAGGAGCCGTCGCCGGACACGCCGGAAGGGATCGTCACCCTCGACGAGGATGAGCGGGAGGTCCGCGCCGCCGTCCGTTTGCGGTTCGGGGACCGGGTCACCGACGGATCCGCCGCCGTTGCGTGGGATTCGGCACACGGGGACCGGGACCGCATCCGCAAGATGGCCGCGGGCGAGGCGTTCATGCAGGCAGGCGAGGCGATGACCGGGATCCGGCCGCCGTGGGGGATGCTCACAGGCGTGCGTCCCGCGAAGGTCGCCTCGGAACTGCTCGCCGCAGGCCTCTCCCCGGAGGAAGCCGCAGCCGCCATTGCGCGGGAATACGGCGCTTCGATCCGGAAGGCCCGCCTCGCGGTGGACGTCTCCCTCGCGGAGAGCCGGATCATCACGCCGGAGAGCCGCCGGGCCTGCTCCGTCTACGTCGGGATCCCGTTCTGCCCGACCCGGTGCGCGTACTGCTCCTTCGTTTCCTACGCCTCGCCGGGCCTTCTGAAGCTCATTCCGGAATACCTCGAAGCGCTCGCCGCGGACATCGACGGTGTCTTCGGCGTGATCCGGGAGAACGGCCTCGACCTCGCGTCGGTGTATATCGGCGGAGGGACGCCCACGATCCTCACGGCTGACCAGCTCCGCCGTCTGCTCTCGAAGATCCGGGAACACGCAGACGGTTTTGAGGAATTCACGCTCGAAGCCGGGCGGCCCGACACCATCACGAAGGAAAAGCTCGCCGCGGCGGTCGAATTCGGCGTCACGCGCGTGAGCGTCAATACCCAGACCCTGAACGCCGAGGTCCTCGAAAAAATCGGGCGGGCGCACACCCCGGAAATGTTCCGATCCGCGTATGCCGTCGCCCGGGAGAGCGGGGTGCGGGACGTCAACGTCGATCTGATTGCGGGGCTGCCCTACGACACGTCGGATTCCTTTCGCAGAACCGTGGACGGCGTGATCGCGCTCGATCCCGAGAACATCACCGTCCACACGTTCAGCGTCAAGAAGTCCTCGGATTTCAAGGCCGAGGGCCGTTTTGATCCCGCATCGGTCATCGCCGTCGAGAGTACCGACTATTCCGGGGCCGCACTCCCCGACGCCGGCTACCTGCCTTACTATCTGTACCGCCAGAAGAACACCGTCGGCAACCTCGAGAACGTCGGTTACGCGAAGCCCGGACACGAGGGACGCTACAACATCTACATGATGGAAGAGGTCCACTCCATCTTCGCCTCCGGCGCGTCCGCGGTCACGAAATTCGTCTCCGTTCCGAAAGAAGACGGCAGTGTGCGGATCGAGCGCATTTTCCAGCCGAAATACCCATACGAATACCTCAGAGATTACCGCGAAGACGGCGGAGAGAGAAAGCGTCAGGCACTCCGGGAAGCCGCCGCCGCGTTTTTCGGCAAAGACCCTCAGAAGGAGGAACCATGAGAACCATCCACATCGACATCCACAACAGGGAAGAAGCCGAGGAATTCATCCTCGCCTGTGAGAAACGCTTCAACGACAACATCGACGAGGCCCTCGAAGGGATCTTCACCCACGGCGACATCAAGACCATCGCGCTCGCCGGTCCGACCTGCTCCGGCAAGACCACCACGGCGGAGAAGATCACCCGGCGCATCCAGAGAGCCGGGAAGCAGGCCGTCGTCCTCTCCATCGACGATTTCTTCCTCTCCCGCGGCGACCGCAACGTCGTGGACGAGGAGGCGCCCGACTACGATTCCGTCGCCGCGATCGACCTCGAATACCTCGAATCCTTCATGGACCGGCTGAACCGCGGCCTGCCCGTCCTCGTGCCGCATTTCGATTTCACCGATGCCGCGCGGATCGGATATCACGAATACATCCCGCGCGAAGAGGATATATATCTCTTCGAGGGGATCCAGGCGGTCTATCCCGAGGTGACGCGGCTCTTCGGCCCCGGCTATAAGAGCATCTTCATCAACGTCAACGAGGACTGCCGATACGGGGACGTCGTCCTCGAAAAAGAGGAGATCCGCCTCCTCCGCCGCACGGTGCGGGACCGCCTGTTCCGCGGCGCGACGCCCGAATTCACCCTGCATCTCTGGGAGACGGTCCGCGCGAACGAGGAAAAGAGCATTTTCCCGAACGCGAAGGACTGCGATCTTCACCTCGAATCCTTCCTCGAATACGAGCCGTTTCTGCTCGCGGACTACGGCGTCGGGATGCTCGAATCCGTCCCGAAGGACAGCCGCTACCGCCCCGCCGCGGACGAAGTGCTCGTCGAGCTGCGGGAATTCAACTGCCCTTATCTGGAAGAATCCATGGTCCCGAAGAATTCCCTCTTCCGGGAGTTCATCGGCGGAAAAGAATAATCCACAACACCGGGAGGGTCGATGCGCCATGACGCCCCGGACGTGAAAAAGCGGAGCATGGCCTCCGGCGTCGCCCTCCTCACGGTCTCGAACCTCCTCGTCAAGGCGGCGGGCCTGTTCTTCAAGATCCCGATGAACCGCACGGTCGGCGATTTGGGCATGGGATACTACAACGCCGCGGCTTCGATCTACGCGCTCTTCTATATGATCTCCACCGCCGGTCTCCCCGTCGCACTGTCCGTGACGATCGCACAGGCGCGGAGCGCGGGAAACGTGCGGGGCGCGAAGCAGATCGAGCGGCGGGCTCACCTGCTCTTCCTCCTCTTCGGCGGCACATTCTCCGCGCTCATGTTCTTCGGCGCGGGACCGCTCGCCTCCCTCATCCGCTCGGAAGACGCCGAAGCCGCCGTTCGTGCCGCCGCGCCGACGGTGCTCTTTATCTCGGTGTCGAGCGCGATCCGCGGCCTGTATCAGGGATGCGGCAACATGACGCCGACGGCGGTGTCCCAGCTCATCGAGGCCGCGGGAAAGCTCTTCTTCGGCGTGGGCGGCGCGCTCTGGGCGATCCGGTGCGGCTGTCCGACCCCGCAGGTCGCGGCGGCTGCGTCTGCCGGTCTGACGGCGGGCTCCTTCTTCGGGATGCTCTTTCTTCTCGCTGTGCGTTTGCTGCGGGGGGACCGCGATCTGCTCCGCGCCGACCTTGTGATCTCGAACGCCGATCTCCGCGTCGGGGACACCCTGCGGCAGTTGGGCGCCATCGCGCTCCCGGTCACGCTCTCCGCGGCGGTCATGAGCCTCTCGTCGATGATCGACACCGTCTCGATCCAGCGCCTGCTCCGCGCGTCCGGGATGGGAGCGGAACACGCCGCCGCACTGTACGGCAACTATACCTCCCTCGCCGTCCCGATGTTCAACCTCCCGCCCGTCTTCGTCTATCCCGTCGCCGCGGCGCTCACCCCGTCTCTTGCCGCCGATCTGGCCGAGGGGGACCGGGAGTCGGCGTGCGTGCGGATCCGGCAGTCGCTCCGGTACGCGGCGGCCGTCGGGATCCCGTCGTCGGTTGGGCTGGCCGTTCTCGCGGAGCCGATCCTCTCGCTCCTCTACCGCGCCGAATCCGCCCGGGTCGCCGCCCCTCTTCTCGTCCTGCTCGCGCCGTCCTCGTTCCTTCTCTGCATCCTCGCGGTCACGAACGCCTGCCTGCACGCCACGGGGGATCCGCAGAAGCCCGTCATCTCGATGGCAGCCGGCGCGTGCGTCAAGGCGGTGAGCGGCATTTTCCTCCTCGAACGCTTCGGCATCGCGGGCGCACCGCTCTCGACCTTCTTCTGCTACCTCACCGTCACGGCGATGAACCTCGCGTTCCTCTTCGCGCGGATGGGGAAGGGAGCGGCACGGGGACGCGATTTTGCCGTTCCGCTCGGATGCGCGGCTTTCTGCGGGCTCGCGGCGCGATTTGTCTTTCGGCTGACGGTGAACGCGGCGGGCGGAAACACGGCGTGCCTTCTCGCCATCGGATGCGCCGTCCTCGTGTATGCGGCCTCCATGCTCCTCATGGGCGGCCTCTCGCGGGAAGAGATCGCGGCCATCACCGGCAGGCTGAGCGGAAAACTTCGAAAAACACCGGAAAGGAAACGATATGACCGTCAGGGAACTGAAAGAAAAGCTGCTCGGGGAGGAGCGGCATGACCTCGGCTCGCTCGAGGAGCTTGTCGAGATCCTCCGCTCGGAGGAGGGATGCCCGTGGGACCGCGAGCAGGATCACAAATCCATCCGCTCGGAGCTCATCGAGGAGACCTACGAGGTCGTCGAGGCGATCGACACGGACAACGCGGATCTTTTGAAGGAAGAGCTCGGCGACGTCCTCTTCGAGGTGTTTTTCCATGTGCAGATCGAGAAGGAAAAGGGGACCTTCACGCTCGATGACGTCGTCGGAGGCGTGGTCGACAAGATGATCTACCGCCACCCGCACGTCTTCGGGGAGATCAAGGTCTCCGGGACCGGCGAAGTGCTCGACAACTGGGAAGCGCTCAAAACGAAGGAAAAATCCCGTCTGACCCTCCGCGAACAGCTCGAAGCGGTGCCGAAGCAGTATCCGGCCCTCTTACGCGCGAAGAAGATCGCTAAGAAAGCGGCGAAGGGCGGCTTCGATTTCGGCGAGGAGGCGGCGCAGACCGGGCGGATCGAAGAGCTTGCCCATGAGATCGCCGCGGCCGACGGGGAAGAACGCGAGGCGCTTCTGACCGAGCTGATCTGGCGCGCCGTGATCCTCGCGGGGCCGGACGCCGATCTCGAAAAGGATCTCGGCGATTGTCTGAACGGCTTCGTCGGACGGTTCTGACGGAAAAAAGAAAGGACGAAACATGAGACTCGATAAATTTCTCAAGGTGTCGCGCATCATCAAGCGCCGCACCGTGGCAAACGAGGCCTGCGACAGCGAACACGTCGAGGTCAACGGCCGCCGCGCGAAGGCGTCCTACGACGTCAAGGAAGGCGACGTCATCGCGGTGACCTACGGCGACCGGACGCTCAGATTCCGCGTCCTCGACGTGAAGGAACACGCCGCGAAGGCCGACGCCGCCTCGCTCTACGAAGTGATCGAATGAAGATCGCAGCCGCGGACTGCCGCATTTGCTTCTGAAGACGGAGCGTGCGGCGGTCTTTTTTCGTGCTCTCCTCCGCGGGAAATCCGGCTCCGTCCCGTTCTACCCGTCCGGACTGATGCATACAATCGAACAAAACAAGCGGACCGGAGGCATTATGGAACAGGATGTCATCCTCACTTCCCGGGAGCGGATGGAGATCTCCGGCGTCGAGGAGGTCGAGCGCTTCACCGACGGGGAGATCGTGCTCGTCACCGCCCTCGGACGCGCCGTCGTCGAAGGCTCCTCGCTGCGGATCGAGAGCTTTTCCACCGAGCGGGGCGCGCTCGTTCTCCGCGGGGAAATCGACGGTTTTTCCTACGAGGATCCGGCGGACGACGGCGAGCGGCGCGGTTTTTTCGGCCGGATCTTTCACTAAATGCAATTTCTTGAAACTTTTTTTGAAAAACAGGCGCAGATTGTCGCAACTTCTTTCATTTTGGGGTTGATTTTTGGCGCAAGTTACGATATAATAAGGATTAACCACATCCTGTGTTCGATCGTGTCGTATCGGGGCGGAAAGAGACGGATGAAAGTGGGCGTCGTCCCGGCCGTCCTCGTCTTTGCCCTCGACATCGTCTGGATGCTCGTCGTTGGCGCGGTCTTCTCCGTCTGGGTCTACCGCGTGAACAACGGCACGTTCCGATGGTTCATCGCCGCGTCCGCAGTCGGCGGGTTTGCCGTCTGGCATGCTACCGTCGGACGGGTCGTGCTCTTCTTCGCCGAGGCGATTGCCGCCTTTCTTCGCCGCCTTCTCGCGCTCCTTTTCCTGACGCCGATCCGATGGCTCGCGCGGCAGACGGGACGATGCGCCGGGATCCTCTGGCGGGTGACGGGCAGGCGGCTCCTGAGCGTTTGGAAGCGGCGCCGTGCGATCCGGCGGACCGAGCGATTCAGGCGGATGTTCCATCAGGATGTGACCTTCGGGGAAAGGGGAGAGCGATCATGAGAAGCATTTTCCGGAATATGTTCGTGCGCATCTGTATGCTGGTGCTTCTCGCGGCATTCGTCATCATGTTTGTCTCCCTGCACCTGAAGCAGAACGATCTTCTTCTCAAGGCCGAGCGGCTGAACGGCGAGATCGCCCAGATGCACGAGACCATCAACGAGCTGCAGGCCGAGATCGACCGTCCCTTCGACAACGATTATGTCGCCGAGATCGCGCGTGAAAAGCTCGGGCTCCGGTATCCGCAGGAGATCGTATTTTACAGCACCGACGATAACTGAACTGCCTGCCGGGGAATCGGCGGGCGAGCGGGAGGAACCTCGCGGGAGGATCCCCCCGTATTCTTTTGAATCGAGTAGGAGATACCGAACATGAACCGTATCAAGGGCCGGGAGTGGATCCTTGCCGTCCTCTGCGTTCTGCTGACGGCAGCGACCGTGATCCTGACGGTCCAATGCGTCCGCGCGGCAAAGGAACTGCGCGAGGCGATGCAGGTCCGGGACCGTCTTTCGGCCAGCGCGGACACGCTCCGCGGGGAGCTCGACACCCTGAACGGGGAACTTGACCGCCTCGAATCCGAGCGCGCGCGTTCCGAGGAGGACCTCACCGAGAAAACGGCGAAGATCGAATCCCTCGAGGAGCTCATCAGCGGGCTGAACGACGAGCGCAACAGCCTGAACGGGGAGAACGGGGAGCTCGCGGCCCAGCTCGAGGAAGCGAATCGCGTCGCCGATCTGCTCCGGGAGGACGTCGAGGGCCTCAGCCGCCGCATCGACGCCAAGCGGGAAGCCGCGTCCGTGCTCCGGGAGAGGAGCCGTCAGCTCACGGAAGCGGTCGAATCGCTCGAAGGAGAGCTGTCCGACGCCAACGACGCGCTCGACGACAAGCAGAGCGAGCTCACCGACGCGAAGAAGAAGCTGATGAAGACGCAGTCCGAGCTCAAGGTGGCGCAGAGCGAGCGCAACGACGCGATGAGCGAGCTCGAAGACGCGAAGGATGAGCTCGACAGCACGAAATCCGAGCTGAAGGATACGAAGGAAGCGCTCGACGCATCGGAGAAGGCGCGGAAATCCGCCGAGGAAAAGCTCGTCCCGGCGGTCACCGCAAAGATCGCGCCCGTCCAGGCACCGCAGCAGTCCGCCGAGCTGAACGACGCGGAAAAGACCCTTCTCAATACCCTCGCAAACGCGCCCTACCGCTGGGACTGGACCGAGAACAAGACCAAGCTCGTCAGCGTCAAGCCGATCATCGCCTATTACACCGCCGCGATTGACGGCTCCGAGGAGCTCGCCTACAACGCGGACACCGTCCTCTACTGCGCGAGCCTCATCAAAGCGCCCTACATCCTCACCGTTCTGCGCGAGATCGAGAACTTCGAGAAGACCGCCCAGCGCGATGCGGACGGCAAGATCGTCTACCGCTCGTGGGAGAAGAAATACGACCTCGACGAGGAATGGGTCTACGATCCCGCCACGATGAAGACGGGCGGCTCCGGCGAGATCCAGAACAAAGCGAAGGGCTTCCGGCTTACATGGCGCGAGCTCTTTGAATACACGCTTCTCTACAGTGACAACATCGCGTTCAGCCAGATCTACAACCGCTTCGGGTTCACGTCGTTCAATTCGCTCGTCTGGCAGCTCGGCATCGAGGGGCAGAAGTCCGGCTTCATGTACCTCACCGCGCGCGACGCAGGCAAATTCGCCATGGAGATCCGCCGGTACTTTGAAACGGCGACGGACTACGCCAACTGGATGAAGGACCTCATGATCCGCTCGCTCTACGGGGAAATGATCGCGGTCTATTATCCGGCGGGCACCGTCGCGCACAAATACGGCTGGGACGTCAACGCGTTCCACGACATGGCGATCGTGGAGGCGGAAAAGCCGTATGTGCTCGTGATCATGACCGATTATGAGGACGGCGGCAACGCGGCATTCGCCTTCTTCGGAACGGTCGTTGAACAGACCAAAGCCGTCTACGCGTCGAAATAACGTTTCCTTCCGATTCATCTAAAAGAGTCACGGACCGTCCGCGGCTCTTTTTTGCGCGTTGATGTTATTACAAAAAATCAACAATTCTGCCGGATCGTTCCGCATCGTGCAAGCCCTTGTTCCATGAATGACCTCGCTTTCCTCGCGCGATCCGATTCCGCTCCGCAGAATATGGCGGCGATGGGAATACTGTGCAAAATGATGAAAACACAATGAACAAATGTTTCAGTTATGTTTCAAGTGCATAAATCCGCTTGACTTCGACGTCGTGTCATGGTATCATGTTCTCGCGCCGGTGAACAGAGCCGGCGGCAGAACCATCCGAAACAGCAACCCAACACAGGAGGCAATCCATGACAAAAAAGCAACTTTTCGCAGCCGTGCTCGCATCCCTGACCATCGCGTTCGGTGCAACTGCGGTTTCGGCGAAAACCTATGACGACGTCAAAGAAGGCAGCCGCGCGGCGACCGAAATCTCCATTTTATCGGATATCGGCGTCATCCGCGGCACGTCGGAGAACGAATTCTCTCCCGACGACCCCGTGACCCGCGAACAGATGGCGACGCTCCTCTTCCGCCTGATGCTCGGCCGTGACGACGCCGGACGCGAGAACACCACCGTGTTCGCCGACCTCTACGATCCCTATTACAACGGCGCGATCTCCTGGGCCAATGCGGCGGGATACATCCGCGGCACGTCGCCGAAGAGCTTCAACCCGAAGGGCGGCATCACCAAGCAGGATGCCATGACGATGCTCGTCCGCGCGCTCGGACAGGAAAGCGCCGGCATGAACGCGGGATACCCGTGGTCCTACATCAACCAGGCCGTGCGTCTCGGGCTCGATCAGAATCTCGAAGACGTCGCTTACGCCGAGACCCTCACGAGGGGCGAGACCGCACAGATCCTCTATAACGCCCTCACCGCCGAGCTCCGTATCCCGAAGACGGCTCAGAACGGCGCCGTTATCGAGGAAGTGAGCTCCCTCATCGAAGAGGTCTTCGGCTACGAGATGACCGACGCCATCCTCACCGCCACCAACCGCTGGGCCATCGATGGCGCGCCCGTCGTGAAGAACGGCTTCGTGGCGTTCCTCACCTCCGACGGCAGATCCATGACCGTCGACGGACGCCGGATCGCGGCTGACGCGGACGAACACCTCGGCGAGACCTTCCGTCTCATCGTGAAGACGGAGGGCGGCGTGCGCACGATCCTCTCCGCAAATCCGATGAGCGAGCGCGAGGACTTCATCACCGCCTCGATCGACAAGAAGATCGTCAAAATCGGCGACGGCCGCTACACCCTCGTGAAGGAATACTCCGACGCCCTTGCGACGAACGACAGCGAGCTCAAGCTCTTCGTCTACGATGACGACGCCGTCCTCGGTCAGATCAAGAGCGTCGACGAGCTGAAGCCCCTCCTCGGCTTCTGCCGCATCTCCCTCATCCGCGCGGACGGGGAAGACACCGCGAAGATCGGCATCCTCACGCCCTATAAGGTCGGCAGACTGGACATCGACGCGGACGGACATGTGAACCTCGCCGATGGACGCCGTGACGTCGACGTCAAAAACGAAGCGAACGCCGTGAACGGCGAATACGTCCTCTACTACTACAACAAGAACACCTCCTCCCTCGTCATCGCCGACACGCTCGACATCGTCTCAGGTTCGGTGAAGCGTCTGACGAACGGCACAGCGAAGATCGACGACGTCCTCTATGATCTCGGCAACGAGACCGCGGGCATCCCGGCAGACGCCATCCGCGCGAAGCTGACCCTCGGGAAGAACGCCACGGTCGCCGTGTACGACGGACAGATCGCCGCGGTGATCGAAGGCAGTGTGACCGTGACGGCCTCGAAGTACCTGACGGCGCTCTCCGATGCTTACCGCGTCTATGAAGACGGCGCGTTCCGCTATGTCATGACCGCCTTCCTCGACGGCCGTGAGCAGAACATCTACGTGACCGACGGCGCGGCGCAGAAGGGCGAGGTCTACCGCTACCTCGAATCCGACGGCGAATTCCGTCTGATCGCGGCGGAAGCGAAGGATGGCGTGCTCGAGAGAGGCGCGAAGAAATTCGCCCAGAACGCAAACGGCGCGGATGAGATCGCCCTCATCATCGAAGCGGCGAAGGACTCCTCCGTCGAAGCGGACGGCAGAAACAGCTTCATCCTCAAGGCGGGCGGCGCGGAAACCCTCGCTACGGCGGCCGGCATGGACGCGGTGAAATTCATCGTCGATGAAAACGCCGAGATCGTCGTCTGCCAGAACGGCAGCTGGAGCCGGAAGCGCGGCGCCAACCTCGGCGACATGGCGATCGCGGATGGCGCGAAGATCGTCGCGGTCTTCCAGAACGAGGTCGGCAACGTCGAACTGCTCTCCTACCTCTGCGTCTCCGACGGCTCAGTCGGCGCTTACGATCCCGACGCCGCCTCCGTGCGCATCCTCGCCGAGGTCGGCCAGGTCTATGAAAACGGCAGAAGCTGGACCGAATACACGGTGTACAACTTCGCAAAAGGCGAGATCGAAGCGGTCCTCTCCTCGTCCGGCGATCTCGAAAAAGGGCATGACTACCGCCTCGACGCGGAAGGGCATGTCACCGGAGCCGAGGATGCTGTGATCGCCGAAGGCGTCGTCACCGGCTACACCTCCGGAACGGTCTCCGTCGACGGCACGGCTTACGCCATCGCGAAGGACATGCGGGCGATCCGCCTCACGAAGGACAACAAGCTCGAAGAAGTCCGGTACGCGGACCTCTACCTGAAGCACGTCGAATTCATCGCGCAGAACGGCGAAGTGAAGCTCCTCATCGAAGGCGCGGATCCCGCGTTCACGGCGGAGATGAAGGACGGTGTCATTGAAGTGACTCCGGACTTCGACCTCGACGATCTCGGCGGCGCGGACGTCGTCGTGAAGGGCCTCGAAGCGGACGGCGAAGCGGTCTCGATCGACGGCATGGCGGCGGAAGCGAAGGACGGCGTGATCGCCATCACCCTCCCCGCGGAAATGAAGCTCGAAGCGGGCAGATATACCGTTTCCTTCACGCTCAACTCGAAGAACGGATCGGCGGAATTCACCGTTGAGGCCGAGGCAGAAGCTCCGGCAGAAGATCCCGGTGAGAACGCAGCGGATCCCGACGCCGAGGGCAACGGCTGACGCTGAAACCACATAACAAAAAGAGCTGTCTCATGGGCAGCTCTTTTCGCTATTTATTTCGTCATCCCTTCGCCGCGTCCGCCAGCACCCCGGTGACGTGCGCGATGTCCGCCTCGCTCCATTCGGGATTGACGGCGAGATACGCGGTCCGCGCGAGCAGATCGAGGGTTTTCGAGCACATCTCGGGGGTGTAATCGCACGCCGCGCCGCGGTTGGCCTCCATCCGGTAGGGGTCCATCAGCGGGTTCAGGGCGCCGCGCTTTTCCATCACCTGCGTCCAGTTGGTGTAGACGTGCTTGCCGGTGTCGATCGGCACGGTCAGTCCGATCCCGCCCTCCGCGCATTTCGCCGCGAAGCGCCGCGTTTCCGCCTCCGACTCGAACCGGAAGGCGAGCGTCGTCCCGGTGTCGCCCTCGAAGTCATGCGACGGCGCGAGGGTCAGGATCCCCGCGAGAGATTCCGCTATCGTGCACTGGCCCCGTTTGAGATCGGCGCGGAGCGAGGGCAGCCGTTTCAGCTGTTCGCGCAGGATCGCCCCCGTGAGGTCCGACACGCGGTATTCCCGTCCGCCGAAGAGCGGCTCCGAGATCCCGTCGAGCTGGGACCCGAAGAACGCGACGGCCGACGCATCGTGATAGATCAGGGCGCGTTCGTGGATCGTGCGGTCGTTCGTTACGAGCGCTCCGCCCTCGCCCGAGGTGATGATCTTGAAATAGTTGAAGCTGTAGGCCCCGGCGTCCCCGATCGATCCGAGGGGCCTGCCGTGGTAACACCCGCCCGCCGACTGGCACGCATCCTCGAGGATCCGCACGCCGTGACGCGCCGCGACCGCCCGAAGTCCGTCCATGTCGGAGGGGAAGCCCTGGATGTGCACGGGGATGATCGCCTTCGTGCACGGGGTGATCTTCTGCTCCGTGTCCTCCGCCGAGAGCGTGAGCGTTTCGTCCGTGTCCGCGATGACCGGGATCGCCCCGGTTTCGAGAACGGCGAGCGCCGTTGCGATGTAGGTGTACGCCGGGACGATCACCTCGTCGCCCGGTCCGATGCCCATGCCGATGAGCGCGGACGCGAGCGCGGCATACCCCGACGTCATCAGGAGGGCGTGCGCCGAGCCGGTGAAGGCCTTCCACTCCTCCTCGAAGCGGAGGACTTCCTGTCCGCTCCCGTTGATTTTGAAGAAATCGCGGCTCAGAATCGCCCGTGCGACCGCGTCGATCTCTTCCTGTCCGATCCGATACATAAAACCCTCCTCACACTCCGAGAATCCGGAGATTGTCTTCGATGATGTGCTCGTCCGCGTCGTCCGTCATCGGGAAGACATGGCCATAGCGGAAGCAGTCGACCTCGTACCCGCCGCGGAGCATCTCGCCCTTGGACGGCAGGTATTCGTTCGTCCCGTTCGTCGTCGAAAGCGACAGGACGTGCGCGTATGGCGCGTACTGCCGCAGCCGGAGCGTGATCTCCGTGAAGATCTCGAACGGGTGCGGGATCCAGAGGATGTCTCCGAGCGCGACGAGCGTGGTGTCATAGGTGAACGCCCCGGGCGGCGTGACCTCGTTTTGGATCGCCGCGAGCACGTCCCGCCAGTGCCCGTATTCCAGCGCCTGGATGTTGATGAGCTTCGCGGGATCGCCGAACGACGCGAGCTTTGCCCGGGCTTCCTCTTCCGTGGGCAGCGGGACCGTCGGGATGCGCACCGTTCCGCGGAAGACGGAGAGGGCGGGCGTGTGATACGATTTGATCTGCCGCCACGCCCGGACCGCGTCCATCGCAGCGAGGGAGCCGAGCTCCTCGACGTAGGTGATGTCGCCGGTCGTGGCGCCGTTCGAGATCCGCGGGCCCGTATCGCCGCACGCGCCCTGCCAGTAGGCCGTCAGAATCCCGGTCTCGCGCTGCATTCGGTCGACCATCATCCCGGACCAGTCCCGGCTGATCTCCCGGTTGCAGCCCGCCGCCGTCCCGTGGCATCCGTAGTGCACGAGGTTGAGGATCCCGCGCCCGTCCTCGGATCGGATCGCGATGACCGTCATCGTCGTGTCGAAGGGTCCCCACGGATTCTGCCCGAAGTCGACCCTGCCGCCGCGTTTCAGCTCCCGGCGGTTCACGCCCACCCGGCTTTCCGTTTCGGCGATGCCGAGGACGGCGGGCTCCATCGAAGCGACCGCTTCCTTCACCGCCTTCACGATCGCCGGAAGGAAGACGGTGTCGACGTAAGGACGGTCCACGTCGCCCCAGCCCTCCATGCCCGTGACGTTCGGCGCGGAATGCGTGTGCGTCGCGGAGAGGAGGATGTTCTGCCATGCGATGCCCGCGGCTTCTCCGGCTGCCCGGCGGATCTCGTCGGAGAGCGCGGTCTGGATCTCGCAGACGTCGGCGGTGACGAGCACGGCGGTCGTCTCCCCGTCCGAGAAGGCGGCGGCGGTGACGGCGAGGTTGTCATGGATCGATGTGCTCACCTGATGGGGATTGTACCCGAAGAGCAGCGTCCCGACCGGGGGCGTGATGTCCGCGCGGGCCGCGCCGCAGAAGAACGTTGTCATATCGTACACCTCTCAATAGTTCGTTCTGGCGATGATGTTGTCCTGCAGGTCGCGGGAGAGCCGCACGAAGTAGTCGCTATACCCGCCGACGCGCACGATGAGGTCCCCGTACCGCTCCGGATGGATCTGCGCTTCCTTCAGCTCCTCGGGATTCAGAACATTGACCGAGAGCTGCTGACCGCCGCCGCGGAAATACGATTTCGCAAGCGAGACGAAGGACGCCATCCCCTTTTCCGTCGCAAAGAGCGCCTTGTCGAAGCGGAGCTGGAACACGAATCCGCTCGTGACCTCGGTCTGATCGTAGGTGAGCGCGGATTTCACCGCCGCCGTCGGACCGCAGACGTCCTGACCGGGGACCGCGCCGATGCAGTCCGCAAACATCGGATCGCCGCGCAGGTGGCCATTCGGCAGGGCGGGGCAGGCGCGTCCGTTGTTGGCGGCCCGGCTGAACGTCGAGCATCCGCCCGCAAAGGTGCCGCCGCGGAAGGTGTGCTTGGTCTTGAGGTACGCGAACCAGTGATCCGAGACCTCCTTCATGATCGAATCGACGTAGGGATCGTCGTTGCCGAACTTCGGCGCGGTCATGAGCACGGCGCGCATCTCCCCGTACCCCTCGAAGTTCTTCCGGAGCGCGTCGAGCAGCTCGGCCATGGTGTAGCGGCCTTCCTCGAAGACGAATTTCTTCACCGCCGCGAGGGAGTCGACGCAGTCCGGCATCCCCTCGGAGAGGATCTGTCCGTCGCCGTAGAGCGGACCGCCGTTCTTGTAGTCCCGCCCGCGTTCGAGGCACCCGTCGAGCAGGCACGAGCGCATCGGGGACGGCGCGTACCGGGCGTAGGTCATCTGTGAGGAGAGGGAAAGGCTGACCGAGACGTCCGTGATCCGGTCGATCTGGCGGTACAGGGCCTCCATGAGCTCCCCGAAGGTCTCGAATTTCGACGCGTCGCCCGTGTGGATCGAGAGCTGGGCGTCCCGCATGGTGTCGTACCCGTCGAAAAGGGCGTATTCGAGGCATTTGCCGAAGTTGACCTCGCCGTCCTCGAGCCCCATGTGGGATTTGCCCATGATGTCGATCTGGTTGCAGCCGTTCATGCAGTAGAGGTGGCTGTGGATGGGCGGGATCCCCATCTTCTCGAGCGCGGGGCAGACCACCTCGTCGTTGTAGAGGGCGGGCATCCCGATCCCCGTCGCGAGGACCTCGGCAGCCCGGTTCCAGAGCGCGTCCGGGGTGTTCCGGTGCACGCGCATGGTGATATTCGGCGTCTGGTATTTGTATTTCTCCGCGAGCGCGAGAACGGCCCACGAGACCTCGTTCGTCTGATCGTTCCAGTTCTCGTCGCTCCCGCTGATGCAGAGGTTCCACGTCCGCGTCTCGTGAAACGCCTGCCAGAGCCGTTCGAGCTGTTTTATTGCCTCGGCCTCGGGCGTCGCGCGCCAGTAATCGAGGAAGAACTGATCGAGCCGTCCGGGCGAATCGATCCCGTCGAAGGTGAAGAACATCCAGAAGAAGAGGACCGCCGAGCGCATGTCATACGCGGGCCTGCGCGGGATCACGGAGAATGCCGCCGCCGTCGCCTCGTATTCCGCCCGGTCTTCGGGATCCTCCGCGGACGCCGCAAGCTCTTCGGCCAGCGCGCGGAACCGGTCCCCGAGCACGTCGAGCGCGTCCATCGCGAGGAATGTGCCCTCGTAAAAGTCCGCCGCACCGGGATTCTTCGCGAGCCCTTCGGCGATGAGCGCGCGGATCCCCTCCGTCCCGAGATGGAGGAGCCGGTCGTAATCGGGATTCGAGTGTCCCGCCCAGCCGCCGCCCCAGCACGCGCCGGTCGAGGCGATCTCGCGCTCGTAGGCGTCCTGATGCGCGCCGATCTGCTCGCCCGTGCACCAGTCCCGGATGTCCTCGTAGATCTCCCGGATCGCGTCGGCAAGATCGGGGTATTTTTCCATGTTTTCGCGGAATTTGCCGTGGTCGACCGCGAGCCCCGTTCCGAAGGTGTACCAGGACGCGGAGGTCGGTGCGCCCGGCGATGCGAAGGCGAGGAATTCACCCTTTGGGATGCGGATCGCGCAGGTCTTTGCGGCTTCGAGCGACCCGCGCGCCATGCGGATGTTCAGGGGCCGTCCTACCGCAGCGTGAAAGCCCGCGCCGTAGGGTTCGATGGCAAAGATGTCGTTCATGACTGCCTCCGGTGGTTTTTTTCTTCATTATAGTCTGAAAATTCCCGCTTGTCAATCCGGTTTTTGTGGAAAACGCAAAAAAGGGGCTGCTCAGAGGAACAGTCCCTTGCTTGGCCCGTCGGGGCCGAAGGTGTTTCACGTTCTCACACCGCCGCGAATCCCGCTTCGAGGTCCGCGAGGATGTCGTCGATGTGCTCCGTGCCGATCGACAGCCGGATCGTCGCCGGGGTGATGCCGGAGGCCGCGAGCTCCTCGGCGGAGAGCTGGGAGTGCGTCGTCGTTGCCGGATGGATCACGAGGGACTTGACGTCCGCGACGTTCGCAAGGAGCGAGAAGAGCGTCAAATGATCGATGAAGCGGTGCGCCTCCTCCTGGCCTCCCTTGATCTCGAACGTGAAGATCGACCCGCCCCCGTTCGGGAAGTACCGCTCGTACAGCGCGTGATCCGGATGGTCCGGCAGGGAAGGATGGTTCACCTTGGCGACCTTCGGGTGCTTCACGAGGTAGTCGATGACCTTTTTGGCATTCTCCGCATGGCGTTCGAGCCGCAGGGAAAGGGTCTCGGTGCCCTGCAGGAGAAGGAACGCCGCGAAGGGGGAGATCGCCGCGCCCTCGTCCCGGAGCAGGATCGCCCGGATATAGGTGACGAACGCCGCCGGGCCGACTGCATCCGCGAAGGACACGCCGTGATAGCTCGGGTTCGGCTCCGCGATCGGGGCGTATTTGCCGGACGCCTTCCAGTCGAACTTGCCGGAGTCCACGATGATGCCGCCGAGGGTCGTGCCGTGACCGCCGATGAACTTCGTCGCCGAGTGCACGACGATGTCCGCGCCGTGCTCGATCGGGCGGATGAGGTATGGCGTACCGAAGGTGTTGTCGACGGCGACCGGGATGCCGTGCTTGTGCACGATCTCGGAGAGCAGGTCGATGTCCGGGATGTCGCTGTTCGGGTTGCCGATGGACTCGATGTAAATGAGCTGCGTGTTCTCCTGGATCGCCTCTTCAAAGGCTTTCGCACCCTTCTCGGGATCGACGAAGGTGGTCTCGATACCGTAATCCGGCAGCGTGTGTTCGAACAGGTTG